>CAZNVB010000150.1:0-58599 GCA_964576265.1 uncultured Eubacteriales bacterium | reverse complement strand
GGATGACGGGGTGGGGATGCCGGAGGGCTTGGATTTCCGCCGGACCGAGACCCTCGGCCTGCAGATCGTCTGCACCCTCGCCGGCCAGATCGACGCCGCCATCGAACTCGTCCGGCATCCGGGAACGAATTTCATCCTTCGCTTTGAAGAATCCGGCGCCCGACAAAAACCATGAGCCCACCTGAAAAAGCGCGGATTTTGATCGTCGAGGACGAAGCGCTCATCGCTCAGGATATCGAACTCATCGTCAGAAACGCCGGCTACGAGGTCTGCGGCCTGGCGTCGACCGGCGAGGAATCCCTCCTGCTGGCCGAGAAAATGCAGCCGGACCTGATCCTGATGGACATCGTCTTGCGAGGAGAGATGGACGGCGTGGAAGCCGCCGAGAAAATTCGCGAGCGGTCCGACATCCCGGTGATCTATCTGACCGCCCACGCCGACGAAAACACTCTCCGCCGGGCCAAATTTACTCAGCCTCTTGGCTATACGCTCAAGCCGGTCGACCAGAAAGAATTGATCACGGTCATCGAGATGGCCCTCTACAAACATCAGATGGAGCTCAAGCTGAAAGAACGCGAGGAATGGCTGAGCACGATCCTCCGGAGCATCGGCGAGGGGATCATCGCCGCCGACCGCCAGGGGAACGTCAGTTTTATGAATCCCGTGGCGGAGAAACTGACCGGCTGGAGCAAGGAGGAAAGCATCGGCAAGCCGATCCTCAGCATTCTTCATCTGGTGGAGGAGAGCTCGGGACGCCTGATCCGACTCTCGGTTGCGGACATCCTCAACGGTAAGCTGGGAGTTCCGGCCGACGGAAGTATCCTGATCGTCAACTATGAGGACAAAGTTCCCGTCGAGCTCAAAGCGACCGTGACCAGGGACAACAAAGGCGAGACCAGCGGTTTAGTCCTCGTTCTTTACGACATCACCGAGCGGAGGCGGTACGAAGAAAAGCTGCGCCACAACGCCATCCACGACCATCTGACCGAGCTCCCCAATCGGTCCTTGTTTTTCGACCGGCTGACGATGGCTCTCGCCCGCGCCCAGAGAGAAACTCACCGCCTGGCCGTTCTGATGCTCGATTTGGACGAATTCAAGAAGGTCAACGACACCTTCGGACACAATACGGGCGACCGGCTTCTCCAGAGCGTCTCCAACCGGCTTCTTCAGATGTTTCGCAAAGGCGACACCATGGCCCGACTGGGCGGGGATGAATTCATTCTTCTTCTGCCCGAAATCCCGACCATCGAAGTCGCCAAAAACGTCGCCGAAAGAGTGATTCTGTCTTTTCAAAAGCCGTTCGATGTCGAGAACCGGAAAATCCCGATCACCGCCAGCATCGGAATTGCCGTTTATCCCGAGGATGGAAACGATGCCGACGCTCTTGTCAAGAACGCCGATATCGCCATGTATCGGGCGAAGGCCGACGGTCGAAATCGCTTTCGTCTCTACAGGGGGGAACAGCGCGAATTCCTTCAAGCCTGAAATCAGCCGGCCGATCCCCCTCCCGAAAGATGACCCTGAATGCCCGCAACCGAGGATTAAGAAAGCGGAAAAATCCCCCTTAAATTCACCGTCTAAGGGGATAGGACGGGGTTTTCACCTGGAATAAGCTGGAAAAGCGAGATTTCGTCAACCGCTGAAGACCGATGAGCCAGACAGAATCGCCGTTTCCATCCGGCCAATCGAAGCCCAGGCAAAAGTCCGGCCTCTCGAAGTCGGCCAAAAAAGCCTGCCGCCCGAAGATCAATCTTTCCTTTGACCGGAGGGAAGTCGCCTCGATGATCGGCAAGATCAGACAAGAAGTCGATGCGCATCACGCCTTCGCCACCGAAATGAAAGCCAAATTGGAAAAATTGGCCGAATCTGCCTTTTCCGAGTTGATCAAAGTCAAGGAACTAAGAGAAGCCATCGAAAGCCTGAAAGCGAACGGAGGCGAAAAAGCTCTGGAGCTCCCATCGCCGGCGCAAACGGAAAACCCGCCGTCTAACCCTTCTCCCGATCACTCTGAGGATCAATGGAAACAGGAGCTCGATCGCGAACTCGAGAAGCTGCTGATGATCAAAAAGCTGCTGGAGTCTTCTCTTCCCTCGACGCTCGAAAAAGTTCCGGCGAGCGCGCCGTCTCCCGCCATGGGAACAAAGAAAATCCTGGTCGTCGATGACGACCCGACCACGGTGAAAATCATCACTCATTTTTTAAAGCAAGAGCATTACGACGTCACCAGCTCTCTTTCAGGGGTGGAAGGGCTGAAAAAAGCCTTTAAGGAAGATCCCGCCCTTATTATCCTGGACATCATGATGCCAGACCTCAACGGCTTTCAATTCCTTTCTCTTTATAAAAATGACGAAGAAAAAGCCCATATTCCGGTCGTCATCCTCAGCTCTCTGGCCGAGGAGGCGGATGTCCTGAAGGGCCTGGAAATCGGCGCCACGGATTATCTCACCAAGCCGTTTTCTCCCCAGGTTCTTCTAGCCAAGATCAAGAAAATTTTGGATTCCGGTTCATGAATCCTTCCGCCCTCATTGCCCTCTCCGGCATCGTTTTTCTCGTCCTGTTTTCCCTTTCCCTTTTTCTCTTCATCGTCGTCCGTCGCCTCGTAACCGACTGGCAAAAGGATCGCTTCGAAAAAAGCTATCGCCGGATTGAAAACGACATTCTGCAGGCCATTTCCCTCGGACAGGCGGACGTCTCCAGCCGAATTGCCGCGCGTCACAAACATCATCTCTCGGTTCTGACCCGAGTCCTTCTCGATTACGGAGATCTTCTCACCGGCGAAGGCCGGACCCAACTGCAAATCATCTTCGACCGCACTATCAGGAACCGTTGTTTGAAATCCCTGAACTCGAGGCGCACGATCCGCCGTCTTCAAAATGCCCGGCTGTTCGTCATTTTCTTCAGCCGCCAAGACAAAGAGGTCCTTCTTCGGCTTCTTCAAGATAAACCAATCATCAAACTGGCCGTGCTCACGGCCCTTTCCCGGATCCCCTCTCCGGAGATGATGAATTTTCTCTTTCAGGCCTTCGAGCAGGATCCGGGATCTGCGAGCAGGATCTATTTCAACATCATGTTCAGCCTGGGCACGAGAGTCGAGTCCCTGCTCAGAGAATATCTGCGCAAGCCGCTGCCGATTGAAAAAGTCGGGCTTCTCGTCGAACTCGCCGGCGCGATCCCGGTCCGTTCCGTCTGGGAAGAGATCGTCCGTCTCGCCTCTCACCCCGAAAAGGAAATCCGGATCAAGGTTGCCCGGGCTCTGGGAAACCTTCTCATCCCCGAGACCGCAGAATCGTTGATTGCTTTGGCGTCCGATCAGGCCTGGGAAGTCCAGACCCAGGCGCTCAAAAGCCTGGGAAAACTCAAGAATCCGCAGACCGTGGAGATCCTGGTTAAGGCCCTCTTTTCCCCCCATTGGTATGTCCGCTATAGCGCCGCCCAGGCTCTGGCCGAGATCGGCGAAACTGGACTCCACCGCCTGAAGGAGGTCGCCGCTCAAGAAGAGGACAGGTATGCCCGAGATATGTCGGTCATGATTCTGAACGAGCTGGTCCAGTTCCCGGGAGCGAGTTGACCCATGATCGAAATGTTGAGCGCCGCCCTCCGGACGATCAATATCGTCATCCTCACCTATTTTTTCCTGGTCAACGGCTTTTACATCCTCTTTAATCTTCTTTCGCTCCACGGCCTTTTCCATTATCGCCACCTCACGACCTACATCCGCTTCAAGGAGATCTTCCGCCTGCCGCTCGTCAAGCCCATCTCCATCATCGCTCCGGCCTACAACGAAGAGAACACGATCATCGAAAGCACGCGGTCTTTGCTCTCCCTCGAGTATCCGAATTTCGAGGTCATCGTCGTCAACGACGGATCGAAGGACAGGACGCTCGAAAAGCTCATCCGCTTTTTCCATCTGGAAAAGACGAAACGCGTCTTCCGCAAGATCGTCGACCACCAGCCGGTCAGAGGAATCTATGCCTCTCCTCTCTATCCGAGACTCGTGGTGGTCGATAAAGTCAACGGGAAAAAAGCCGATGCCTTGAACGCCGGCCTGAACATCTCCCGCTTTCCCCTTTTCTGCGCCGTGGACAGCGACTCTCTTCTCGAGAAAGACGCGCTTTTGAAAATGGTCCGTCCGTTTCTCGAAGAGCCGGAAAAGACCGTCGCCGCCGGCGGGATCATCCGCCTGAGCAACGGTTGCGCGATCAAAAACGGCCAGCTCGTCCGGGTCGGGATGCCGGGCAACACCCTGGCCCGCTTCCAGATCATCGAATACCTGCGGGCCTTTCTGGGCGGGCGGACCGGGCTGAGCAAGCTCAACAGTCTTTTGATCATTTCAGGCGCATTCGGCTTGTTCCGCAAAGATGTCGTCCTCCAGTGCGGCGGCTATCGAAAAGGAACGGTCGGCGAAGATATGGACCTTGTCATCAGGCTGCGGAGACATCTCCATGAGATGAAAAAACCATACGCGATCCGGTTCATCCCCGACCCGATCTGCTGGACGGAAGCGCCGGAATCCCTGCGCCTCCTGGCCAGACAGAGAAACCGCTGGCATCGGGGTCTCGTCGACTGTCTTCTCTATAATTCCAAAATGCTCTTCAACCCCCGTTACGGCGTTACCGGGTTTGTGGCCATGCCTTTTTACTTCTTTTTCGAGATGCTCGGCCCGATCATCGAAGTCTTAGGATACCTGATGTTTGCCGCCTGCCTGTTTTTCAACCTTGTCGACTTTCCCTTTGCCCTGCTCTTTTTCCTCGTCGCCGTCATCATGGGCATTCTCCTGTCTTTGATTTCCCTTCTTCTTCAGGAATTCTCTTCCCACCGCTATCCCCGTCTCAAGGACATCCTGATCATTACCCTGTTCAGCTTCTTCGAAAACATCGTCTACCGCCAATGGCTTGCCGTCGTCCGCGTCCGGGCGTTCTACGATTTCTTCCGGGGGAAAACAGAGTGGGGGGCCATGGAGAGAAAAGGATTTGCCATAACGAGGTAGCCGATGCCGAAACGCTTCCGGTCCATCGTTCTTTTTTCCGGCCTCCTTTTTCTTTTCCTGCCCCGGCTGTCCGGACAATCTAAAGAAGCGACAATAGAAAAAGCCTCGGAAGCGATCCGGAGAGGAGATTATTCGAACGCTGTTCGTCTCTGTCTTGACGAACTCAAGTTTGATCCCATCGATTACGAGCTGAATTTTCTCCTTGGCCGCGCTTATGCTTATTCCGGCCGGTACGAGGAAGCCCTGGAAATCTTCCATAAAATGAGCCGGGCCTATCCGGGAAACACCGATGTCCTTCTCTTCCGTTCGCGAGTCGAGTCCTGGAAGAAAAATTACCCCGCGGCTGTGTCCGGATATCAAGAAGTCCTGACCCTGAGCCCCGGAAACAGAGAAGCCCTGATCGGGCTAGCCGAGGTCGCCTCGTGGCAGGGGGATTATCCCACAGCCGTTTCCCTCTATTCCCAGCTCAAAGAACAGCATCCGGAAGACCCTGATCTTCATTTCCGCCTCGCCCGAGTTTATCTCTGGGATGGAAATTATGCCCGGGCGAGAAAACTCTTCGGGCAGGCGCTCCGCCTTTCCCCCGACAACAAAGACTACGAGCGGGCCCTGAAAACCGCTTCGCCCCGATGGCAGGATCGGTTTGAAATCCGCTTCGAGGGGCAAAACGAATCGTGGAGCGACGGCCGAAGCGCTTATCTGGACGAGCGCCTTGCCTTTCAAATCCCGCTCACCCGCGCCGGGCCCCTTGTCCTTAAAATCGGACGGGCGGAGCGCTTCGGCGAGAAGGAAACTTATTTCGATCTCGAATTCTACCCCCGCCTGTGGAAGAGGGCCTATGCTTATCTGGATGCCGCCGTCTCTCCCCGGTCGGCTCATCTTCCGCACTCTCAGTATCTGGTGGAGATCTATCAAGGAATTTCATCTGCCTGGGATTTCTCTCTCGGGTATCGGAGAATGAATTTCTCGTCCCGACCGGCGAATATCTATTTCGGAAGCATCGGCCGCTATCTGGGAAGATTCCTGGTCTTCCTGCGCTGGTATTACACGCCGGATCAAAAGGGAGCCGCCTTTTCCTGGACGGCCAACTTGAGAACCTATTTCAGCGACTCCAACTTCCTCTGGTTTGCCTTCGGCCGGGGATCGAGACCCTACGAGATCGCCGCCGTCGATGACCTCGACATCGCGCGGAGCTCGATTTATCTCGCCGGCATCGACTGGGTGATCATGGGGCATCTCCGCTTGCAGCTCAACTACACCCGCCGCCAGGGAGACGGACTGCGCCGAGATGTCGTGAATCTCGGGACAGGCTTCCGCTGGTAATCGGGCGGAGGATGAACCCGCAGCCTGCGACCGAGGGGTCAGACTCCGAACCGACCGCAGCCGAGGGCTCAGATTCCATCCGCTGGCCCCCTCGGCTTCCCCGACGAGGAATTCCCCGTCCCCGTGGCCGGCCGCGTATCCAACTCGCCGTCCTTGGAGGATTTTATTCCTATTTTTCCGATAAATTTTATAGAAATAATCAAATCAGGGTCGGGACGAGAGCCGTTATCAAGCCGATCTCTTCTTGACCCGACCGAGCGGAAAGAGATATCTTCTTGGCTTGAGCCGCGATGGGCCGGCCGATTTCGTTTGGAGAGGAAACCGCCATGAAGAGAAAAGCCGAGATCGGAATCGTTCTTGTCCTTCTCTTTTTCATTTCCTTTGCCGGCTCGTTCCGCCAGGATCAGCCCGTCCGCCGCCGTTCCGATCCTCAGCCGATCGTCAGCTCCTGGGATGACCTTCTCGAGGGCGTAAGAAATGCCGCCGACTGGAAAGAGCGCAAAGAAATCCTGAGGAAAAGATATCTCGAGCTCATCCGCGACGCCTATAAGCCGGCCAAGCCTCCCCTCGGCCTCATCACCCATGAATCGGTGGAAGTCGACGGCATCTATGAGCGCCGGCTGATCAGCTACGCCGTCGAACCGGAGGAAAGGGCCCACGCATTTCTCGCCGTTCCGCTGAGGATCAATAAACCGGCCCCGGCGATGGTCACCCTTCACGGCACGTACCCCCGCGGGAAAGAGCGGGAGGCCGGCCTCGAAGACAATCCGGAGAAAGCGTTTCTCGACCAGCTCGCCCGGCGCGGCTATGTCGTCATCGCTCCCGATCATTTTGTCGCCGGGGAACGCATCCCTCCCGAGGGCGCTTACAACACCCAGCGGTTTTACGAGAAGCATCCCCAGTGGACGGCTGTCGGGAAAGCCGCCTATGAGCACGCCATCGCCGTCGATGTCCTTCAGACATTGCCCGAAGTCGACCCGGAGAGGATCGGAGTCATCGGCCATTCTCTCGGCGGGCACGGAGCTTATTTCCTGGCCGCCTACGATCCGAGAATCAAGGTCACCGTCGCCAATTCGGCCTGCGCTCCCTTCCGACAGAACAGCAAGGTCGAAGCCTGGGCCCGGGACGAGTGGTATGTGTATTTCAAGCATCTGCGGCCCGGACTGCTTCGGGGCGAGCTTCCGCCGATCGACATGCATGAGATCATGGCCCTCGTCGCCCCGCGTCCCTTCCTCGATCTCAGCGCCCTCAACGACTATATCGCCGGCGACGAACCTCGGCTCGCCCAACTCACCTACCGCCAGCGGGTCCTGATGCTGATGAAAGTGATGGACGTCTATGAGCTGGAGCAGGCGCCGCAGAATTTTGCCTTCTACAGTCACGGCCAGGGTCATTCCGTCCCTTACGAAGCCCGCCAGCTCATCTACGGCTGGCTGGATAAGCATCTTAAAGGGGAAGAGGCGATCCGATCCAGCCTGGTCAAGGAGAGCGGATTCGCCGACCTCGGCATCGCCGCCCCGGTCTCCGAGAGCCGCGGGGTCGTCGTCGCCCAGGATGCCAAGGGACGATCTCTGGCCATCGCCTGCCTGCTCGACATGAGTCCCCTGGGCTCGCTTCTCGTCACGGACATCGATAGCGGAGAAACAGAGCAGCATGTCTTCCCGGAAATGACCCGGTCGGAAAGATTCGCCGCCTGGGCGCCCTACGCCTCGCTCCTCAGTCGAAACGGCCGTTTCTATACCTTTGCCGGTCCGACCCTCCTCGAATTCGACCTCGACGAACGGCGTTTCACCTTCGCCGGCGTGCCGGCGCCGACCGAGGAATGCTACACCGGAAGCGCGATGGTCGACGGCCCGGACGGCAGGATCTACGCGGGAAGCTACCCGAACTCCCATCTTGTCTCCTTCGATCCGAAAACAAAGGAGATGAAAGACCACGGCCGGATGGACCCTGAGGAGCATTATCCGAGCAACATGGCGACGGACTCGGCCGGATGGATCTACTGCGGCATCGGGACGGCCCGCATGAACGTCGTCGCGTTCGATCCGAAAACCGGAGAGATGCGGTCCCTTGTTCCCGAAAAGGATCGGATTCTCGGGACCGCCCGCGTCCACAGAGGCCTGGACGGCCGCGTTTACGGGGAGGCAGGGGAAAAATGGTTCAGGATGCTCGCCGGAAAAGCGGAGCCTGTGACCAAAGAAAGCCTGCCGGAATTCGAGCCCCGGCAGGCGATCCCGTTCGGGACGGTGAGCGGCGTCTTCCCCGATGGCCGCGAGCTTGTCCGCTACAATCTGCCGGAGCGATGGATGGTGATCAGAGACCCAAAAACAGGTTCGGAGAAGAAAATCGAGATCCGGTTTCGCTCCGGCGGCGCGGCCATCAGCACCGTCGCGGTCGGCCCTGACGGAAAAATCTACGGCTCGACGATGCATCCGATGCATTTCTTTGCCTATGATCCCGCAACCCAGACGACGACCGACTTCGGTCCCGTCAAGGGGATCGGCGGCGGCAATATCTGCGCCCTGGCCACCCAGGGAAAATTCCTTGTCGGGCCTTCCTACAGTAGCGGGTACTTCCACCTCTTCGACACCAGCCGACCGTTCGATCAGGAGAATCCGGCCGACCCGAACCCCAAGATCATCGCTCAATTCGAGGGCGACATCGCCCGACCCCGGACCTGTCTCGCTCATCCTGATGGAGAGCACGTCCTGATGGCCGGGTTCATGGGATACGGCATGACCGGCGGAGGCATCGGCATCGTCAATCTCAGGACGGGTGAAAAGACCCTCCTCACTCATGAGCAGGTCATTCCCTTTCACAGCACTCACACTCTCAAAGCTCTGCCCAACGGCGACCTAGTGGGCGGAACGAGCGTTCTCACGCCCGGCGGGGGTCATCCGCGGGAAAAGGAGGGCGTCCTCTATCTCCTGGACTGGAAGACAAAAAAAGTCGTCTTCCGCACGGTTCCGGTCCCAGGCGCCGAGGAGGTTTTCAGCCTCGAGGTCGGTCCGGACGGACTGATTTACGGCCTCGCCTCGGGTTCGAAATATTTTGTCTTCGACCTCAAGCAGAAGAAAGTCGTCCACCTCGAGGATCTGTCCCGCTTCGGCAGCCTGGTCCGGCCCGCTCTGGCGGCGGCCCAGGGAGGAACGATCTATGGCCTCCTCAGCTCGTCCATCCTCCGCCTCGACCGGCCGATCAGCCCGGAAAAATTGGCCGATCTTCCGGTTCCGGCCACGGCAGGCCTGGCCGTTAAGGATGGGATGCTGTATTTTGCCTCCAATGCCCGTCTTTGGCGGTACCGGCTTCCCGATCTGAAACCGGCAAGAATCCCATGAAACCGGGAATGAATCAAAGCCGGAGGACGCCGCTCCGGCAAATCATTCTCTATGCCAGCGGCGAAGGGGCGACCTCGTTGACGATGAACGGCATCGCCGCTTTCGCTTTGCTCTACTATGTTCAGGTCCTCGGGCTGAACAGCCAATGGGCCGGTTTGGCTCTCTCTATTTCTCTGCTCTGGGACGCGGTTTCCGATCCGGTCATGGGGCACATCACCGACCACACCCGCAGCCGCTTCGGCCGGCGCCATCCTTACATCCTTGTCGGCGGTTTTTCCCTGGCCGTCTCCTTTTTCTTCCTCTGGTTTGTTCCCTCGGCGTTTCAAGGGCCGACAGCGATTTTCTGGTATATCCTCGTCGTCAACTTGATTGTCCGCACGACCTGGACGGTGTTCGGCGTCCCTTACGCGGCCCTCGGTTTCGAAATTTGCACCGACTATGAGGAGCGGGCCACCCTGCAGAGCGTCCGTTCCATTTTCAACATGACGATGAATCTCCTCTTCAACGCCGGCGGCTGGATGCTTTTTTTCTCCGACCGAAGATCGACAGGCGGCGCGCTGGTGGACGGAACAACATTGAGATCAAACTACCCCCGGATGGGCGCGGTCCTCGCCCTAGCGTCTTTCGTTTTGATCCTGATCTGTTTTTTCTCCACCCGTCGCTACGCCTACGACACCCGAGCCAGCCGAGAAATCAAGGGCAAAGGCTGGAACGAGTTCTTTCGCGACATGCGGGAGATCTTGACCGACCGGCGGGCGATGATCGTCTTCCTCTTTTTCGGCGTCGCTCAGCTGGGGATGATGTTTGTCGCCCAGATCCAAATGTTCACCTACCGTTTCTACATGGAGTTCACCGATCTCCAGAAAACATTGGCTCACGGCAGCACGATGGTCGGCTTCGCCTTCGGCGCCTGGCTGGCGCCGATCCTGGTGCACCGGCTGGACAAGAAGCCTGCGGCCGGGGTCGGAGTGGCGCTGAGTGTGGCGGGAAATCTGATGCTCCTTCTTCTTTTCGGCGGCGGCCTCCTCCGTCCCCGGGCTGTTCTCGTCCTGCCGGAGGGAATTCCGGCCTTGGGCAGGACGGTTCTTCCCCTCGCCGTGATCGCCTTCGCATTTTTCCAGGCAATGTACTGGGCAGGAAGCGGCGTCATCGGTCCCCTTGCTGCCTCCATGGTCGCCGACCTCTCCGAGATCAATAAGCATCGGACGGGCGTTCTCAAAGACGGAAGCTATGCCGCGGTCTTCAGTTTTTTTTCCAAAGCCGCGCTTTCTCTGGGACTCCTTCTCACCGGGTTGATGCTCAACTGGGCCGGAATCGTTTCCGAGGCCAAAGTCCAGACGGCTCAGGCGGCAAGAAATGTCGCCCTGGAAACCTTCATCTCGGGAGCAATCTTCGCCGGACTGGCCTTCCTGGTCATTCTCGCTTACCCCGTCGATCGGATGGTCATGATGAAAATCAAGGCGGAGCTGGCCGCCCGGGAACTCGATCAAGCTCAAAAGGCGGGCCTCTAAAACCCCAGTTCGATCGACAGCTGATCTCCGGCCTTCAGGACGGCCGGCTTTTCCCAACGAATGATGACCCGGCGGCTGTTCTTGACGGCCTGGAGCTTGAGGGGCTTCCCGTCGAGCCGGGCACTCGTAGACACCGGATCTCGATCTTGAAAAGCCGGCGGGAGAAGGAAGGAGAATTCTTTGAGCCCGAGCTCGCCCGAGGCGACGGCCAATCCCGCTTCGACCGCCTTTTCATTCTTCGCTTTCTGCTCGAAGGTTCCCCAGCCGGATCCCGTGGACCAGAAGGTGCGAAAACTCTCCGCTGAGAGGCACGGAGCGAATCCGAGCCGAAGATCCGGGCCCGAATACGAAAACCCGGATAAAGCGAGAAGCAGTCCCCATGACGACATCGCCCGGGCGTAGTGATGCCCGCACTCGAATTCATCCCAGGGGTTGCGGCGCCGGCCGTCATGGCGGTCGCGCACGGCTTTGACAAGCGACAGGCCTTCTTCGAGCAAGCCCTCATAAATCAGATGCGAAGCG
Organism: uncultured Eubacteriales bacterium; assembly: GCA_964576265.1. Lineage (GTDB taxonomy): Bacteria > Acidobacteriota > Aminicenantia > Aminicenantales > UBA8522 > CAZNVB01. Next base: position 46,918 of record CAZNVB010000150.1, on the reverse strand, counting down.
ACATGATACTCGATCCCCGTCCAGACTTCATCCGAATAGACAAACGGAAGCGGCGGACGCCCGCCCTTCGGCCAGGAGCAGAGCAAGAGCCCTTTCTCATCGCCTAGGGCATAAGTCCTCTGGACATTGGAAAAGTCGCGGAAATCTGGCCTGAAGTTGTAGCGAAAGATCGAGCCGAGGGCCGTTTGGAGACGGTTCTCGGGGAGAAAGCGGCCGAGCCCGGCAACCATGGCCAGCCACTGGCCAAGGACCTGGTCGGAAAGGCAGCCCTCGCCGTACTGATATTTTTTCTCCATCACCTGATCGGATTTCTGGACGTAATATTCTCCGTTCCAGAGAAGCTCGTCATACTTCTTTTTCCCTTTCTCCAAAAGATCGAGATACATCCTGGCCGCACCTTTGTCGCCCATGGCTTCGGCCATCTTCGACCCCGCCAGAAGCGCTCCGAGATAAAATCCGCCCATCATGCTGTTCGGACCGTAGAACTCGATGTCGTAAGTGTTGTGCTGCTCTCCCTCCATGATTCCGTCCCGGTCCGCATCCCAGGATATCCAGGCGTATTCCAGGGCTTTCTTCGCCTGAGGCCAGAGTTTCCTCAAAAATTCGTTGTCGCCTGAAATCTGCCAGTCGCGGTAGAGACTGATGATTCGCCCCATCTGACCGTCCGCCGCCGGCCGAAAATTCCAGTAGGAAGCGCCGAGGGGTAGCGAGGTTCGGAAGATCATCGCTCCGTCCGGCCTGACCTGAGTGAGAAAATCCGTTTCGCGCATCGAGCGCTCGAGGCTGGGAAAAAGGAAGGCCAGACTCTGTTCATAGTTCCAGACATGGGCGCAGTTCAGCGGACAGCATCCGCTCCGATCGTTACATCCCTCGAACCCGAAGAATTTTCCGCCTTCGAGCCAGAGACAGGTCGTCGTCCGGATGGTGGACATCTGGCTGGAGAGAGCGTCGATCACATAGGGAGGCAGGGTCGTCGAAAAGAGCGCCTGATGGAAAAGCCGGGTTTCCCTTTCCAAGCGCGGGAGAGCGGCGGCGAGATGTTCGGCTGCGTCCCAGGCGTCGGCGAAGCGCTCGGCGTAACGGTTCTTGAAAACGCCGCCCCTCTGTTCCCGGACAATATCAAAGTCGTTCAGGACATTCGGAAAATGCCAGGTGAGAAAGAAAGGCAGCTGAATTTCCGCATAAGGTTCGATCACGGCCAGAAGTCCGAGGGAGCCGACATCCGTCCTCCTGTCGGGAGACGCATCTTCTTCCGCCGTCGCCTTCAGCCGGCCGTCGTCGCTGAAATCATCCCAGAAAATTTGCAGGTCGTCCCACCAATCGCCTCGCACCCAATGGGAAACGTGGGTGATGTCCTTCCATGTCGTGGCGAGGGCCATGGTGCCGAACGCGGGGGAGCCCGGTTCGACCTTTTTCGAACTCATGAACAGGCCGGAAAGAGTCGGCGTCCGGCGGATCTGGTTGAGGTTTCCGCCGAATTTCTCGTTGCTTAGGCCGGCGATTGTGTCGCGTCCGTCAAAGCCGATCGGATTCATGATCGACCCGGCGACGGTGATTTTGATCTTCGTCCGGCTGAGATTCTTGACCCGAAACCGGAGGACCGCAGCGGGAATGCCGGATTCTTCCGGCTTCAGGGGGATGAATGGGTTGAACGCTTCCAGCGAAATCGCCAGAGGGACCCGTCTGTCCTCAAACTCCACTCTTGCTAAGGGGTATTCGCCGAAAAATCGCGCTTTTTCCATACGCGGAAGTCCGGGGACCCCGGTCCGAGGGACGCCGTCGCGGCCGCTGAACGGCGGGTTCAAGGGACCTTCAAGGACACGGACGCCTTTCCGACCGTCCTCTTCCTCATAATAGAGGGCAAAAAAAGTGAACGGAAGGTTGACGCCTTTACCGGGACGATTGAAAATCTCCCAATCCCGAAGGTTTCCGCGGCCGCCTAGAGAGACCGTCCCGGTTCCGATTCCGCCGAGCGGAAAGGCAATCTCATTGAGATTCTCCCCCTCGAAGACTCTCTGCCCGCCGAGAGCGAAGAGCTCTTGGCTGGAATAAGGAATCCGAGGCTGGTCAGTCGCCCCGGTCATGGCCGAGCCCCTGTCGACCATGAACACAAGCAACGCCGCCGCAAATAAAATCGACGGCCGAAGAACCCGCCGGACCTGTCTTTTTACGCGCACCGCTTGACCCTCCTCATCAGAATAATGAACACAGAGTTTTTCTTATAGAAATCGCAAGAGAAAGTCAATTTGCCGCTGGCGGGTTGACATCTTTTCTGCCGAAGCACTACACTGGCCTCGCCAATCAGGAGGTCCGATGAACAGAATAGCGACATTTTTCAGTCTCGGGTTTTTCGGATGGGGTCTATGGGCGATCGCCATGCAGGAAGTGCCGGCGACGGCCAAGGCCGGAATCGGGATCATCCCGCGACCGGAAAAGATCATCATCGAGAAGGGATCGTTCTTCACCGCTCAGAAGCCGGAAATCCTGACCAAGACCAGCGAACGGGAGGTGGCTGACCTGGCTGCCTATCTGGCGCAAGTCTGGCAGGAAAGCCGCGGGGATCAGCTCGAAATCAAAAAAACGTCAGATGAAATCCGCTCTCCCGCCATGATCGCATTGGGAATCGTCAAATCACTCAAGAATTTGGGCGCCGAAGGATATCGGCTGAAAATCGCTCCCCGTTCGATCGTCATCTCCGCTCTCAAGCCGGCGGGCCTGTTCTACGGAATTCAGACGCTCCGGCAGCTGATCGCGGGGCAGAGGCAGATCCCCTGCCTCGAGATAGAGGACCGGCCGCGCTTCGCCTGGCGGGGCATGCTCCTCGACTGCGGCCGGCATTTCATGTCTGTCGACCTGATCAAACGCTACATCGACCTTCTCGCCTACCACAAAATGAACGTCTTTCACTGGCATCTGACGGAGGATCAGGGCTGGCGGCTGGAGATCAAGCGCTATCCTCGACTGACCGAGGTCGGCGCCTGGCGGACACAAAACGGCAAACGCTACGGAGGGTTTTACACCCAGGAGGAGGTCAGGGACATCGTCGCTTACGCCCAAAGCCGCTACGTCACGGTTGTTCCGGAAATCGAGATGCCGGGACACAGCGTGGCCGCGCTGGCCGCCTATCCGGAGTATTCCTGCACGGGAAAGCCGATCGCGGTCGAAAACCACTGGGGGATCTTCAACGACGTCTTCTGCCCGGGCAAGGAATTGACCTTCGAATTCCTTCAAAATATCCTCGACGAGGTCTGCGCGCTTTTTCCCTCGACCTATGTTCATATCGGCGGCGATGAATGCCCGAAATATTATTGGAAGTCCTGCCCCGAGTGCCAGGCGCGGATCAAGGCCGAAGGCCTGAAGGATGAGAACGAGCTCCAGGGCTATTTCACCCGCCGGATCGATCGATACATGCAATCGAAAGGCCGCCGCATCATCGGCTGGGACGAGATCCTCGAAGGCGGCGTCTCGCCGACCTCGGTTGTTCAGTCCTGGCGCGGGCTGGCCGGAGCGGTGGCGGCAGCCAAGCAGGGAAATCCGGTCATTTCCTCGCCCTGGCACGGAACCTATTTTTACTGCCCGCAGGTTCCCGAAGAAGTCCGGGCAAACTACGGCACTCTGAATTCGCTGGAGAAAGCCTATGCGTTCAACCCGGTTCCGGCGGAACTGACGGCCGAACAGGCTTCGCTCATCATGGGCGGAGAGTGCTGCCTGTGGGCGGAATACACCCAGGAATTTGAAGTCGATCCGCAGATGTTTCCTCGGCTCTGCGCCTTCGCCGAAGCCGTCTGGTCGCCGGCTGCAGGCAAAGATTTGGCCGCGTTCTCAAACCGCCTCAAGGAGCACTTCCCAAAGCTTGACGCCCTGGGAGTCGATTATCACCGGCCCGAAATCAAAGTCGGGGAATGGAAAGAAGGCGAAATCGGACGGCTCTGGACCCAGTTGTGGTGGGACGTGACTCCCTATGTCAAGCAAGAAGGAATCTATCGTTTCAACTTTGTCCAGAACGCCGGAAACGACGAGATTTTCTTCGAGTGGGCGGCTCTGTTCGAGGATGGAAGGGAGATCTCCCGGTTCACCGAGCTCAACCGCAGCCAAACGGATGCGTTCAGCAAATATCCGCTTCGCATCGCCCGCGTCCGCCCGGGCGCCAAATACACGCTTCGCGTTTCTTTGGCGGCCGGAAAGGACCAAGCCAAATCCGCCGGAACCGTCTGGCTGCGCTATTTCAAGGACAACGGCATCGATCTCTGGTAATTAGATTTTATAGAGTTTGATGACGTCGTAGTAAGTTCGTTTAACGTCCCGGATGAGGTCCGGGATCGGCATGTGATACTTGCAGGTCTCGATGCACAGCCCGCAGTGGTCGCACTTTTCGATCTTGTCCATTTCGTTGAGGTATTTGAATTTCCCCTTGTTTTCCTCGAGGGTCAAATAGAAGCCGTTCCGCCGCAGGAACAGCGGCAGCATGAAAATCGATGTGTAGGGGATGCCCTGAGGGCACGGTTTGCACTGGTAGCAGACGCGGCAGATCCGGTAATACCAGTACTTCTTTTCCTCAGCCAGGAATTCTCGTTCCGTCTCGTTGACGGGGGTGAATTCTCTCAGCACCCGGGTGTTCTGGACGACCTCGTCGATCTGCCACATCCCCGGCACAGTAACGTCCACGGGATGCTCCAGAATCCAGCGCAGGCTCAGCTCGTGCTGATTGAGAAAACAACCGGCAAAGGGCTTGATCCCGGCGAACCCGACATTCAGCTCCTTGGCCGTGGGCAAAAGATCGTAGAGAGCGTCGTCAAAAACATAGTTGAATATCATGATGACCAGGTCGATGTCGCCGCCCTTGATGATTTCGGTGAACTGATCGGAACGGTGGCCGCTGATCCCGATGAACCGGATCTTCCCCTCTTTCTGGGCTTTCTTCAGCGCTTCCATGGCGCCGTTCGGGCCGATGACGGTTTTCCACTGCTCGTCCTGCATCAACGAATGGAAGCAATAGACATCGATATAGTCGGTCTGGAGAGCTTTGAGGCTCTGCTCGACGGCCTGGCTGATCTTGCTCGTGTAGTCGGTGGACTTGGTGACGATGACGAACTTGTCGCGGCGGCCTTTGATCGCTTCGCCGACCCATTCCTCGGCCAGGCCTCGCCTGTAGCCCCGGGCCAGATCAATGTAATTGATCCCCAGTTCTTCGGCCTTGCGAACGACGGCAATGGCCTGCTCCCGGGGGGCGCGGAAGAGGGGAATCGTCCCCAGCCCGATGGGCGAGACCTTGAGGCCGGTCCGGCCGAGCGTCCGCGGCTCCAACGGTCTCCCCTGTCCGGAGGTCTGGGATAAGGAGGGCGCCGCCGCGGCTGTTCGGGCCTGATTTTGAGCGAGGACCGCCCCGGCTGAAAGCAGCCCGGCATTCTTTATAAAACTCCGCCGGCCCAGCGACACCTGCCTCTCATCCGTCTTCAGATTTTTTCGCATGATTCACCTCGTTAACCTCTATGGGATAATTATCACGATGCGAACGAGCTTGTCAAAGCGGCGGCGTATCGGGCGGCAAAGCCGGCGCGCCCTGCCCGCACACGCCTTCGCGAAACGCGCCTGAGCATGTTCTCCCTTGAGCCGGAATCGGCGAACTTTTCCGAATTTTCAATGCCTTCTCCAGAATTTCCGCCGCCTTCCCGTACTCGCCGGCCTGAAAGACCTTCAGGATCTCTTCGACGGCCGAGATCTTCCCTTCTGCCACGTTCAAGAAGCGCATGAAATAGCGTTCCCGGATCAGGTCGCTGTAGTACCGATTCGCCTCCCGGCTCTTCTTGATCTTTTCTCCCAGCCTGAATCCCCGGTCGTATTCCTTCGCCAAGCGCTCCGCGAAATACTCCTCCACCGGATCGACGACAAAATTCGGCTCCAGTTTCCGGAGCGCTATCTTCAAAGTTTCGATCAACCGCCGATTCTCCTCGATGACGGTTCCCAGTTCGCGAACGTAGGCTCGATGAAGAAGTTCATATTCAAACGGCACTCGCTCCGTTTCGTCCTTCTCGAGTCGAAACTCCCGGTCCCATTCTCCATCGGCGTCGAGATCGTATTTCCAGAGATCGAAAAAGCCGTCGGCGTCGCGATCCTCAAACCGGATCTCCATGTCCATTATTCCGTCATAATCGTAGTCCGCCTTGATCCAGCCGACCTCCGCGCCAAACAGATGCCAGCGCCGGTCGACCGCCGAATAATAAAAATTGAAGCCGCCCGAATTGTCGCTGTCGACTTCGTTTCTCTTGTTGAACGGCCCGCAGGACGGACCCCCGACCTGGGGAAAATACTCGTTCGGATGGTTGAGCACCCCCTCCCAGCGCTCGTTATGGGCCTGCCCTTCTCTCGGGTCGATGTTGTTGTCGTTCTCATCGAACGTCAGATGGGCCTTCGACCAGTCGGCCTTCTTGGCCAGCTCCCTGGCTTTTTCCCAGGCGACGACCGGACCCGTCGGGATGCCCCTGAGGACGAGGCGAAAGCAGTCCTCTTCACCGTAGGAAACAGGCCCGAGCGACGTGATGGAGAGATCATAGTCGCGCGGGCTCTCCTCCCCGTTGTCGTCATCGATGTCCCAGCTGTAGCGGAGGCTGCGGATAATGCCTCGGTTTCCGGTCAGTCGAACGACCTCCTCGGCCAGGTCGTCTCCATCGAGGTCATACCAGCAGAAGGGATTTTCCCAGCCGGGAACAAAGCGATTTTCCCCGGCGTCATAAAGAAAAGCGTAGACGATGATTTCATCCCCGTTGAAGTCGCACTGCCACTGAGTCGTTTCCTGGTTGTATTCGTAGTTCCGCTCGAAGAGCAAGCGGTTGTCGTCGCCGACATCCCGGGCCCAGAAGGCGGAATAGGCGCGTCCGTCATAGACAAGGGATTCCCATGTGTCGTCCCGGAACTGGAGATTCTCATGCCAGCGGTACTGGACCTCTTCGTCCACATCCTGGTCGTGATCGAGGTCGATGTAGTCCACCGCCCGGTCGACCGTTCCGTCTCCGTTCCAGTCGGCGATATAAAGATCGCTGTCCCGGTCGCCTTCCCCCGTCTCCTCCATGTCGCCGTCTTCGTCGACGACCTTGACGAGCAAAGGCTGCCGGTCGGCGGAATGGCGCTCATGGTTGTCGATGAAATAGATCGTGTCCGCCCTCCCGTCGCCGTCCGTATCCAGGCGGAATTTCATGCCCGGGAGGCTTTTCAAGACCATCTTCACGACGGCGGGATCCATCTTCGCCGCCGGTCCGACCAGGCGCTCGAAAATATCGTTCGCGCTTTGAGAAAAAAGCGGTGCGGCGAGAATCATTCCGCCGATTCCAAAAATCAGGATCGACGGTCTTGCGAACATCCACACCTCCTCCCCGGGAGAGAAAATGTTATTCAGCTTCCCCGGCAGACCGAAGTAAACTCATCGCCACTCGATGACCTCTCCACGCCGGAAATTCTATCGGCGATGAACTGGAAGATCAACCGGCGATCGAACTCCACGGTTTTCTTCCAGGAATCTTAGAGCCTGAGCCGCAGGCGATAGCGGACGGTCAGCCAGTTGGAAAAGAGAACGAGAAGAACGGTGACGCCGAGGGTTCGGAAAACGCCCGGCCAGCCGGAATGGAGATAATGGTTGACGCCGTGGATGCCGAGGACGATGAGCAGGGGGTGAAGCATATAATGAAGGAAATACGGAAGAAGCGGATTCTGCCCGACCGGCCGGAATATCCGTCCCCAGGCTCTGACCCTCCGGACATCCACCAGCCAGTAGACGAAGGCGAAAACGGCCGCGCTGATGCCGACGCTATAGAGTCCCCAGGACGGGGTCATCTGCTGCTTGAAAGCCCCGTAGAGCGGCCGGGTAAAAACCCCGCCCAGGAGCGCCCAGGCGGCAAAAGCGAGCATCCACTTCAGGCGTTTCCCACCCGTTCCGGCCGGGGAATCCGGAAGGAAGAGCAGGCCGACGAACACGCCCGAGACCGTCATCGCCGGATGAAGTCCGATCACGGAGCCGAGGTTGACGACTTTGTTGACGGACATCAGCCAGGGATAAGGAGAAAAAACACCGGCTTTTTCGGCGATGCTTAAAAGAAAAAGAAGCGAGATCAGGCCGACCATCCCGGCCGGATGGCGCTTGAAAAGAAGATAGGCGATGAAGCCGATGAGATAGGCCCAGCCCAAGAGGCCCAGAACGAACCAGCGGACCTTGATCCAGCCGAGCTCCGGTCCCTCCCGGTAGACTGCCAGAAGAGAGACGAGGAGCACGACCCCCGCGAGGCGCAGCCCGAGAAAAACAGCCTTCTTCCAGCCGCCGGCCTTGGGGTATTGAAGCCAGATGAGAAGAAAACTCGCCATGAGGAGTGTCGTCCAGAGCATGGGACTCAGACCGACCGGCCTCATCGTCAGCCGGCCCGCCCGCATGTTTCCCATGGAAATACCGATGATCATCAGGCTGGCCGTGCGGACAAGGACGTGGCGCCAGACCCGGCCCAAAGAATCCCCCTGTTCCAGACGTTTTTTGACGGCGAGAGGCAGCGAGACGCCCATGATGAACAAAAACGCCGGCGCCACGATATCGGCGAAATGAAACCGGTCGGGCTTCATCGCATGCCAAAGCCAGGCGGGATAGCCGACGATGTCCCCCATTCCCGGCCCGCCGAGCTCGTTGACGAAGATCATCAGAAAGATCGTCAGCCCGCGGAAAAGATCGATCGAATCGAGCCGAGAGGAGGGAGGAGAAATCGAGCTTTTCATTTCGCTTTCCGGCCGCATGGTCGGGGATTGTATTCGATTTTGCCGCCCGGCGCAAGAATGGACAGCTTGAAGAGAGCTTCTCCGGATGCGGGATGAGTCCGCTTGGCAACCGGGGGATGTCGGGGCCAGGGCTCGGGTCCTCCACGCCTTTCGCGGACGTTTTTCCCGTCGCCCGTTGAAGGATGCTTGCCGGCTTGAACGGGGTTGACCTCTCCCCGGTTCAATAATATAAATGGAAGGCGATGAAAATAAAAAGCGATCCCGAGAACCCATAAGGAGTGAAGCCGATGAAATTTTCCCGCCACAACGGAGGCCGCTCAACGGCGGTCTTAATCGTCTTTTCGTTTCTCTCCCTTTTCGGCGCGACGTCGCTTCGGGCCCCGGGCCAAATGACCGAAAAAGAGCTGACGGACCTCTACCTGGGGATCATCGAAGAGGCGGTCGCCGCCTTTGAGCCGCTCTGGGTGGACGACTCCAAGCGCATCCCGAACAGCGGCTTTTTCGACGCCCGCAAATACGACGACTGGACTCCCGCCTATAAAGGCTACGCAGGAATCGTCACCATTCCGCTCAACGGTCTGGTCGATTTCTGCTACAGCGTCCTGCTGACGGAAACGGATAAGACGCACTTTACGGCCAAGAAAATTCCCCGCTCCGTTCTGCTCGATCACGCCGTAAAATCGATCCGCTGGTGCTGCCTGACCAGCGTCTATGTGAAAAACCGCTTTCCTTACATCTATGAAGATACGGCGCCGCAATTTCTCGAGGGTAAGTACTGGCGCCGCGAGTTCGGCTACCGGGCCGACGAAGTCGGATTCCTGACCCTCGCCGCCGCCAAACTCTGGGACAGGCTCGACTCAGAAACACGGGGACTCGTCGAGGAAGTGATGATCGGTGGTGCGCCCAAGGAGCGCCTCGTCCGGACTTGGGAACCTCCCCAGGGCGGAAACCAGGACCAGGTGAAGCAGGATCTCTCCAGCACGATCGGCGCTGCTTTTCTCTTTCCCGAGAGGCCGGACCGAAAGCTCTACTGGGACATCGTCGCCCTGAACGGTCTCGATATGGTGTCGACCCTTCACGATTTCGCCCGCACGATTGTCGTGGAGGGAAAGCCGCTGAATGAGTTGGCGCGCGGGTGGAACCTTTACCAGGACTACTCAAGCGACCACCACGGCTGGGCCCAGATCTGGTACGGCTGCGACAAACTCTATGAAGGTTTCTGGTATGTCGATTTTCTCAGCCGTCTTTATAAATCACGAGTGCCTGAAACGTTCACCTATCCGGGAAACGGGTTCGAGGGAGTGCTCGAGCGGGTTAAAATTCTTTGTCTTCCTGAGGGAGAGCCGGCCTCGGTCCACGGCATGGAATACGATTCCTATTATGGGTCGGGGCTCCTCGGTTATCTTTATGGTGCGATCGTCAAAAAAGATCCGGTCTCGGCCACCCTGGAAGAAAAGGCGGCGCTTCTCCTCCAAAAAAACTCCCGGGCTCTCCCGATTTACGATTACCACCGGAACAACTGGGCCAAAGCCGCCTTCGGCTACCTGGCTCATAAATACGGGGACGGCCGCGCCGAACCGCTTTCCTTCGAAAAAGCCTGGCAGGCGCTCGAGGGCACATTCCACCACCGCTGGTGGCAAAACTTATGGCACCGCGATCGCCTCAAGGTCGCCTCCTTCTCCTGGGGAACAATTTCTTCTTCAGGCGAGCATTTCGGCGGTGCGGGAAGCGGTGTCTGCGGCTACGTCATCCCGGCCCGTCTGGGAGACAAGACGCCCGAACCGCTGGTCTACCTCCATCCTCACTCGATCGCGGGAGAATACGAAGTGACCGACAGCCGGGGTGAAAAAATCCGCGGCCCGCTTCCTTCCGACCTCTATCTTTTTCGCCGGGACGAAACCCAATTCCACTCCGCCGGCCGGATGACCAGCGGACCCGTCGAGCAGCGGGCGGCGTTCTTCTCGTTCGCTGAAGGTCCTTGTATCTTCTTCAATACATTCCTCGCCAACGACAAGGCCAAACTGGACTGGAGCGGTGTCCCGGTCTATTTTTACGCCCGGCCGGGAATGACATCGAGCCGTCGCTATTTCGACGCTTCGGGAGAGCGTCGCCTCGAGCAACCCTACAGAGGACGTTCGAGCTGGTGGTGTGTCAACGACCTTCTCGGCGCGGCGTTCGTCGGCGGCACGGGAGAACTCGAAATCGAGAGGACGGTCGGAAGGAACTGGGCGCGGACCGACGCCTACAAGGATAAGTGCGACACCATTTTCGCTTCACCCCTCCGAGGGGTGGAGCTCAAACCCGGCGAGACCGCGGGAGATCTGGCCGCCGTCTTTTTCCCCGAAACCGGGCATTCGGCGATCAGTCAGGCTTCCCGATCACTCGCCGAACAAACACTCGTCCTCCCGAGAGGATGGAAAGGCCTCTTGATTTCAGGAGAAAAGGGAAAGACGATGACCCGCCGCCTCGCCGTGGCGAATCTCTACGGGGGGACAGCGCAAGCGACTCTTCGTCTCTCTTTCGACGAAGGCGCTCCGATCACTCAAGTTTCCTCCTTTATTCAAGGGAAAAAAGCGGTCATTCCTCTGAGCCTGGCTCCGTTCGATACGCTCGGCGATACCATCACCGTTTATGCGGAAGTTCAGGGTAACGCTCCGGTGGAAATCCGCCGTCTCTCGTTGGGCCGCTATGCGGTCAAACCGACCCCGGGAGATCAAACGAAGATTCGGCTCCGCTTCAGCGGCGAAGCCGGCCCCCTCCAAATCCTCGACCCGGAAGGAAAAATTCTCCGGGAGATCTCCGCTCAAGCGCGAGAAAAGGACGGAGCGTTCCTGTTCGAAATCGACGGCGAGGTCACGGTCGTCAATCAAAAAGAAATCCATGCCGACACGACGGGCCCGGCCGTTGAAATCGACGATCTTTCGATCCGCGAGGACGGCCGCGTCCAGCTCGGCATCGCCTGCGGCGACCAGAGCGGCATCAAGGAGATCGAAGTTTTCTGCGACGGGAAGTCCGTGGCCAGACTCGGCGCTGAGCCGTGGCTCTGGACCGGCCGACCCGGGGAAGGTTATCACACCTTCTATGTCATCGCCCGGGACAATTCGCCGCGGGAAAACAGGAGGACGTCAGATGCCCGGACGATCAGGATTGGTACCCCCGGCCAGCAATGAAAGGGACGGTTTGGCTTTCTTAACCAGCTCCTCCGGCGTTTCCATATCGCGGACCAGACGGCGGAAGAAAGAACCGTCCGAGAGCCGTGTTTCCTCGATCCCGGGGCGAAGGCAATCGGATCTCACCCGGTCATCCGGGACGTTGAAAATCGAAGGCGCAAAGGTCCACCCGACCGTCTTCATTACTCCGGCCGACGTCCGACGCGCACGACGGAATATTGAGCGCTATGATTGGGCGCGACAGATCGCCGACGCCGTCCTCCGGGAAGCCGCCGAATGGCTCAAACGGGAAGACGATTGGCTTCGCCGGACCGTTCCTTTGCCCGGGGCATCCTTTGCCGTCGGCATCAGCGGCTGCCCGATCTGCGGCGCCAACTGGGGACCCTGGGCTCGGGACGGGGCGAGCTTCGAAAATCCCGGGCATGTCACCTGTCCGAACGGACACACGCTTCCCGACAACGATCACCCCGATGAGGGAAACGGCTACCGTGGCCCCGACGGCCGCAATCATTATTTTGTCGGGACCTACAATTCCTGGGTCGTCGAAACGCTGACCTTCAAGGCGCTGGAGAACCTCGTCTATGCTTATACGCTGACCGCCGACGAACGGTATGCCGACAAAGCGATCGTCATTCTAGATGCTATCGCCTCCATCTATGAGGAGACCCCATGAAAAGAGAATGTCAAAAGAAATCACTCGGCTTTCTTTTCTTCTTCTTGATCCTTGTTCTCGAAACGGCGGCTTTGGAGGCCGCCGTGATCGTCGTCAACTACGGCCGATATCCTTCGGCCGAGAAAGCGGCTTGCGACGAGAAAAACGTCAACTGGACCGACGGCGAACCGGGCGACGATACAATCTGCACGGCCTCCTTTGCCGCCGTCGAACTGCAGCGTTATCTGCGGAAAATGACGGGCCGGCCTGAAGATTTCGTCATCATCAGTCCCAAAGAGCTCAGTTCCATTCCCGATCAAGGCGCGATCTTCCTGGTCACCTTCGAAGAGCTCGAGCAGGGTTTTTTGGCCAGACTCCGGAGGATGGCGAATCTGACGGATGACCTCGGTCCTGAAGGCTATCTCATTAAGTCGGTCGCGGTTTCCGAACACCCGAGTCTGATCATCGCCGCTCCCGGCCGGGTCGGCCTTCTCTACGGAGCCTACGATTTCCTCCACCGCCTCGGAGTCCGTTGGTACGCCCCCGGCCCTGGCCATGAAGTCTTTCTGCGTCAAGTGTCCGATCCGCTGGCCGCAGATTTCGACATTGTGGAAAAGCCCCGTTTTCTGACCCGGGGTTTTCACGCCTGGGAGGACCGGGCCGACCGCGAATTCCTCCTCTGGATGGCCCGCAACCGCCTGAACTACTGGTGCGTCGAGCAGTCGGACAAGCCGTTTCTCCACAAGCTCGGGATCCAGCTCGCCGGCGGCGCTCACGTCCTGACCTCGCTCTACCTCGGTCCGAATCTCGAGTATCCCTATAATCATACTCAATTCGAGGGTGATGAGGCGAAGCCCGCTGATCCCTATCCTGTTTCGCCCGACTATCGGGGAGACACCGACGGGAACGGAACGCTCACCTATTTCGAGGCTCACCCGGAATGGTACGGCCTGATCAAGGGCAAGCGGAGTTCCCGGATCGAGGGCGATTTCGGCGACAACTTCTGTACGTCGAATGCCGAGGCCATGGCGGAGTGGATGAAAAATGCCGTGGCCGACCTGGCCCACGGCCGCTACAAGGACGCGACCTTCATCAACGCCTGGACGCTCGACGTCGGCAACTGGTGCGAGTGTGAAAACTGCCTCGCTCTGGGCACCCCCACCGACCGCAACATTCTCTTCGTCCACGCCTACGCCAAGGCGATCAAGAAAGCGCAGGCTGAACGCCTCATCAACCGACCGGTGCGGCTTCTCTTCCTCGCTTATGCCGATGTCCTCGAGCCTCCGACCCGGCCTTTGCCCGCCGATTTCGACTACGACATGTGCATCGCCACCTATTTCCCGATCAAGCGCTGCTATGTCCATGAATTCGATGATCGCCGCTGTTCGGTGAACGGCGAATACCTCAAGCACCTGGAAGGCTGGTTTCTCAAGCCCGAGCGCTATTATCGCGGCCAGGTCTGCATCGGCGAATACTACAATGTCTCCGGCTACAAGTGCCTGCCCGTCTGTTTCATGCACACGATGGCCCGCGACATTCCTTATTATTATAAAGCCGGCGCCCGTCACTTTCACTACATGCACGTCACGACCGACCGCTGGGGGAGTAAGGCCCTGACGAACTGGCAGATGGCGCGTATGCTCTGGGATCCCGACCTCGACGCCGAAAGGCTGTGGCAGGATTATTTCGAAGGGCGCTACGGCCCGGCTCACCGGCTGATGCGCGAGTTTTATGAAAGCCTCGAGGCGATGCTCTCCAATGTCTCCGAACTCAAATACAATCTCGGCCGGAGGCTCGGAAGGGGCGAGGCGGATCTTTTCCCCGATCGTCATCTTCAATATGAAAAAACCGCTTTTTCCGCCGATGACGGGCCTGACCTCGTGGAAATCCTGGAGTCGGCGAGACGGTGCCGCCGCCTGATCGATCAGGCCGCGAAGCTGGAGGCGCCCAAAGACGTTTGGCGAAGGATCGTCGAGGACGAGCGCGTCTTCCGCTACGCCGAACGAACCGTCTTTTTTTACGACGCCCTCTGCCGGACAACGTTCCATTTCGCCTCGGGACGGAAGGGCGCGGCCCGAGCGGCGCTCTGGACGGCCCGGGATCTCGCGCTTCTTCTTCAATCCGACACTCTGTCGACGAAATTCTCGTCGAGTCACGCCAATGCTCCGGACGCCCTGGAGGCAAGCTATGCGGCGCCGGCACTGGAAAGGCTGGGAAAAGAGCTCGGTTCCGGGACAAAAGAAACAATCGCCGCCGCGCCCTTTTACGCCGATAAATCGAACCTCTTATCTTACAAGGATGAAGACGGAGTCGAGCGTCGAGTTCAGACCTCGAACGACTGGGAAATCCGCCGCCACCACATCCTCCTCAATTTGCAGAAGGTGGCCGGACCTTTTCCGGCTGCCGGAAAAGATATTCCGCTCGACGTGAAGGTTCTGGAAGAAGAAGATCTCGGGGGGATCGTCCGCAAAAAGATCTCCTTCGCGGCCGAACCGGGAAGCTTCGTCCGGGCTTTTCTTTTTATCCCCAAAAATCTCCCCGGCCGGGCTCCCGCCGCCCTGTGCCTCCACCAGACAACACGGCAAGGCAAGGATGAACCGGCCGGAATCTCCGGAAGCCCGGATCTTTTTTATGCCCTCGAGCTCGCCCGCCGCGGCTACGTCACGCTCGCGCCCGACTATCCGGGGTTCGGAGAGGACGTCTCGGATCCCTATGCGCTGGGCTACGAAAGCGCAACCATGAAAGGCATCCGGAACCATACCCGAGCCGTGGATGTTCTGGCTTCGCTTCCTGAGGTTGACGTCGAGCGGATCGCCGTCGTCGGCCATTCGCTCGGCGGCCACAACGCGATCTTCGCCGCTCTTTTCGACCCGAGGTTGAAGGCCGTGGTGACAAGCTGCGGGTTCAATTCGTTCCGGAAATACTACGGCGGAGATCTGACGGGCTGGAGTCACCAAGGCTACATGCCCAAGATCGCCTCGATCTACGGAAAGGACCCGAATCAAATACCCTTCGATTTCACCGAACTCCTGGCCGCCCTGGCGCCGAGGCCGGTGTTCATCAACGCCCCGCTCCAGGATGAGAATTTTGAGGTCTCGGGAGTTCGGGACTGCGTTCGGGCGGCCGAGCCGGTCTACGAGCTCTTGAGCGCCAAGGGAGGAATCGTCGCCGTCCACCCGGATGCCGGTCACCATTTTCCTCCCGAGATTCGGATGCAGGCTTACGAGTTTTTAGACCGGGTCCTCGATCAGGACGATCAATAAGTGGAACCGGGGAGAAGAATTTCGGCGACGGTCAGGCCGGCGAACCCGGTCGTTCGGACGAGCGTTTTGATGCCGTAGTCGCGCGCTCTCTCCGGGTCGAGGAGGAAAGCGACGTACCGCCTTACGGCAGCCTGAATCTTCGGATCAGGTTGGACGCTTCGGTAATACCAGGCCAGGAGCGAAACAGCCCTCGGACTCCGCTGCTGGTCGGCGCTGCGCATCTCGCCCCATGAGCCGTCGGCCTTCTGTCTCGCCAGAAGCCACTCGATCGTCGGCTTTATTTCCCGCCGCAACATCTCCCGAGTTTTTTTGTCCTTGAGATAGAGGTCGGCGGGAACGAACGCTTCCGTGCAATAGGTCAGCGTGTCCAGCGGCCAATCGGCCGAGACCTCGCCGTCGAGAAGATAAGGGATCTCTCCGTCGGGCTTCCTGATTTTCAGAAGCCAGGCCACGGCTCCGGCGGCGATGTCCCCGTATTCCGCCTTCCCGGTTAGAGCATAAAGGGCTGAAAAAAATCCTCCTCCGGTCGTGGCGGTGGAAATCGTGTAGGGTTTCAGGCTGAGGTGGCCTTCGTAGTACCCGCAGCCGAGAGCGCCCCGGTCTTCTCCTTGCGGAATCAGCCAGCCGGGAGACGGTTCTCGGCCGAGCCCCTGGGGATCGACACGGCAGCCGTCGACGACAAACCGGGCGTAGCGTTCCAGGGTTCGGAGATATAGGGCCTTCTTTTCCGGCTCCGCGTAGCTCAGAAGCATCGCCAAAGCGGAGGCGGCAGTCCCCCCGTCGCCGAAATAGATATTGCCATAGGGATTGCGGCTCAGGTCGACCCAGTAGCTGGCTTCCTCAAGCTTGGAAGTCATGGCCAGCCGCTGATGATGGTAAAAGGAATCCGCCCAGCGCAGGGCCTCCCGAAGATAGGCCTCGTTTCCGGTAATCCGGAAGGACGCGGCGAGGAGCCGGGCAAAGTTGCCGTTGATGAAAATCGAATCGGCCGTGTCCTCCGTTTTTTTCAGGATTTGGCTTCCCGGCTCGAGAGTCAGGATCCAGGAATTGATGTCCTCGAGCCAGTCAAGAAGCCGCCGAGCCGTTTCCGCGGGGACGAGGTCGGCGGCCGTCTTCGGTTCCGGCCGCTCGAGCCGTTCTTCAGATGAAAAAGAAAAAAGTTTCAGGAAAAGGATGAAGACAAGAAGGAACTTCCGGAAGCGATTCATGTTTTCCTCGCTTGGTCTCAAATCGGCACGGAGCAGAAAAAAGAGAAACTCCTGCTCAATATCGGAGAAAGATCTTCCCCGGCACTTATAGCACAAGAATTCCAACGGGTGCAACGATGACGAAAAGGGACTCAACATTCGGACTGAAGTTTGATAAACTAAGAAAGAAATGGAGAGATCCTTAGCGGAAGAGCGACCGAGAAAAGATAAGCCAATGACAAGGAGAAGATGAATGATCATTGACCACCTAAAAAACGCCGCCCTGTATTTCGGGGTGCGCGAGCGGATCTCGGCCGGCCTGCGCTGGCTGCAGAGTCAGGACCTGTCCAAGCTTTCGGCCGGCCGCCATGAGCTTGACGGAACGAATCTTTTTGCCGTGATCTCGGAGTACGAGACCAAGCCGAAAGCCCAGGGGAAATGGGAAGCCCACAAGCGGTATATCGATATTCAATACTTGATCTCCGGCACCGAGTGGATCGGCTATGCCCCGCTCGACGCCTGCCGACTCGGGGCTTACGACGAGGCCAAGGATTTTCAGGAGATTCTCGAAGCGGCCGGAGATTTCCTGACCGTGCGCGCCGGGATGTTCATGCTGCTCGCCCCCCAAGACGCCCACCTGCCCGGAGTGGCCGTCGTTTCCCCGGCACCGGTCAAAAAAGCCGTGGTCAAAGTCCTTGTCTGAGCGCTCCGTCCGCATCGCGGCGAACGGCCGCAACGATTTCAACCCGACCCCCGCTCGCTCCGATGAACACCCGGCGAGGAGAGCTTAAAAAAAGGCGGAACAACAACACCGGAGGATAAATAAACGCGAGCGATTGATATATAATATTTTCTCTCGAAGTCGAAAAGGACGCTCACCATGAAGACGACCGTCATCCTCGGCAAGTCGGGTCTGGAGGTTTCGCGGATCGCTTTCGGCACCTGGCAGCTCAGCCCGCGGTTCTGGGGCGAGGTGCCGAGAGCCGATGTCGCTCGGGCCATCCGCGCGGCCCTCGACCTCGGCATCAATTTCTTCGATACGGCCGACGCCTACGGCGACGGTCTGGCCGAAAGCGTCCTCGGCGAAACCCTCAAGCCCGTCCCCCGCGATAAGGTCATCATCGCCACCAAGGTCTTCAACCACTTCAGCCCGGACGGGACGCGCTATCCCGATCTTTCGCCCGCTCACATCCGGGAACGCTGCGAGTCTTCGCTCAAACGCCTTCAGACGGACTACATCGACCTCTATCTTCTTCACTTCTACGATCAGCTGACGCCGCTCGACGTCGTGGCCGAGACGATGGAGGACCTCAAAGAGCAGGGCAAGATCCGGCATTACGGCGTGAGCAATTTCCGGATCGAAGAGCTGCGCGCCGCCGTGGCGGCGGGGAATTTCAGCGTTCTCCAGCCTCCCTATAGCTTGATCGACCTCGAAGCGGAGCAATCCCTTTTCCCCTTCTGCCTGGCGAACGGGATCGGTGTGATGATCTACTCTCCGCTCCACAAGGGCCTGCTCAGCGGAAAATACAAGGGCACGGAAACATTCCATGATTTCCGCCGTCATCATCCGGACTTTCAGGGCGAACGCTTTCGGATGATCGCCGAGGCGGTCGGCCGCCTGGCGCCTCTGGCCGCGCATTACGGCTTAAGCATCTATCAGCTCGTTCTGGCGGCGACACTCACCCATCCGGCGATCCACTGCGCCGTCATCGGCGTCAAGACGGAAGACCAGGTGCGGGAAGCGGCCGGGGCGCTGGGAAAAACCGTCGAGCGGCCGGATTACTTCACGATTCGCCGGACGCTCGATTTCGGACCACCGGCAAAAATCAAGGACGCGACCGGCACGGTGAAATAACGAGGATGACCTAAAACAGTGATCGCATCCATCATT
This sequence comes from uncultured Eubacteriales bacterium, assembly GCA_964576265.1. Taxonomy (GTDB): domain Bacteria; phylum Acidobacteriota; class Aminicenantia; order Aminicenantales; family UBA8522; genus CAZNVB01. Next base: position 28,007 of record CAZNVB010000150.1, on the reverse strand, counting down.
CGCCCAATGTTAGAGGCAAACACTGGCTAAGAGAGAGAGAGAGAAGAGAAGAGAAAAAAAAGAAAAAATAATGGACTGTCCATGACTCGAAACAAAACGGAGATGAGACGATGAGTGAATTAGCTATTTTCGGCGGAAAACCGACGCTTGCCGGCTCCTGGCCGAGGTGGCCCGTCCTCGGCGAACCGGAACGGCGTCATCTCGAAGAGGTCTTCGCCAGCACGGTCTGGGGAGGAACAGGACTCGGCCCGAAAATCACGGAGCTCAATGCGAAATTTGCCGCCTACTGCGGGGCAAAATATGGAGCCGCGGTGGCCAACGGGACCGTCTCGATGGAACTCTGCCTTGAAGCCTGGGGCGTCGGTCCCGGCGACGAAGTCGTCGTCCCGGCAGCCACATTCATGGCCACGGCGATCGCCGCCCATCATCAGGGAGCCACGGTCGTCTATGCGGACCTCGATCCACGGACGGCCAACCTTGATCCGGACCGGTTCGAGGAGGCGATCAGCGAACGGACAAAAGCCGTCATCCCGGTCCACATCGGCGGTCACCCGGCCGACATGGACCCGATTATGGACATCGCCCGCCGCCGCGGGATCAAGGTCCTCGAGGACGCCGCCCAGGCGCACGGCGCAAAATATAAGGGCCGGATGGCCGGGTCGCTCGGCGACGCCGGGTCCTTCAGTTTCCAGCAGTCTAAAAACTTGCAGAGCGGCGAGGGCGGGTTCATCACCTCGGACGACGCCGAGTTCATCGACCGAATCCACTATTCGCTCGGCAAGTTCGGCCGCGGCATCCGGGAAAGATACGCCGGGCACATTCACTACAATTTCGGCTGGAACGCCTGTTATACCGAAATCCAGGCGGCTATCGTCCTCGGCCAGCTCGAGCGGCTGGAAGAGCAGACGGAAAAACGGCTGGCCAACGCCAAATTGCTCTTGAGAGAGCTTGAGGGAATCGAAGGGATTGAACCCTTTCGTTACGAGCCCTACTGCACCCGCCACGGACACCACCTTTTCTTGATTCGGTTCGATAGCGAGAATTTCGGCGGAGCGAGCCGGGCTCAATTCCTGGCCGCCCTCAACGCTGAAGGCGTTCCGGCGAGCTCCTTCTATCCGATGCCGCTTTACGAACAGCCTGTCTATAAGTCAAACCGCAAGCTCGGGATGAGGCATCTGCCCTGCCCGGTGACCGAGCGGCTGTGCCGGGAAGTTTTCTTCCTCGAGCAGAATCTGCTCCTCGCCGACACGGAGCGGGTGAGCCAGATCGCCGGTGCCGTTCGAAAACTCCGCCGCCACGCCGGAGAGCTCCTCGCCGTCAAAGTCGAGGCCGACGCGTTCATGGGATCGGCCGTCCTGAGGCAGGCGCGAAAAACGGCAACCCTGTGAAGCAAGCGGAAGGGAGCTTCAAATCGGCTCAAGGTCTGAGAGAGCTGTTGTGACACATGGATAATAACTGTATATAAATTGAATGGACATTCCTTGATTATCCGGAGGAAGACATGGGAGAAAAGTTCCGTTTTGGCATTATCGGAGCCGGAGTGATCAGCGATTATCACGCCAAGGCTATTCGCGCCCATCCGGACGGCGAAATCGTCGCGGTAGCGGATATCAACCGGGCGGCGGCGGATCGCTTTGTCGCCGAGCACGGCGGCGAGGCGATGACCGATCTCGACGCCATGCTCCGCCGGCCGGATATCGACGCCGTCTGCGTCTGCTCGCCGACCTTTCTCCACGCCGAACATGCCCTGGCCGCTATCGACGCCGGAAAACACGTCATCGTCGAAAAGAGCATGGCCATCAACCTTCGAGACGCCACCCGGATGATCGTCGCCGCCCGAGACCGCAAGGTCAAGCTGGCCGTGATCTTCCAGAAGAGGACTGAGGAAGCGCCCCTGCGGATCAAGAAAGCGATCGCCGACGGCGTTTTCGGACGGATGGTCTTCGGCGACGCTTCGATTAAATACTGGCGGAATCAGGCTTATTATGACAGCGCCGACTGGCGCGGAACCTGGGACAAAGAAGGAGGCGGCGCGACGATGACCCAGGGCACGCACGGGATCGACCTTCTTCTCTACATGATGGGCGATGTGGAAAAGATCTACGCCTGGATGGACACGGTGGCCCACATCCGGATCGAAGTCGAGGACGTAGCTCTCGCTCTCCTCAAGTACAAGAACGGCGCTTACGGACGCCTTCAGACATCAACAGCCACCAATCCGGGCCAGGGAAATATTTTCGAGTTCAACGGGACGCACGGCAGCGCCGTGCTGGTCGAAGACACGATCACGAGCTGGGCGGTTTCGGACTCGAAGGAAACGCTGGCCAAAGAGACGGTCAGCGGCGTCGAGGGAAAAGCCAGCACGGCCGCTTCGTCAGCCACGGTTTTTCCGGTCGAGGGTCATATCAAGCAGATCGCCAATTTTATCGCCGCCGTCCGGGGCGAGGAGGAATTGATCTGCGACGGCCTCGAAGGACGCCGCTCGCTCCACCTGATCATGGCGCTTTATGAATCGGCCCGGCGCCGTGAAGAAGTGCACCTGGATGAGCTTCTTCGAGGATTGGAAGTTTAAGCGAAAAAGATCCCTTCCCCCTATTTGATTTCGGCGAGGAGCTTCTTGATCTCTTCCTGATCGGGGTTGAGACGGAGCGAGGCGTTCAGGGCTTCGCGGGCGCGGGTGTTTTGGCCCGTCTTGTAATAGCAATAGCCGAGAGCGTTGAGCAGCCGCGTATCGCTGTTATAGATTTTGTTCCCTTCGAGAAGCAGCGGAATCGCCTCCTCGCAGCGGCCGAGCTCGCGGAGCGCTTTGCCTTTGATGAGAAAATAATCAAACTGAAGAGTCGGGTCCGCCTTGACCTTTTCGATATGCTCCAGGGCCTCGGCGAATTTTTTCGAACGCATCAGAAAGCCGCAGTAATAAGCCGCGACCTCAGGATCATCGGGAGCAAGGCTCATCGCCCGCCGGAAGTAGCCCTCGGCGGCGGTTCCGTCTCCGGCCTTTTCGGCCTGGCCGGCGAGCTCAAGGTACAGGAAATGAAGACGGGCGCGCTGCTGAGCCTTCGTTAAGATGATCGGCCGGGCCAGAGCGGTCGATGCCGAAATGATGAAATTCGTCCTTTTCTCGTCGATGACCTGTTCACCCTGCCTTAAGCTGAGTGCCGACTCATAGTAATCCGGAGAGAGTTCGGATGCCAGCAGAGAGAAGGCGAGAGTCAACGTCCGCCGAAAAGGCTGTCCCCTGAGCGGCAAAGTCAGAGTTTTTACCGACGGAGACATTTCTCTCAGCCCCCTGACCGTGAGCCGGATTTCACCGTTTTCCCAGATATCCTTGGTCAGGTTTTCCACCTGGTGGAGAAAGACGATCGTCTCCGCCGAAGTGAACGTGTTCTTGGGATCGGTCAGAATTCGTTGCTCTCCAACCCTGAAAGCCGCCAGGCTGTCGTCCCGGACGATCTCTGTTTTATACCCCACCAGAACAGCCCCGAGCCGAGTCGAAGGGACGCTGTCGATAGCGACATCTCTTTCCAGTAGGCTGAATTCTTTTCCCACCGAATTCCGGAGAAGCACGGTCAGGCGGTATTTTCCTTCGATAACGGGGAAGCTGTCCTGGATGACGATGCCGTTTGCGGCGACCAGATCGCTTTCCGCGGGCGGGAAATAATAGCTGAAATCTTTGGACGATTGATAGATGAACGTCTCACCCTTTTTCAGGCTGACATCGACGGCATAGTTGCAATAATACTGATTTCCCGCCTCGTAATAGTCGATGGAGATCGATTTCGGAGCCACGGAGAAATGGACGAAAGGAATCTGCTCGACCGGATCTCGAACGACAGCCACCGTGGCCTCGCAATCGACGTAATTGGTCAGATATTCCGTGCTGACGATGCCCTTGTAATTCAGGAAATGAGTCGCATAGGCGGGGTTGACGCTTTTGCGCGGCGACTCGAGAATCTGAGCCAGCTGGATCTCTGAATGAACCGAGGGATCCATGTTGAGCGTATGATCCTGAGGAGTGATGGAAAGGGTATATGGAGCCAGGTTCGGAGCGAGCTCCCGGATATACTGGACGACGTCCAGGCGGCTGTCGGGATTGAGGCCGATGTTGGGGGCATAGATAATCAGGCTCTTCGGTCCGTCCGCCACCGGGCTGTAAAGCGTGTATTCCCCGATCCCTTCCCGGCGGAAGAAGATCAAGCCGAAATACGTCGGCAATCCTTTGCTCGTATCGCCGTAATAAGACCACAGCTCGCACGGCTGAAGCTCGGGCAGAGTGATTCTTTCCCGGCCCTGCGGCTCGCCCAGAATCATGTAGATGCGCCCCCGGTCCGTCATCCAGCCCGGCCGCGGGGTGCCTTTGCCGAATTCTTTATTGACATAATCGAACCTCTTCTGGATTTCGTCTCGGTATTCATTTTGCGGCGTCCCCGGCGTCGGGTCTCGCTGGCGCCAGAAGGATTCGACAAAAATATCCCGGTCGAAATCGGCCTGGAGCTGAAGGAAAACATCCTTTTCCTGGGGAAGGATAATATAAGCGACCAGGTTGAGCCAATCCTGGTATTTTGGGGGCAAATCCGATTCTTTGAGCTTTTTTTGCCCGACCGCAGGACTGAAGAGGGCGAAAAAAATTAGCCAGCAGGAGGCGATGGTCGTTCTGATTTTCATACTTGTATTTTATCTTAAAAAGCGCTATATTCCAAACGCGCTTTTTGCCTGGAGATAAAATTTTCGATAAGACTTGACATCATATATCCGATATGATATACGAATTCTGTTCAATGATTTTGAACACTGTTTTGCCCGGGGAGGCGGAATTTTTGATTTTTTATTTTTTTCCCGCCCTCTTTCTACTTATGGCCCTGTTTTCTGCCCAAAATATCATTCATCAAAGGAGGTGAGAATGCCCTGGAGGTCCTCAAACTTAAGGCTACAAGGGTCTTTTTCAGACGGGGTTTTTTGAAAGGAGGTCTAATGAAAAGGCTGACTTTATTCTTCGCACTCATTGCCCTCTCTGTCTTCCTCAGTTACGGCCAGGAAGTCACCGGCGAAATCATCGGCAAGGTCACTCTCGCCGAAGACGGCTCGCCTCTTCCCGGAGTAACGGTCACCTTGACGGGACAGACTTACGGTCGCAATGATTTCATTACGACGAAAGAGGGCAACTACAGATTCTGGAAACTTCCTCCCGGAAACTACGATCTCAAGTTCGAGCTCCAGGGGTTCAAAACCGTTGTTCGCAGCGGCATCCGGGTGAACATCCTGAGCACGGTCAGTGTCGATGTCGCCTTGGAGCCCGGAGCGATCGAGGAGGAAGTGACGGTCGTCGGTGAAGTTCCTCTGATCGACACCCGGAAAGCAAAAGTCGGAGCGAGCTTCACGAGCGATACCGTCGTCTCCCTGCCGGTGGCGAGGAGAACGTCCGAGATCATCAACCTCGCTCCCGGAACGCTGAGCGCCCATCCTCAGATTGCGGGCCAGGGAACGGGCGTCATCCACGGCTTCGGCGTCCGGCACCAGCTCGGTGAATGGAGCCTCGACGGCGCGTCCTTCCGGTCGACCTATGGCGCAAGCGGCATGCCGACCGGAGTCAACACGATTCGCGTCGAAGAGACCCAGGTCGTCACTTCTGGCCAGGATATCTCCAATGTGCAGGGCGGCGCCACGGTCAACTTCGTCACCAAGCGCGGCGGAAACCGCCTGGCCGGAGAAGCCTACCTTGCCTACATGGCAAAAGCCCTGCAGTCGGATAAGAAGCTGCCGGCGAACATGGGGCCGAAACCCGCTACGGGCGCCGATCCGGCCGTGACCTATCTTGGATACACGGCACGAGCGGGCGTTTACAGAACCTATGACTACGGGGTGGCTCTCGGCGGGCCGATCTTAAGAGACCATCTGTGGTTCTTCGGCTCCTGGGCGGTCATCGATCCCATGAGCCAAAACTATTATGGAGCTCCCACCAGTCGCTACTATCAGCCTGATATGTACGGAAAAATCAGCTTCCAGTGGAAAAAAACCACGGCCGAAGTCTCATACGCCCACACGGACAGCGTGGCCCTAAATGACCAATGGTTCTCCAACTCTCCCAACAACCTCGACCGTCTCAACCCCTATAATACGTACACAGCCCAGGCCACTCAAACCCTCTGGAACAAGCTTCTGCTGAGCGCCAAATTAACCTATTTTTCTGGAAAGACGCAGACTCACCAGGCCAACTTTAAGTGGACCGGCGCCGGGGATGTCAGCTACGAGGAGGGCCGGACCTACAATCCACCCGGCAGATACTACACCTTTAACTATTTCAAGTCTCCCCCCTATAACACGGAATCGACCGGCCACTGGCAGCATTACGGCGACGCTCAGAAACGGCCTTACTGGGTTCTTGAAGCGAACTATTTCGCCGAGAGCTTTATCGGTGGAGACCATGAGTTTAAGGTCGGAGTCGACCGGAACTACTCCCGATTTATTGAAGAGTACATGGCTCCAAATCAGGTGTTCGTCGATGTCCTTCCCTGGTCGATGTCCACCTCGGTCCCCAATAATGCCCCCTCCGTGGGACCGTTCGGAAACTACTGGGGCCGGTTCAGGACTTACTGCGACAGGTACGGCGAGAAACGAGCGGAGCGCACGGGTGTCTATGTCCAGGATGTTATGACCTATGGCCGCCTGACCATCAATCTTGGAGCGCGCCTGGATTGGCACGCCATTGCCTGGGAGCCTGTGACCTATCATGCTCTCAGGCCCGGCGACCAAGATGTTACGGGCGGTCAATGGGATCAGTGGACGGGCGAGACCAAGGTCGCGGGCGGAAGGCTGACCGTCGACCCCACTTTCTCCCCGAGAATCACCCTGAGCTATGACGTCACCGGAAAAGGCCGCGACATCGTCAAGCTGAATTACGCCGATTATGGCGGAATGTTCGAAAGCGGGATCCGGATCAGCGCCTACTTCAAGCCGGGGAACACGCGCGGCGAGTTCAACATGCCCTTCATCGACTACAACAACAACTGGGTTCCTGACTGGGGAACCAACGAGATCTTCTTCCTCAGCTGGTTCGGCCGCTGGCCCACCCCGGCTGATGTCGAGACGGTGAAGCAGGTTTCACAAGCCGAGAAAACCGCCCTGGAAGCGATTTATGGCGTCGGCCAGGTCCCCTGGAACGCCTGGACGTATCCCGGATGGATGTATGTGAGTTTCTCCGGCAATCCGCTGGGCAACAAAGCCACGGGCTTATATCCCAGAGATTTCCTGCTCGATAGCTACACTCCGGAAAAAGTCAGGGAAATCATGCTCAGCTACGAAAAGATGCTGGCCAAGGACATGAGCTTCCAGGTTCTGCTCGCCTACAAGAAGAATTATAACCTCCAATGGCAGCGCGGCTATGTCGGAACCTACACCGGTTCTCCGAGCAGCGTCACTCTTCTGCCGAATGATACAAGCATCAAGGTCGGCACCGACCCCGTGACCGGCTGGGACATCTACCAGAGAGACTCGAAATACCCGAATCCGAGCGGCTACGCCTTTGACGCTTACCGGAACACCTATAACTATTTCAAGGGCGTGCAGTTCATCTTCACGAAGAGATACAGCCACGGCTGGATGTTCCAGGCTTCCGCCGACCTTCAGGACTGGAGGTACCACGCCGACAAAGGCGAGGTCGGCATGTCCACGCTGTTCGATTACTATCAAGATCGTCCCTACCAGGCCTACCAGTACCGAAGCACCGAGCCCGGACAGAACGCCCGCTGGCACTTCAAGCTCTCCGGTCTGGTCCAGCTTCCGTTCGGAGTCAACCTCTCCGGTTTCCTCGATGCCCGGGAAGGCTACCCGATCAACGGCAAGTGGGTCACTTCTTATCTCGGCCAGTCCCTGCCGGCGAAAACCGACCGGTACGGCGATTGGCGCATGCCCAACCTCTGGTACATGAACCTGACCCTGGAAAAGCCGTTCAAGTTCAGCGACAACGTCACGAGCACCGTCTACATCACCGGCTATAACGTCACCGACAACATGATCACGACGATGATCAACGAGTCCAAAGTCCCGACCACGCCCGATCAGCCGACAGACGTCATGAAACCGAGAGTCTTCCAGCTCGGAGTCCGCTTCAGCTTCAGGTAAAAAGCCCGAGTTCGAGTCGAAGCACAAAAGCCGCCCCCCCGCGGGGGGGCGGCTTTTTTTTCGTCTCTCTTTTTGGAGACCTCCCGGAAATTAATTTATGATTTCAGGAAGACCGCGATGATTTTAATGGAGAAGCGAAACCCAGATGCTCCCGCTGCAAGGCCAGCGTCTGAGCGGGAGAATCGAACCCGGTCTCGGCTGTGATTTTGTCAATTGTTGAGACCTGACCCCTTTCGGCGCCAGGCGGCGAGGTGCCGCAGGCCGAGGGCTCTCAGGCCGGGATCGGCGTCGGCCCTCGCGACCGCCGTCTCCATCAACGCGACGGCACGCTCGTAATCTCCGACCTCGGCGCAGGCCAGGGCATAATTCGCATAGAGCGCCGCGGCCGGGGCGGCCTTCACCGCACGCTCGAAATAAGGGATGGCCTCTTCGAATCTCCGGAGGGAGGCCAGAGTCACGGCCATGTCTTCAAGCAGGCGCGGATTCTCCGGCATCCCTTTCTCGGCGTTTCGGAAAGACGCCAGGGCTTCTTCATACCTGCCGAGTTGCATCCAGGTGAACCCCAGGAGCCGCGCCGCCTCGGAGTTTTCCGGCTCGAGGTCGAGAACCTTCTCCAAAGACCGCGCCGCATCCTCGTAACGCCGGAGCTGTCCGAACGCGTTTCCCAGGGTGAAATGAACCTGCTCCATCTCGTCCGGCCCGGCAAGCTTTTCCGCTTCTTCAAGCACGGGGAGAGCTCGCTCGGCCAGACCGGAGCGGATGAGGTGACGGCCGTAGGCGATTCTCAAGCCGCTCGAATCGGGATTCATTCTGATCGCCTTCTCGAAAAAATCGACCAGCGACGGAATTTTGTTTTGCTGAAAGTAGAGCTCTCCCAGTTCTTCGATCACCGGATGAAAATGCGGGTCTTCCTCAAAGAGCGCCAGGAGAAGGCTTTCGGCGGCGGCGAATTCCTTCTCGGCCCGAAGCTCGCTCGCCTGCCGCGACCTGTTCCAGAAATCGATCCGCTCCTTGGGGTCGAAAGAGGAAGGTGGCCCCCGCCGCCCGGCCGCCGAAAGGTAACCGAGGGATTCCAGACGCCTCTTTTCTTCCCCGCTCAGGGCGCGATCCGAAAGCCATTCGTTTCCCGCGTGCTCTTTTTCAAACCTGGCCAGCGCGGCAAGCATTTTGGCGGCTCGCTCGGGCTGCTTATCGACAAGATTGCTCCTTTCCGCCGGGTCGGCGGTCAGGTCGTAGAGCTCGGCCTTCGGCAGCCGGATGAATTTGAAAGGCCCGGAGAGAAGGCCCTGGAGAGGCGCGCAGCCGAGAACTTCCCTGGAGTAAAGACTCTCAAAATAAAAGTCTCTCTCCGGGAAACGCCGGCCTTCGACAAGCGGAATGAGGCTTCGTCCCTGGACAAATCCGGGGGCTTTCACTCCGAGAAGGTCAAGAGCCGTGGGCAGGATGTCGACCAGATCGACGCGCGGGGAAATCGCGAGGCCCTGCGGCCAGAAATCCGGCCCGAAAAAAACGAGCGGGACGCGGATGTTCTCTTCGTAGCAAAAAATCGTGTGCCCGTTTTCCTTGTGTTCGCCGAAGGCCTCGCCGTGATCTCCAGCCAGAATGAGGACGGTTCGATCCAGAAGGCCTCTTTCCTCGAGGAGGCGCACGGCTTTCCCCACATAGAGATCCATAAAGGCAATTTCGCCGTCATAGGGATCGGGAAGGCGGGGGTCGGACCTGAACGGCTCGGGAGGATCATAAGGGAAATGGGGATCGAAAAAATGGAGCCAGACGAAAAAGGGTGTCCGGCCCGGTCCCTCAAACCAGCGCTCAAAATCTCGGTAGACCGAATCGGCCCGGCGCTCGGATTCGAGGTTCTTGATCGTCGAGGCGTCGTCCGTGCGGTCGCCGTAATAATCGAAACCCTGGTCGAGCCCGAATCGCGAATCGAGGATGAACGACGAGACGAAAGCCGCCGTGGCATATCCTTTTGCCTTGAGGATCTCGGCCAGGGTCACGGCCTGGGGAACGAGAAGATATTTCCCGTTATTCCGGACACCGTGATAGAGAGGATAGGTGCCCGTGAGGATGGAGGCGTGAGCGGGAAGCGTCAGCGGAACGGGCGAGTAGGCGTTTTCAAAGAGGACGCCGGCCCGAGCCAGACGGTCGATTTCCGGCGTGACCGCCCGGGAATAGCCGTAAGCCCCGATCCGGTCGGGCCGGGTCGTGTCAAGAGTGATGAGGAGAAGGTTGGCCCCGGGACGCCGCGCGACCCTTCCCGCTCCAGGCTCTTTTTGTCTCAATAAAATTAGAACTCCGGCGAGAACCGCGACTAGAATGAGAACGACAACCGGGCCCTGGCGCCGAAGAATCCATTTTCTCATCGATTTCGCTCAATTTATTATACACGATTTGGCAGCTTAATAATCGTCAGGGTAGACGACGAAATGTGGGATTAACATCAAACCCTGGAAGGAGATCAGCGGCCAGCGGGATTCTATCGTTTCTCGGGAAGATGTTCGAAGAGCCGGATGGACCGCAATTCGGCTTTCTTGGCGAAATAAATCTCCCGGCCGAGGATGGGGCCGGCAATATCGAAGCCTCCATCCTGACACAGGATCTCGGCCGCCACCAGAGTTCCGGGATCGAGCCGGTAAAGGCAATCCGTCGTAAACCCGTAGACTTTTCCGTCGGGCCCGAGCTCGAGGCCGAGGTCGAGCGGCCGGCCGGCAGGCAGATCGACCCGTTTTTCGAAATTTTTTGAGACAGGATCGAAGAGGAAAAGTTCGGGTTTATCGCCGCCGACGACCGTCCCCAGGAGCTTTCCGTTCGGCAGGGCGAGCAGAGCATTGAACGTCTCGACCGGCCGATCCAGCGTCCCCTCCCAGGCCTTTTTCTCAGCCTGATAGTCCCAGAGGAAAAGCACGGCCTGGTCGACCTTGGGAAGGGTTCCGGAGCCTCCATGGATCGTCGTCCCGACGGCGATGAGGCGGACTCCGTCGAGATGAGCCAGAGTGTAGCAGCTCCCGTCGCCGACGATCCGGTAATACGCCTTCTTCTCGCCGCTCGCCGGATCATACCAGGAAAGCGGGCCGCCCCAAAGCCCGTAGTCCGGAACGGAGGCAACCCAGACGCGACCGAGCGGACCGGTGAGCGTCGAGCGGGGTCGGTAGGAGATCTCGTCGATTCGGCCCAGATCTTTGGGGTTGCTGTCGGGTGTCTCGTCAAAACGATAGGGAAGAGTCGGATCATAGACCGAAAGAGTGGCACCGGGATAGGAAGAAATATAGATTTTCCCCTCCAGGTTGGCCATGGAATAGGCCTCACCGTTGGCCGAGGAAGCCCGGCCGAGGTCGACGAGCTCGCCGCTCGCCGGGTTATAGCGGAAAAGATGGAGCGGCAGGATGCTCGAGCCGTAGATCAGGTCGTCCGGACCCCGGTGAATATAGAAGATCTCGGTTCCCGCCGTTTGATAGTCAAGGTCAAGGATGCGGGAGCGGCCGTCGAGAGTCGTGACCTCCATCTTTTTATACGGCTCGATCTCGCCGCCAACGAATCTGACATCTTTGATGTTCCCAAACGCCGGACGGGAAACCGCCTGGGGCGCATCTTTTTCCGGCACAGCCGTAAAACCTTGGATCCGGAAATTTCCCAGGCTGGAGACGATGTGAACCCAGCCCTTCTCGTCCTTGCGAAGCTCGAACGTGTCCTGGCCTTTGACGGCCACCGGCCCGACGACCTGCTTTTTCCCTGTTTTAGGATCCAGGACGACGCACTTCGGCCTGGTCTGGGCAATTCGGTTGCAGATCATCCCGTCGGCGTTGACCAGCGGATAATTGTACATGTCGACTTCATCCATCCGGCCATAACGGGTGAACTCGCCGGTTTGGGGATCAAAAGAGGTCAGGTCGGCCGTGCCGTAGCTTCCGATCCAAATTCGGCCGCTCTTGTCTTCATCGATCGCACAGGGAAAAACGGCCTTTTCAGGGTTGATCGGGCCGCAGTCTTCAAGGATGTCCTTCCGCGGATCAAAACGATAGAGCCGTCCGGCGTAGGAACCGCCGACATAGAGAACTCCGGCGCGGCTCATCAGGGTGGCGGTCGGGTAGTTCGCCTCTTTTCCCTGGGCGATGAACTGGCGGCAGGCCCCTGTTTCAGGGTTGACCTCGACCAGGAAAAAATTGTCCGCCTGCTGGCCCATGGTGAGATAAATGCGGGGCTCGCCGTCCCTGTTCAGACCAAAATGGTGTCGAACCCAGTTGACCGACTTGACGGGGATGCCGATCGATCGGACCTCCGCCTTCTCGACATACCGGATCTTCGGGCCGCAAGCCGCAAGAAAAACGATGACCAATACGATTGCCGCGAAAATTCCAATTCTGTTTTTTCTTAGCATAGCTCCATCTCCTTCTTTCCAGCCTTCAGCGGCTTCGGCCGTCGCCTCGGTCGAGGCCGCTCACTTTTGATTCTCCTTCCTTGGCGAGAGAAGAGGCAAGGAAGACGCGACGGCGCGCTTTATTGATAAACCGAGAGCATGACCGTCTGGCTTCCCGTCTTCTCAAAAGGAAGACAGAGGACGAGCTTGGCGTCGCTGAGCTGGGAACGGCCGTCCTTGGTGTAGGGGTTGTGCTGCCTCGCCGGCCAGCGCAACGTCGCGCCGTTAGGAATCACGACCCGCAGGCGGCCGAAATCGAAATGATCGCCGATGTTGCGGCCGTCGAGGACCAGTTCTCCATCACCGAGCGTAAATTCAGCACCCTTGGCCGTCTTCACCGTATCCGCGATTTTCATCAACGGCAGGTGAGCTTCAATCTTTTTTCCCTCGGGAGCTTTGTAGGTCAGAACGGCCAGCTGGCCGCTGGGCATGACCTCGACGGCCACGGAGCAAACGATGTCCCCGTAAGTCAGATTCATCTCCGTCGGGTTCCCGCTCCGGGTGATCACGGCTTTATCGGCCGTCCATTTCAGGTCGATGGCCGGAAGGAAGTTCGGTTCCTCCTCGCCTTCTCTATGCCTCAGAAAGGCCGGGTCGCCGACCGTGAACGTCGACCAGTAAGGCTGAAGCTTGGTGTTGCCGCCGCCGGCGACAACCCCCAGCGCGGCGTGGAACAGATCGATATAATTCTGGCGGTCCTGGATCCAGCGATTCTGGATCGGCTTGGTGGTGAAAGCCGAAAAGGCCCACTCCCAGGGCGCGTTGCGGACGAGGACGGCATCGTTTTGGCCGATGACGGAAACCCCCTGGGCTTGAGTCTGAGGCAGGGGAGCGATATCACCCCGCCCGCCGTAGAGGAGCAGGCTCGCGGCATAATCCCCGCCCACCGGCTTTTTCCCGCCCTCGCTCTCCTTCCAGAGCTGACTCAAGACAAAGCCTCGGCCTTCAGGCGAAAACGTGAACCCGACATTCCCGATGTTGATGTTTTTATGATAAATCACCCGCTCATCGATGGCCGCGGCCGAACTTCCGTCCGACCAGAGAATGGCGCTGTGAAACTTCACCGACCGACGGAGGATTTCGGGAACCGCCGGGTCTTTGGAAAACGCATAGTAGGTGCCCAAAGCGTCGAGATAAACCATGTTGTAGCTGACCACGGGTCCTGAATTTTCCGACCAGTAGCCGTCGGCAGATTGTTCGGCCATCACCTTCTGCTGGAAATCCCAGGCGGCTTTCTTCCATTCTTCGTTCTTGAAGGCCAGGCCGGCGATATAGAGAGCCATGGCATGGTGGCAGGGGATGTTATGAACCCGCTTGATCTCGTCTCGGCGGATTCCTTTAAAGCCGAGGAGAAGTCCTTTTTCCCATTTGGCCCGGGAAGCTTTAGGAAGAGCGTCCTTGACGAGGACATAAGCCCGAATCCAGCGGCTGTAGGTCCAGGGCATGAAGATCATCCCCCAGGTGGAATTGTCTTTTTTCCGGAAAATCCACTTTCCCTCAGCGTCCTGGTCGTCGACCAGGGCCTCCCCTCCTTTGGCGATGACCGCAAGAAGCTTCTTGTCATGATAGTAGGGGTTCGCCGGATCCTTGATCGACCAGGCGGCGGCCAGGGGAAAAATGACATTCTGGTCGCCGCAAATCCAGGGGTCGGTGCCGAACCGGCCGGTCTCGGGGTGGTAGGTTTTGAGGATTTCATCGACGGACTTAACAAGGGACTGGATCAGGTATTGGCGCGGCGGCCAGGTCGTCCATTCGTTAGTCGCCCCGGCCCGGGCGATCAGGGGCGAAAAAAGAAAAAGACAGAGGAGAAGCGCTGCCGCCGGGCGGCGTTTTTTTCGGTCGCGATAACCCATGTGTCCTCCTACTCAATCAATCATCATTCTCGAGAATAATAAATATATGTCTTTCCGGGCTCGATGGCAACGATTTTTTTCGGACATAGGATCAAGTCTTCGCCGGTCGTCAAGAGCGATTCGTTAACCGCCAGCTGAACTTGATATTTCTTTTTCTTTTACAATAAAACTTGATCCCTTAAATAGGATTTGTTAATTGTTAGAGCTTGATTGTTAGGGCTTGATTCCTTAAATGATCTCTTAAAAGGAGAATCAGCCATGAGACAACGCCTGAAAATTGGACCTGCCTTTGATCGTCTTCTTATCCTGACCCTTCTCGCGCTCGGAACACTCGTTTCATCTCCGGAAGCTCAACAAAAGATCACCTCCCCTCGTGAGTATTTCGGGTTCGAACTCGGCACCGACCGCAAGATCGCCCGCTGGGACAGGATCGTCGACTACTTCGCCCTCCTGGAGAAAGAAAGCGATAAGATGAAAGTCCTCAACATGGGCCCTTCGACCGAGGGCCACCCATTTCTTCTGGTGATCATCACCGCGCCGCGAAATCTCGCTTCTCTCGACCGGCTGAGGGAAATCAACGCCCGGATCAGCGACCCGCGGGGCGCTTCCGACGCAGAAATCGAATCTTTGATCGCCGAGGGCCGGGCCGTCATCTGCCAGTCCATGAGCCTCCATGCGACCGAGATCGGCGGCACCCAGATGGCTCCTGAGCTGGCTTTTGACCTCGTCAGCCGGTCCGACGAGGAAACCGTGCGCATCCTCAACAACGTGATTTTTCTCCTCATCCCCTGCTTCAACCCGGACGGTCAAATCATGGTCGCCGACTGGTACAATAGGACGCTCGGCACAGAAAGCGAAGGAACAAGCCCGCCGTGGCTTTATCACAAATACGCCGGGCACGATAACAACAGGGACGCCGATTTCATCAACCTCGTCGAGTCCGTCTACGCCGCCAAAATCCTCTTCCGCGAATGGATTCCTCAGGCCTATGTCGATCACCATCATATGGGCGGCTACGGGGCCCGACTTTACGTTCCCCCCTACAGCGAGCCGCTCCGACCCTACGCCGACCCGCTGATTTGGCGTGAGCTCAGCTGGTACGGCGCCCACATGGCCTATAGGCTCGAAGAAGCGGGCAAGTCCGGCATCCTCAACGCCGCTCAATTTCCGGGCTGGGGCCATTTCGGCTGGCACTGGATCACCCCGTTCCACAATATCGCCGGCATGCTGACCGAATCGGCCAACGCCAACCTGGCGACGCCTCTCTATGTCCATCCCGAGCAGCTGCGCGGCAGCACCCTCCAATTTCCGGAGTACGAGGCCCAGACGACCTTCCCCAACCCCTGGCCGGGCGGCTGGTGGAAGCTTCGGGATATCGTCGAACAGCAGAAGATCTCGAGCTGGGCTGTTCTCGACATTGCCGCCAGAAACCGGGAGACCGTGCTCAGGAACGCCGTCCTGAAAGCCAAACGGCAAACGGAGAGAGGCGCCAAAGGAAAACCGGCGGCCTACGTCATCCCCCCTTGGCAGCACGACCGCTTGACGGCGATCAAAATGATCAACACGCTCCGGCTCTCGGGGATTGAAATCCTCCAGGCAAGCAAAGAATTTTTTGCCGGGCGAGTCCTTTATCCCGCGGGAACCTTCCTCGTCTCGCTCGCCCAGCCGAAAATGGGGCTCATCCGCAACCTCCTCGGCCGAACTCTTTACACCGACAGCCCCTGGACCCGCGACAGGGACGGCTCTCCGCTTCGGCCCTACGACACGGCGACTCACACCATGGCCGAATTCATGGGAGTCCGCGTCGACGCGCTGGACGAGATGCCGGACGGAAGCTTCGTCCCGCTGACTGCCGATATTCCCATGAAAGGGAAAGTCGAATCCCCCGGCGCCGGATACCTTCTCGACGGCCGGTTGAACGCCTCGTTCAAAGCGGTCAATCTCCTTCTCGACCGCGGGATCTCTGTCCGCCGCATCGACACGCCGCTCCCCGGGTTTGAGGCCCGAGCCGGGGATTTTGTCCTCGCCCCGGAGCCGGCCGCAATCCTCGCCGCCGTGGCCGAGAAAACAGGCGTCGATTTTCGTCCCCTCGACCGACTGCCGGGTCAGGGAGTCCATGAGGTCGCTCGCCTGCGCACCGGTCTTTACCAGCGCTACTGGGGAGGAAACGCGGACGAAGGCTGGACCCGTCTTCTTCTTGAACAATTCTCCTTCCCCTATATCACTGTTATGGACGCCGAAATAAAAAAGGGAAACCTGAACGCCAGATACGACGTCCTCATCCTGCCTCACGATACGACGAACATCCTCATGGGCGAATCGCCGGAAGCTTACGGCGGCCGCATGCCGATCTATCCGTCCGAATACCGGAGCGGCCTCGGCAAAGAGGGAGTCGAAGCTCTTCAATCTTTTGTTGAAAAAGGCGGAACCCTGGTCGCCCTGGGGGATGCCTCGAATTTTGCCATCGAGAAACTCGGACTGAACGTCCGGAATGCAACCGCCCAAGCAAGCCCGAAAGAGTTTTTTTGTCCCGGATCCACCCTTAAGGTCGCTATCAACAATACCCACCCCCTAGCCTATGGAATGCCCGCTGAAGGGCTGGTCCTTTTCTGGTCGAACCCGGCCTTTGAAATCATCCCCAGCGCTCACAATGAGCGCTGCGAGACGGTGGTTCGCTACCCTGAACGAGATGTGCTTCAGAGCGGCTGGCTGATCGGGGAAAAACGCCTGGCCAAAAAGGCGGCCATGGTTTCCGTCGGGCTCGGGAAAGGTCGAACGATCCTGATCGGGTTCCGGACCCAGCACCGCTGCCAGACGCATGGAACATTCAAGCTCCTCTTCAACGCCCTGCTGCGGTGATCGGAGCGGAAACCAAAGCGGAAGATCAACAGATCTTTTCCGGCGGGACTGAAAAAAGGGAAGAAAACGGGAATCGAAGAGTCTAAAATTAAGAAGATGGAGTCTATTCATGGCGAGAGAACGCCCGCCGGCGGTGCGAGGATCGGTTTCGCCTCCGGTCCGAAGGGCCGGCGAACAGACCTCGGGGAAATAAAAACTCGGCTTCCTATTCAAGAAAGCGAATGATAGCGGACGGAGATTGGCGATGAACGCGCAAAAAAAAATCTCGGCCACAGGGTTCTCGGTTTCCCTGATTTTTTGGCTTTTTGTCCTGACTTTTGCCTCGGGCGCGGGGCCGCTTTCCGGCTCGCCTGAACAAGAGGGCGCACCGAATCCTCAGGCAGGTCAGAGAATCCTTGAACTCTCCCTCGATGAATGCATCTTCAAGACGATGAGGAACAACCTCGGTCTGGCGGCGGAAATGCTGACCCCGAAAATCCTCGATGAAGTCGCCGACCTGGCCGGTGAGAAGTTTTTCCCCTCCATCTCTTTCAGCTATAACAGACAGAATACGAAGAACGCGTCTTACTCCTTTCTCGACGCCTCCGACGTCGTCACGACCTTCCAGAACGACAACACGACCCAGCTTTCCCAGCTCCTTCCGACCGGCGGGACATTATCCGCAAGCCTCTACAACTATCTGATCAACTCCAACCGGAGCTTCCAGACGATCAACCCGCGCTATGGAAGCACGCTGCGCTTCAACTTCAGCCAGCCCCTCCTCAAGGATTTCGGGTTCAAGATGAGCCGCCGGGAAATCATCGTCGCGGGATTCAACCGCGACATCTCGGAAGAGAATCTCAATCAGACCCTTGAAGACACGATCTACCGGGTCAAAATCGCCTACTGGGGCCTTGTCCACAGCCGGGAAAACCTGAATGTCGTCCGGCAGTCGCTCCGGCTCGCCGAGAGGCTCCTGGAAAAGAACAGAGCGGAGATCGAGGCCGGCACGCTTCCTCCGATCGAACTCTTGACGGCCGAGGCGGAGGTCAGCCTGAGGAAGGCCGAAATCCTCGAAGCCGAAGCCCAGGTCAAGAATTACGAAGAACTGCTGAAGACGATCGTCAATCTCGCGGCCGAGATGGACGACGTCAAAAACATCAAGATCGTCCCCACCGACAGACCCCAGGTCGAAAAGGTGGACCTGGATTTCGACTCCGCTCTCGAGACGGCGCTCCGAAACCGGCCTGACCTCAAGGCGCTGCAGATCGATTCAAGAAGCCGCGAGTTTACCCTGAGCTATGCCAGAAACCAGCTCCTGCCCGATGTCCGTCTCCAGCTTTCCTACTGGAGCCCGGGAATTTCGGGCGACCAAATCCTTTATAAAGACAACAACGCCCTTTCCGGAGTCGTCATCGGCAAGATCCCCGGGAAAAGATCTTCCGCTCTCCAGGACGCGTTCCATTTCGCGTACAAAAATTCTTCCGTCGGTCTGACGGTCACTCTTCCGGTCAGCAACATTCTCTCCCGCGCCTATCACGCTCAGGCAAAGATCAGCCTCGAGCAGGCCAAGCTCAAGATTAAAAACCAGGAACAGCAACTGACGCTCGAGCTCGGCAACGCTCTCCGGGCGGTGGAAACGAACTTTCAGAGAATCGAAGCCTACCGCGCCGCTCGGGAGCTGGCCCAGAAAAAGCTTGAGGCCGAGCTGGAAAAGCTCGCCGTCGGGATGAGCACGAATTACACCGTCCTTCAGTTCCAGAGAGATCTGGCCAATGCTCAGACCCTGGAGATCAAGGCGCTGACCGATTACGAAAACTCGCTGGCCGGCCTCGACCGGGTCATGGGCGTCGGCCGGGAGCGCCAGAATATCAACGTCTTCCGTGAAAGCAGGTGAATCTCATGAAGAAGCCTCTCATCCGCATCAAGAATTCCGGACCGAAAACCAGGCTCGCCGTCGGAGCCGGTCTCATTCTTCTCGCTCTTATCGTCTGGCTGATCGTTAAAAACATCGCCGGAAAATCCCCGATTCAGGGGCAACGAATGGGAACCGTCGCCGTCGAAATCGCCCCGATCGTCGAGGGGTCCATCCGGGACCTCGGCCTTTTCTCCGGCACCCTGATACCGAAATCTCAATTCGTCATCGCTCCCAAAATTTCCGGGAAGCTGAAAAAGCTTTATGTCGATATCGGCGACCGGCTGACGAACGGCCAGCTCGTCGCTCAGCTCGAAGACGAAGAATACCAGCAGGCCGTCATCCAGGCCGAAGCCGATCTCAACGTGGCCAAGGCGAACCTCGAAGAGGCCCGCAGCGCCGTCGAACTCTCCCGTCGCGATCTTGAACGGGCCGAGACCCTCCACGGAAAGAAAATCATGTCCGACTCCCAATTGGATGCGGCCCGGGCCCAGTTCAACGCCCAGGAGGCGAAGTTCAAGGTGACGGCCGCCCAGGTGTCCAACCGGGAATCGGCTCTCGAAGCCGCCCGGGTCCGACTTTCCTACACGCGGATCACGGCTTCCTGGCAGAAGGGAAGCCCTGTCCGTTATGTCGGGGAAAGATATGTCGACGAGGGTGCCCTCCTCTCGCCCAACAGCCAGATCATTTCCGTAATTGAGCTCCAGCCGATTACGGCGGTCATCTATGCGACCGAAAAAGAGTATTTCCGCATCCGGGCGGGACAGGATGTCGCCGTGACGAGCACCGCTTTCCCTGGCAAGACCTTTGCCGGCAAGGTGACGCGCGTCGCGCCGCTGCTCAAGGAAACGTCGCGCCAGGCCAGGGTCGAGATCGACATCAGCAACGAAGACGGATCGCTCAAACCGGGGATGTTCGTCAACGCCGAAATCGTCTTTGCCCGACGCGAAAAAGCCAGGCTCGTGCCCTTCAGCTCCCTTGTTCAAAGGGGGAATCAATCCGGGGTTTTTATTGCCGATACCGAAAAGAAGAAGGCCTCGTTCAAAGCGGTCAAGGTCGGCATCGTCGAGGGAGAAAACGCCGAAATTCTCGAGCCGGCCGACCTCTCCGGCTACGCCGTCGTCCTCGGCCAGCATCTTCTCCAGGACGGGATGAACATCATCCTGCCCGAGAGATCGTCGGCCCTGCCTTCCGGCAACCGACCGGGGAAAAAATAGGACGGACCCAGGAAGGAGGATGCCGTGAGCATCTCTGAATTCGCCATCAAGCGCCCGATTTTCACCATCATGCTGACTCTGGTGGTGCTCGTGCTGGGCTTTATCGCTCTGACCCGGCTGCCCATCGACCTCATGCCGGACATCACCTACCCGACCCTGAACATTTCGACCTCCTATCCCAACACCGCGCCCGAGGAAATGGAACAGATGATCACCCGGCCGATCGAGGAAGCGATGAGCTCGGTCCCGGGAGTGGAAGAGGTCTTCTCCACCTCATCGCAGGGATCGAGCACCGTCCGGGTCATGTTCGCCTGGGGGACCAACCTCGACGAGGCATCCAACGACATTCGGGAAAGGATCGACCGGATCATCGGCCGCCTTCCCGAAGATATCCAAAGACCGACTCTGCGCAAGTTCGACCCGGCCCAGATGCCGGTGTTGATGCTCGGCGCCCTAAGCGAGCTCGACCCGATCCAGGTGAGAAAAATCATCGACCAGCAGATTTCCTACCGGATCGAACGCGTCCCGGGAGTGGCTTCGGTCGACGTTTGGGGAGGCCTGGAAAGAGAAATTCAGGTCAACCTCTACCCCGACAAGGTCAAGGCCCTCGGCCTTCCGCTTGATATAATTATCGGTAAGATTCGGCAGGAAAACATCGACATCCCGGCCGGGACGATCGAGAAGGGGAATTACGAGATCGTCGTCCGGATCCCCGGAGTCTACACTTCGGTCGATGAAATCAAAGAGACCATCGTCGCCGTCCGAGAGGGCGCAGTGATCAGGCTGCGCGACATCGCCAGCGTCGAGGACACCTACCGCCGGATCACCCGAGTGGCCCGGGTGAACGGAATT
Source organism: uncultured Eubacteriales bacterium (assembly GCA_964576265.1). Taxonomy (GTDB): domain Bacteria; phylum Acidobacteriota; class Aminicenantia; order Aminicenantales; family UBA8522; genus CAZNVB01. Next base: position 6,797 of record CAZNVB010000150.1, on the reverse strand, counting down.
CCCGGCATCCGGATGATGATCTTCAAACAATCGGGAAAGAATACGGTCAGGATCGTCGAAGGGGTCCTCAAGGAGATCGCGAGGTTGCAGGAGGACTATCCCCAGATCCAGATCATTCCTATCCGCGACAGCGCCAAGTTCATCCGGAATGCCATCAGCAACGTGGCTTCATCGGCCATGTACGGCGGGTTGTTGGCTGTCTTCATTCTCCTCTTCTTTCTGGCCAACGTCCGGAGCACGCTGGTCATCGCCACGGCGATCCCGATTTCGATCATCGCCACATTCTCCCTCATCTACTTCGGCGGCATGACGCTCAACGTCATGAGCCTGGGAGGATTGGCTCTCGGCGTCGGGATGATGGTCGATAGCTCCATCGTCGTCCTCGAAAACATCTTCCGGATGAAGCAGGGAGGAGTCCCCATACAGAAGGCCAGCGTCGAAGGGGCCAGGGAAGTGACCGGAGCGATCATCGCCAGCACGGCGACGACGGTTATCGTCTTTCTCCCCATGCTTTTTGTCCGCGGCTCCTCGGGAATCATGTTCAAGCAGCTCGCCTATGTCGTCAGCTTTGCCCTTCTGTGTTCGCTCTTCGTCTCTCTGACCCTTGTCCCGATGTTTTCAAGCCGTATCCTGGCCGCCTCGAACCCGGGTCGAGAGAAGCCTGAATCGAAAATCGCACTCCAGGCCAAAGCTCTCTTCTCCGGGATAGAAAACGGATACAAGAGGCTTCTTCATTATTCCCTCAACCACCGCACCCTCATTCTGGTTGGAGCCGCCGTCCTGCTCCTCATCAGTCTCTTTTTGATGAGATTCATCGGCCGGGAATACCTGCCGCAAACCGACGAAGGCGAGGTGAACATCACGGTGGAGATGGAAGTCGGAACGCGGCTGATGGTCATGGATCAAAAGCTGAAAGACGTGACCGAACTGGTCAAGAAAGAGGTGCCCGAGATTTCGAGCATCGAGGAAGGAGCGGGAAGCGGAGGCTGGCGCGGCGGGGCCAACCAGGGCTCCATCACTCTTCGGCTTAAGCCGAAGTCCCAGCGGACTCGGTCGAGCGCCGAGATCGCTGCCGATCTCAGCCGGAAGCTTTCTCAGGTGCCGGGCGCCCAAGTGAGGACAAGAGCTTCGGGGGCCCAGATGATGTTCGGCATGCGAGGAGGCGGCGGCCAGGAAAGGCTCCAGGTCGAGGTCCGCGGTTATGACATGGACGTCGCTCAAGCCCTGGCCGAACAGGTCCGACGGGTCGTCGAAAACACCCGGGGCGTGACCGATGTCCGGATCAGCCGGCGAGAAGGGACTCCCGAACAGCATCTGCTCATCGACAGGCAGAAGGCCTCGGAAATGAAGCTCTCGGTCAACCAGGTCGCCGGGTTTATCCAGACCGTGCTCATGGGGACTCAAGCGAGCCAGTTCCGCGAGGGCGGACGGGAATATCGAATCCTGGTCAAAGTCAAGGATTCGGAAAGAATGGATGTCAGCGACATTCTCGATTTGACGATGACGAATTCCGACGGTCAGCAAATCAGCCTCAGGAATGTCGTCAATGTCCAGCCGAAACGTGGTCCCCAGCAGATTGAGCGCCGCGACCGCGAGAGAATCATCACCGTCTCGGCCGAGCTCGCCGGCCGCGACCTGGGGTCGGTCATTTCCGATGTCCGACGCAGCCTGAAATCGGTTCCCGTGCCCAGGGATTTTACCATCGGCTTCACCGGCGACTACGAAGAGCAGCAGAAGGCCTTCCGCGAGCTTCTCATCAGTATTCTTCTCGCCATCTTCCTCGTCTATATGATCATGGCCATGCTCTACGAATCCCTGCGCGACCCGCTCATCGTCATGTTCTCGGTGCCCCTGGCCGTGATCGGCGTCGTCTTCATTCTCCTCCTGACCGGCACGACCTTCAACGTCGAGACCTACATCGGCTGCATCATGCTCGGCGGCATCGTCGTCAACAACGCCATCCTGCTTGTCGACTACACGAACCTCCTCCGGCGCAGAGACAAGATGGAACTGCGGCAGGCCATCGAAGAGGCGGGCAGGCGACGGCTCCGGCCGATCCTGATGACGGCTGCGACGACGATCATGGCGATGGTCCCGCTGGCCCTCGGGCTCAAGGAAGGAAGCGAAATCCAGACGCCGCTGGCCCGGGCCGTGATCGGCGGCCTTCTCAGCTCGACCCTGATCACCCTGCTCGTTGTCCCCGTCGTCTATTCGGTTTTCGAGAGGAAAAATAAAGAAGTTTTTTGAAGAGAAAGAGCCGGTTGCATCATTCATGATCTCCGATCCGGAAATTCTTTCCGGCACCAAGCTACAAGACTCCGTGACGATGAATGTCGTAAACACAGACGACAAACGGCCGGCTCCGATTGACAGCCTCTCCAGCCTTCACTACAATGGGGCCTTCAAGATTCATTCCTGCCGCCGGCCATGACGATCAATGACAGGAGGAAAAATGAACAACCAAGCCCGCCCGGCCCTCATCCTAATTCTTACTCTTTCGATCGTTTTTATAGGAAATTGTCGGAAAGGAGCTGAACGGCCCGGGGGAGCGCCGACAGAGCCGGAAAAGCTCTTCGTCCTTGAGCTTTCGAACCCGCTCCAGGCCGAGCTTGCCGACCAGGCGGTCGTCATCCCGCTGGCCGATCTCCTCTCATTCGTCCCCGACTTCAACCCGATGAATTGCCGCCTCGCCGGCCCCCGAGGCGAGGTCCTCCCCTTCCAGATGGACGATCTCGACGGCGACGGGAAACCGGATGAAGTCGCCTTCCTGGCCACGCTTCCTCCGGGGAAGTCGGAAATCGCCGTCCGTTATTCACCGACCGGAACGAAACCACCTGATTTCCCCGTCCGGACATACGCCCGTCTTGCCTGGGAAACCGCCGATGCCAACATCGGCTGGGAATCGAACCGGGCGGCCTACCGCTTCTACTGGGGACAACTCGAGGCCTTCGGCAAGCTGGATGAGCGCCTGATCATGTCCGCGTTCACCGCCGACTACGGCTATCACGAGATGCAGGATTGGGGGATGGATATCCTTCACGTCGGCGAGGCGTCCGGCCTCGGCGGGATCAGCCTCTGGGAAGGCGAGAAACGAATCTCAACCGTCAATCCGGCCGGCAAGGGCGGGAATCAATACACCCGCAAGGTCATCGCCGCCGGGCCGGTGAGGAGCATCGCCCGCGTCGATATTACCGGCATCGGCCCCTCCGAAGCGACCTATTCCGTCCGGCTCATCATGTCCGCGTTCACCAACAATATCTATTCACGCCAGGACATCGTCATTCAGTCGAGCGCCGGCGGCTCGGTCGTCTACAGCCCCGGAATCGAAAAACTCGCCGAGGAAACCTGGTCGATGGATCAGGAAAAAGGTTATCTCGCGACCTGGGGAAAGGGAGCGCCGGGAGCCGGGGACATCGGGCTGGCGCTCGTTTTTGACCCGGCGGAATTCGCCGGCTTCGCCGAGACCGACCTCGACCGTTATGTCAAGCTGACGATCCCGGCGGGCGAAAAACGAACCCACTGGATCTGCGGCGGCTGGCACCTGGGAATCACCGCTCCACAGGCTCCTCAGGCCGCGGGCTGGGTCAAAAAAATCGAGGACCTCTCGGCCAGGGTTCGCGCTCCGTTGGCTCCAAAGGTGATCGTCAAATAGGGACGGCCATGAAGGAAACTCAAATCCTCCACGGGCTCGATTATGTCGTCCTCGTCGGCTACTTCGCCGTCCTCATTTTCATCGGCACCTATTTCCGCAAGTACATCAAGGAGGCGCGGGATTATTTCGCCGCCGGAGCCTCCGTCCCCTGGTGGCTTTCGAGCATTTCCCTCTGGATGGCTTCGTTCAGCGCCACGTTTTTCGTCATCTATTCTCAGATCGCCTTCAAGTACGGGCTCGTCGCCGTGGCGATCGCCTGGGTCCCGGTTCCGGCGATGGTCTTCGCTTTTTTCTTCTTCGCCGTCCGCTGGCGCCGCGCCCGGGTGATCACGCCTCTCGGGTTCATGAGTCAGCGCTACAACAACCTCGTCCACCAGGTCTTTGTCTGGACGGGATTTCCCCTCCGCCTGATCGACAACGCCCTCCGCATCCTGGCGACTTCCATCTTCCTTGTCCCGGCCATCGGCCAGCGCTGGTTTTCCCTCGATGTCGGCATTTTCGTCGTCGGGCTGATCATGATCGTCTATGCCGTCCTGGGAGGCCAGTGGGCCGTCCTGGTGACGGATTTCTTCCAGTTCTCCATCCTCTGCATCGCCATCGTCATCATGTTCGGCCTATCTCTCGGCGCCGTGGGAGGGTTCGACGGCCTGGTGGCCGGAGTCCGGAGCGGGCCGGAGGCGCCGACCAATTTTTTTCATCTGATCGCTCCGCCCTACGATTTTTTTTACTGGCTGATGTTTGCTCTGGTCGCCTTTCTCTCCTACAACGCCTCCTGGGGGCTGGTTCAGAAATACAACTGTGTCCCGACCGAGAAAGACGCCAAGAAAGTGGCCCTGGGGATGGGCGTCCTGAGTTTTCTCGGGCCGCTGATTTTCTTCTTTCCCGCCCTGGCGGCGCGGGCCTATCTCCCTAAGATCATCGGCCCGGATGTGCTCGGACGGAGCGACGAAGTTTATGTTCTCATGGCTCTCAAAATCCTGCCTGTGGGAATCATGGGCGTCCTCGTGGCCGGCATGTTCAGCGCCACGCTCTCGACCCTGGGAAATGAATACAACGTCCTTTCGGGCGTCCTGACCAAGGACTTCTACCACAAGGTCCTCCGTCCCGGAGCCGATGAAACGCGGGTCGTCAAGATCGGCCGGATCAACACGGCGATGATCGGCCTGCTCACAACCTTCTTCGCCCTGGGCCTGAAATACCTGAAAGAAGTCTTCAACCTGATCGATATCCTGGTGAAAATCTTCGGAGCGTTCGGCCCGGCGATCATGATCCCACTCCTGGCCGGTCTGGTGATCAAGAAGGTGAACTCGCGAGGAGCGATCGCGGGCGTTACGGCCGGAACGATTTCCGGAGTCTCTCTCGTCATCTTGAACGGAGTCCTCCTCGCCGCCGCCAAAGACCGCCTCGCCACCGACCCCGCTCTCTCCTACTGGCTCAAGCAGGGCTGGAACTCGGCCTCCATCGGGATCAACATCCTCTCGACCATTCTCGGCATGTGGATCGGGTCGGCGACATACAAACCTCCCGAAGACGAACAGAAACGGGTGCAGGAATTCATCGCCCGGATGGCTATCCCGAGCTTGCCGGATGCGGCGGCCGCAAAGCCGAGGAGGTCCCCTTTCTTTATGGTCGGCCTGGCGCTCATCGTCTACGGGCTGATTCTTCTCGCCGTCGCCGCCTTCACGGCAACTCAGGGAGCCGCGTTCAAAGCCATGGCCCTGAATGCCGGCGCCGGCGCAGCCATGATTGCTCTCGGCGCGGCGATGCGGCTTGCGGCAAGCCGAAAGCAGCGGAAATCGATCTGAATCGCTGATTTTCCCGCCTCGCGCTTGCCCCATCCCATTGATTGTGCTAAGTTATCCGCCTCCTCCGAGTCAAAGGGCCTAACGCGGCCTGATCGCCAGGGCTCGCGACCGTCAGGGTGAGGCCGGAAACGGCCGCGCCTTCCGTGCTTGAAAAGGAGGGCCGATGAAGAATTCAATTCGAGGTCCAACCCTTTACCAAGTCATTTTTGGATCCTTTGTCCTTCCCCTCCTCTTCGCTCATTTTCTCTCTGTCTTCGGCTGGGCTCAGGAGACCGGCAAAAAAGAAGAAGAGGCCGAAAAGAAGGCCCAGCAAACCCGGATCACGGAAGAAATCGTCGTCGTCGGCCGGGCGCCGCGAGAACTTCCCGTGGCCACGGTGACGACGATCACGACCACCCAAATCGACCAGCGGCGTCCCCTGGACCTGGCCGAGGCCATCAGGTACGCGCCCGGGGTCATGGTCACGTTCGGCGAAAAAGATACCTACACGCTCAAACTCCGCGGAATCGACGCCAAGCGCGTCGCCCTCCTCTTGGATGGGGTTCCTGAGGTGGAGCCCTACTACAGCACCTTCGACCTGAAAACGGTGACGGCGGCGGGGCTGGACACGCTCCAGATCACCAAGGGCCCTTCTTCGGTCCTTTACGGACCGAACACCCTGGGCGGCATCGTCAACATCATCACCCGCCGTCCGGGACCGGAACCTCGATTGACCTTGACAGGCTCTTACGGCGAGCGCGCGACCCGGAGTGTCGTCCTCGACGGGCAAGGACAGTACAAGAAATTCGCCCTGGCCGGGAGTGTCGTCTACCAGGATTCGAATGGCTACAACTATCGCGACGAAACGGGGAAGACCGTTTCCCGGGCGAACAGCGATTATGAGCGGTTCAACCTGAGCGCCAAGCTCTATTACACACCCAGCGGCCGAACCGAGATTATGGTCAACGGCGCAATTTATCGTTCGGGATACGGCATGCCGCCCGCGCTCTCCGTCCAGCGGCCGCGCTACTGGAGGTTCAAGGACTGGAGCCGCACCTCCCTCAACGCCGGCGGATTCACTTCCTTGGGGGATCGCTCAACCCTGCGCTTCCGGGCGTTTTACATCGGCTACCGGAACACGCTCGACCAGTGGAAGGACGCCGCCATGACGATCCGCCAGTTCGAAAGCACGTTCGACAACGAGGTTTACGGCGTCTTCGGATTGGCGGATCTGGCGGCCGGGGCCGGTAACGTCTTCAAATTCAGCCTCTACTTCCAGAGAGACATCGCCCGGTCGCAGGATGACGTCGGACGGCCATGGCAGAAATACGACCAAGCCACCTTTTCCGCCGGCTTCGAAG
>CAZNVB010000149.1:0-1840 GCA_964576265.1 uncultured Eubacteriales bacterium | reverse complement strand
ACCCGGTGCTGCCCCGGGGATTGATGTAGAGAACGGCGTAGCCGTCGGCGGCGAAGTTCTGCCATTCCCAATTGAAAGCGACATTATACATAGCCCACGGGCCGCCGTGGATCCAAAGGAGAAGCGGATACTTTTTTGCCGGGTCGAACTCGGCGGGTTTGATCAACCAGCCCTGGATTTTCCAATCATCGGACGACTTGAACCACAGTTCTTCGACCTCGCCGAGCCGGACACCGTCAAGGACATCGCGGTTGACATCGACGACCGTCTTTATGTCCTCCGGTTTCATTAGATGAAACGTAACAAGATGACCTGGCTTGTGGAATGTGGAGAGGACGGCCGCCGCCTGTCCCGTGCGGGAGATGGAAATCCCGGAGATGAAATGTGTTCCCGAGGTGATTTTTCTGATTTTGCCGTCGAGCGAGACAGAATAGACATTGCTTTCGCCTCGCTCGGCCATTAGATAGAAAAGGTTCCGGCCGTCCGCCGCCCAAAGAATGTTCGAAGGCGAGCTCGGAAGACCGGAAGCGAGAACTCTCTTATTTCCGCCGTTTACATCCATCAGATAAAGGTCGGATAAGTGGCTGGTGTAATTTTTATCATCGAACCCCGTGTAGGCGATCCATTTTCCATCGGGCGAGACCTTCGGTCCCTGGTCTGGCCCTTTCCGGTCGGTCAGGGGAGTAATCTCCAGGGTTTTCAGGTCGACAGCGTAGATTTCGGAATCGTTCTCCTGGTATTCGGCTTCCGGTTTGCGGACGGCGGAACAATAGATTCTTTGCCCGTCGGCCGACCATTCCGGGCTGCTGTGGGAATAATCGCCGGATGTGATCTGACGCGGGGTTCCTCCGACTTCGGCGTCGACGATAAAAAGATGCGAATGGCCTTTGGGGAGCGGACCCTGGCCGTCGCTTCGCCAGGAGAGTCGGTCAATGATGACCGCCGGCTCGGCCCATTTGGCGCCCTTTGGCCGGCGAGGAAGCTTGACGCTCAGGATCGGTTTTTCGTCCGGGATGAACATGGAAAAAGCGAGATTTTTTCCGTCGGGCGACCAGGCCAATCCCGTCGGCGTATTTTCGACATGAGTCAGTTGTGCTACCTCCCGGGTATCAACCCACATGACGTGGACTTGCGAGCTCCCGTCTCGGTCCGAGAGAAAAGCGATCTTCTTCCCGTCTGGGGACCACACCGGCGAGGAATCGCGCCAGTTCCCGGGCGTCAGTTCCCGGACCTTTTTTCCTTCGATATCCACGATCCAGAGGTTCGAATTCGAGCGGTCGTTGACCTGATCGATCCAAGTCCGGGTGAAGATAATGCTTTTGGCGTCGGGAGAGATTTGCGGCGCCCCGACAGATTCCATCTCCATGAAGGTTTCAAGATCGAGCAATCGGACGCTTTTTTGCTCCCCGTATGTTGTGTTAAAAGACAGGGAAAAAAGGAAAATCAACGGGAAAATCCGTGCTTCTCTTTTTCTCATCCTAAAATCTCCTTCCGGTGATTTATTTTCAGAACGAAAACCCTCAGACCGAACTCTCTTCGATGAGCGCGCGAAGAGCTTCTGTCAGGGCTTCCGCATCTGAGATTCGGTTGTAATGGGCGAAGCTGGCTCGAGCCACGCTCTTTAGTCCGAAGTGCCGATAAAAAACAGCGGAATAGTGGTTTCCATCGGCGATCTGGATTCCCGCTTTTTGCCAGAGCCCTCTTTTGATATCGGCCGCACCGAGGCCAGAGATCTCAAAGGCGAACGTTGGGACACGGTCGGCCGACCGGCCGGGATCGGTCAGCCCGTAGCAGCGAAATCTCTTCGGGTTGAGGGTTCGAAAGCCCTCCAGAACATCTT
>CAZNVB010000148.1:0-17440 GCA_964576265.1 uncultured Eubacteriales bacterium | reverse complement strand
GTCCGAGATCGAAGCCGCCAAATTTTATGACGGCCTTCTTTCCCGGGTGAAAAATGTCGTCCTCGAGCAGAAACTCCGGTTTCTCGTCCTTGAGGAAAAGAAGCATCGTCGCCTTCTGGAGCGGCTTCATGCCCAGCGCTTTCCCGGATTCGAGCTTAAGATTCCCGAGACGCTCGTTCGGCCGAGGCCGGTTCTTCAGGTGGATGAGAAGAGCTCGGTTCTGGACCTGTTCAAGGCCGCCCTGGAGGCGGAAAGATTCGCCGAGAAATTCTATCGCGACGCCGGGCCGGTGGTCGGGGATCCCGCCAGCCGGAAAATCCTCGACTACCTCAGCCGGGTCGAACGGAGCCACGCCTTTCTGATCAAATCGGAGATTGACCTTTTGGCCCGTTTTCCGGATTATTATCAAGTGGAAGATTTTCATCTCGGAGAAGACCTCTTTCACATCGGACCGTGACCATGGAGCCGGCGAAAAAACGGATTCGCGGCCTTATTGAAATCCTTCGCCGGGAATATCCCCACAGCCGGACCGCCCTCAACTTCTCCAGCCCTCTCCAGATTCTCGTCGCCACTATCCTGGCCGCTCAATGCACGGATGAGCGTGTGAATGAGATTACGCCGGCGTTGTTCAAAAAATATCCGACAGCGGCCGACTTCGCCCGCGCCGATCGGGCGGAGCTGGAAAAAGAAATCCGTTCGACCGGTTTTTTCCGGAACAAGGCCAAGGCGATCATCGGCGCTGCCGCCAAGATCGTCAGCGATTTTGGCGGCAAAGTCCCGGACCGGATGGAGGATCTTCTTCAGCTCCCTGGAGTCGCCCGCAAGACCGCCAACATCGTCCTCTCCTCAGGCTACGGAAAGGCGGAGGGAATCGCCGTCGACACCCACGTCCGGAGGCTTGCCGGCCGCCTGGGCTTGAGCCGACAGAGCGACCCGGAGAAAATCGAGCGTGACCTGCTCAAGGTCGTCCCCCGAGAGGATTGGCTCGATTTCAACTACATGCTGGTCAACCACGGCCGCGCCATCTGCCGGGCCAGGAAACCGCGCTGTCCGGAATGCTCTCTGCTCAAACTCTGCCCTTCCGGAGTGAAGCTCCATCCGGAGCTCAAAGCCGGGACTTCAGAGGGATGGAGATGATTCAGCGGCCGGAATGCCGCTCGATGATCGGCCAGACCATCGAGGAGGGTCGGCCGTCATTTCGAGGTTGAGAGCGATGTGGCGCGAGGCCATGCTCTGGCGTCCCCTCGATCGCCATCGAGTCGAATGCTTTCTCTGTTCCCACCGTTGCGTTGTTTCGCCAGGGAAGTTCGGAATCTGTTCGGTCCGGGAGAACCGCGAAGGGAGACTGGGAACGCATGCCTATGGAGAGGTCATCGCCGCCCATATCGACCCGATCGAAAAGAAACCGCTCTATCATTTCCTTCCCGGCTCGACCTCGTTTTCCATCGCCACGGCAGGCTGCAATTTTCGCTGTCCGTTCTGTCAGAACTGGCAGATTTCGCAGCTCAAAGAGAAAGCGGTGGATCTCGGGCAAGGCGAGCGCCTCTCACCTGAAGAGATCGTCCGGGAAGCCCGGCGGCGGGGCTGCCGCAGTCTTTCTTACACTTATACGGAGCCGACGATTTTTTTTGAATACGCCTATGACACGGCCCGTCTTGGCCGACAGGCGGGGTTGGCCAATGTCTTTGTCACGAACGGCTACATGACGCGGGAGGCGCTCGAAGCGATCCGTCCGTTCCTCGATGCGGCGAATGTGGACCTCAAAGCGTTCAAGGACGAAACTTATAAAAAAATCTGCGGCGCTAGGCTTGATCCGGTTCTTGACTCCATCCGGTCGATGAACGAACTCGGGATCTGGGTCGAGGTCACCACCCTGGTTGTCCCCGGAATGAACGATGGCCAGGAAGAGCTCCAGGCAATAGCTGAGTTTATCGCCGGGCTGAATATCGACATTCCCTGGCATATCAGCCGGTTTCATCCGCACTACCAGTATACCGATATCGGGTCGACCCCGCTGGCTACGCTGCATCGGGCGTTTGAGCTCGGAAAGCAAGCCGGCCTTCATTATGTTTATCTAGGAAATGTCTGGGGTGAAGGCGAGGATACGAATTGCCCGCGTTGCGGGAAAGTCCTTGTTCAGAGGACGGGCTTCGATGTCCGGGAAAACTTGATCAAAGGCGGCTCTTGCCCGTTTTGCGGCGCGAAGATCGCCGGCCGTTTTTAGGACCCGCGTCCGGCCGTCTCGAACCAAAGCGCTTCCAGATGAAGATCCAAAAGTCTCTTCAGCCGGTGAGGCTTCCGGATTCTCTTCGATCGGCAATACGAATCGACAACGGCATCGACGTCCAGCCAGGAGACGGACAACCCTTTTTCCGGGATCTTTTTTGCCATCCCGGCGTAGATCGACTCGTAGTAAAGATAGGGCTGGATCCCTTGCCGTCCAAGATGAGAGGCGACGGTTCCGTCCTCTCCCGGGAGCCCGAGACAATCCGGATGAAGCGGGAAGAAGGAAAATTTTTCCCCTCCTTCTGGGTCGAGGAGCTGACCGAGGGGAAAAAGACGGCAGACAAGGGGACGGTGTTCATAGACTCGGCATTCTGAAGCGGAAAGAAAGAGGCAGCTCCCATCCGGCATGAGGCGAAGAATCGGCTCTTCCGGGTCGAGGCATTGCCGCAAAAATTGTGCCGTCTTCAGGCCGAGGAAGCGCGCCAGGCGAAGCGTTTCAAAGGGGTTGAGGTGGATGGCCTTGTTATGACAGCAGGCGCCACATCTCTGGCACTTAAATGAGAAGGCGCTCTCCCTTGTCAGGTTGAAAACGAGATCGGCGTTCCGGCCGGCGTAATCCATTCCTTCTGTCCTTCACCGAGCGGCGAAAGCGATGATAAGCCCATCCGTCCTGCGTGTCAAACCTGATGATCTTCGCTTTTTGGGGACGGATTTTTTCCTTGCGGACATATGTGGCGGCGCGGGACGAGGCATGTTAAAATGAATATGCCGAGTCCGGATCGTCCGGGGAAGGCTCATCCCATCAGGCGGCATAGACGATGAAAAAGAAATTTCGCTATCTTAATCACACGGCGGACGCCAAGTTCCAGGCCTTCGGCCGGAATTTGGAGGAGGCCTTCGCCAACGCCGCTCTCGCTACGGCCTCGCTGATGTGGAATCCGGAGAAAGTGGGGCCCAACGTGAGCTATCCGGTCGCGGTCGAGGGGCGGGATCTCGAACAAATCCTGGTCCGCTTTCTTGAGGAGATCGTCTATTTTTTCGAGACGAAAGGTTTTCTTCTCCATTCCACCGAAGACCTGCGGGTTGAAAAGACCCCTGACGGCTATCGCCTCCGAGGCGTCTTCCGCGGCGACCATCATTCGGCAGACCATGCCCTCTTTGGCGAGGTCAAAGCCGTAACCTATAATGAGATCAAAGTGGAAACGGGGGAGGGAGTAACGCTTCAAGTCGTGCTCGACATCTGAACTCTCGAGGTAAGAAGATGGAATTGCGCAAAATCAATGATCTGACCTGGGAAATTCCCAAGGCCGGGCCGATGAGAGTCCCGGCCACGATCTATGCGTCTTCCAGGCTCCTTGAAGGAGTCAAGCGCGATCTGACGCTCCAACAAGCGAAGAACGTCGCCTGCCTGCCGGGAATTCAGCGGATGTCCTATGTCATGCCGGATGCCCACCAGGGCTATGGGTTTCCGATCGGCGGTGTCGCCGCCTTTGACCTCGAAGAGGGGATCATCTCGCCCGGCGGCGTCGGATACGACATCAACTGCGGCGTCAGGCTGTTGCGGACGGATTTCGCGGAGAAGGATGTGACGGCCAAAAGAAAAGAGCTCCTGGCCGAGATTTTCAAGGAGGTCCCGGCCGGCGTGGGAAAAGGGGGGATCACCAAGCTCAGCCGCGGCGTTCTCAGGGATATTCTGACCAAGGGAGCGGAATGGGCGGTCGAAAACGGCTTCGGCACGTCGGACGACCTTGTGATGACCGAGGAGAACGGCCGGATGAAGGACGCCGACCCGGCCCATGTTTCCGAGCGCGCTCTCGAACGGGGAATTCCTCAGCTCGGGACTCTCGGAGCAGGAAACCATTTTCTCGAGATCCAGAAAGTCGCCGCGATCTACGATCCGGCGACGGCCCGGGTCTTCGGCATCGAAGCCGAGGGTCAGATCATGGTCATGATCCATTGCGGCAGCCGCGGTCTGGGCCATCAGGTGGCTTCGGATTATATCGAACTCATGGAGAACACGTTCGGGACAAAAGGTTTGCCCGACCGGGAATTAATCCACGCGCCGATTCGCTCTCCCCTCGGACGCCAGTATTACGAAGCGATGTGTTCGGCCGTCAATTACGCTTTCGCCAACCGCCAGATGATCGCCCACTGGGTGCGCGATGTGTTTGCCAAAGTCCTGGGAACTTCGAACGGAATGCGGCAGGTTTACGATGTCTGCCACAACGTCGCCAAGTTCGAGAAACATCTCATCGACGGCCGGGTTCGAGAGGTCTGCCTCCACCGGAAAGGGGCGACGCGGAGCTTTGGGCCCGGGAGGCCGGAAATTCCCCCCGTCTACCGCTCCTCGGGTCAGCCGGTCATTATTCCGGGGAGCATGGGTACGGCCTCCTATCTCCTTGTGGGAACCGAAGCGGCCGAGGATCTGAGCTTCAGCTCGACGGCCCACGGAGCCGGCCGGGTCATGTCTCGACACGAAGCCCTGCGCCGATTCCGGGGCGAACAAATCCGGGATGAGCTTTTACAAAAAGGAATTGAGCTCCGCTCTTCGAGCTGGAAAGGGGTAGCCGAAGAGGCCTCGGCCGCTTATAAGGATGTCGAGGAAGTCGTCCGAGTGTCCCATGAGGTCGGAATCGGGAAAATGGTCGCCCGGCTCGCGCCTCTGGGAGTCATGAAGGGCTAGAACAGCAGCCCGAACATCAGATAGTGGCCGTAGTTCCGGAGCTCGATCTCCGGAAAACCCGGACCGGTGGGAAGCTTCAGGTCGGTAAACCCCATCGTGTAACGATAATCGATCTTCAAGCCGCCGATCTTTGCCGGAATGACGACCCCGGTGCCGAAGGCGACGCCGAAATCCGTAGACTTGAGGCCTTGAATCTCCTCTTCCTTGCTTCCGACGACCGCGATTCGGTAGGTGTATTTTTTACCGACAAGAAAAGCGATATAGGGGCCGGCGGCCAGGCTGAGCTGAGTCTTCGCCTTGGGAAAGGGATGGGTGCGAAGGAGGAGCGGAATCTCCAGGTAATCCAGGGCGTAGGTCACCTTGATGGGGCCGAAAGGAAATCCGGGCACGGTGATCGTCTGGTTCGATCCCTTTTTGACATAAAGAAGGTCGGCCTCAAGAGAAAACAGCCCACTGAACCGCGCCGCGGCGAAGATCCCGGCCGAAAACCCGTCTTTCATCGTCGATTCGACGGTAAAATCGCCGCTTTTCTCCTTGGTGCTCCAATGATCGGTCAGGGTCAGCCCGCCCTGGAAGCCGAAGCCGGATTTCTCCGCAGCGAGGACGGCCGAATGGAAGGCGAAAAATAAAGTCCAGAGAATAAAGCCACCTTTCCATAATCGTCTCATCGCGCCTCCTTAGGCTCGGATTGAGGCCGCCATTTTACCAGAAAAGGTGAGTTTATGGAATCTTCGACAAAGGAAGCAGGCCGGGACAGAAAAATCAGGTGATGATTTTGTCGATGTCTTTTTCTCCGTAGTCATCGTAGGCCTGGGCCAGAGCATACTCGGACCGGAGCATGAGATAATGGCTTTTCTCGACTTTGCTTAGGTATTCGAGGATCTTTCGTTTTGTCGTCTTGACCCGGCCGGCCAGCGAGGCGTAGAAATCCTGGGCGGATTTTTCGGCTTCCATGGCCTGGGCGAGGATGTCGATGAGGGTAGAAGACGGCCTGATCGTCACGCCGGGCAGAAGACGTGCGTCGACCGACTCCGGGACCTCGAGTCTCTCATCTCCGTAAAGCGAGCCGTAGAGGGATTCCAGGATTTCACCGTGTTTTTTTTCTTCAAAAGCCAGAACCTCGAACTTTTCCCGGAGAAGGGGATTTTTCAGCCGGCGGGAAAGCCGGCGATAGATATTGTGAGAATCCCTTTCGGCGCGAACGGCATAGCCGATGAGCTTTTTCACCGAGAATTTGGCCAGACTGATCATCGGATCTCCTTTCAGAAAACCCAAGATACCTGATTATCCGTTTTCTTGCAACTGATTGACAATCCGGGCAGGGACTTCTATTGTAAGATCGGGATGAGAGTACTTCTCGCTGGTTTCAATGTCGATAAGGAGGTCCTGGATGACCTTCAGAGGCGGGCCGGGCCACGTCTCGATATGACTCCGGAGACGCTTTCCGCTTCCTATGCCCGGATTTCACGCGATCCCCGGCCGGTGGATGAACTTCGAGCGGCGGCCCGGAAGGAAGTCGAGAAGGCCCGGCGGTCCAACGAGAACATCATTTTCAAGATGGGCCATCATTCCGTGGCCGAGCACGCTGTTTTCAATTTTGATCTCCTCGGAATTTCCCGCCTGGCGCTCGAAGAGGTGGAGCGCTTCCGGCTCTGCTCTTATACCGAGAAGTCCCAGCGCTACATCACTCTCGGGGACGATTTCGTCGTCCCTGAAGAGATTCGGAAGGCGGGGATGGAGAATCTTTTTCTCCGCACGATCCGGGCTCAGAATGCTCTCTATCACCGGCTCTACGATAAATTGAGGCCGCATTTTTTCCGCCGGTACAGCGACCTTTCCTTGAATTCCAGGAATCATTCGGTTCTTGACGGTTGGGCGAAGGAAGATGCTCGCTATGTCGTCAGCCTGGCAACGGAAAGTCAGGTCGGGTTGACGCTCAATGCTCGAAACCTCGAGTTTATGATCCGGCGCTTAGCCTCCAGCCCTCTGGCTGAGCTCAGGGAGCTCAGGGAGAAAATGCATGATCTGGTCAAGAGTGTCGCCCCGTCGATCATCCTGTTCACCGGCGCGACGGAATTTGATCGGCGGATGAGGGAGGAGTTTACGGCAGCCGCGGCGAATTTCCCGCGTCGGGAGGGAGGGCCTTCGGACGGCCTTCAAGCGGGCGGTGAAGCTCTCCCTTCTCAGTCGGGGGAGGAACCTGTCCGGCTGGTGGATAGGACTTCAGAGGGCGATGACCGGATTCTGGCGGCTCTTCTCCACTCTTCGACCGGTCGGACCTACGCGGGTTGCCTGGCGGATGTCCGGCGGGCGGCGGCGGACGAAAAACGAGAACTTTTTCGGGCCCTCTTCCGGCACATGGAGTTTTACGATTTTCCGCCGCGGGAGTTCGAGTATGCCGAGTTGACCTTCGCTCTCCTCGTTTCGGCCTCCGCCTTCGCGCAGCTCAAGCGGCACCGCCTGGCCACGCTGACCGCACAGGCTTATGATCCTGCTCTCGGAGTGACGAGACCTCATTCAATCGATGAGGTGGATGCGGGCAGGGAGTTCGACGAGATCATCGCGCTGACCGAGGAAACCTATGCGGAGTTACGCCAAGCGGTCGGGCCGGCAGCCGCCTATGTTTTGACGAATGCTCACCGGCGTCGGGTGCTCTTCAAGCTCAACATTCGCGAACTTTATCATGTCTCCAGGCTGCGCCAGGATCCGAGCGCCCAGTGGGATATCCGCGAGATCGTCAATCGAATGGCGGCCCTAGCCAGGGAGGTGATGCCGCTGAGCTGCCTGCTCCTTGGGGGAAAGGACCGCTACCCGGTCCTGTACGAGGAACTTTACGGCCGGCGGCCGCTTTATTCGCCGCCCGAATCTCTGCGCAAGAACCGATCGTCCGACGAACCCGGCGGGGATTCCGGGCCGGGCTTTCTCAAGCCGTTATTCTGATCTTGAAAAACTTTCTTTTGCCCACCTTAAGAATGTGCTCGTCTTTTTCTTTAAGCGGCAGGAGAAACGCAATGTCGGTGACTCGCTCGCCGTCGAGCGAGACTCCGCCTTGCTGAACCAGGCGTTTGGCTTCTCCCCGCGATGGCGCCGCCCGGACGATCGACAACAAATCTACTATTCCTATAGAAATAATAGATTGGGGAGACTTCAGGCCGAAGGCGGCCGCTTGGCGGGGGGAGATTTCGACCACATGGTCGTCGATATCGGCGGGGACTTCTCCTTGCTTGTGGACGCGGTCGAAATCCTCGGCCGCCGCCCGGGCTTCAGGCGGACTCCAGAAATCCGCCGTAATCTGGCGGGCGAGCTCGGATTTGAGATCCCGAGGGTTGATTTCGCCTTTGAGAGCGGCTTCCTTCCAGGCCTGGATCCGGGTCAAGGGAACGTCCGTCAGGAGTTCGTAGTAACGGTACATCAGCGGGTCGGAGATGGACATGATTTTTCCATAGATTTCTTTGGGCGGCTCGGTGATCCCGACATAATTCCCAAGGGATTTGCTCATTTTTTCGACGCCGTCCAGTCCTTCGAGAAGCGGCAGAGTGATCACGACCTGAGGCTCCTGCCGGAACTCGCGCTGGATCTCGCGACCGACGAGGAGGTTGAACTTCTGGTCGGTTCCGCCCATTTCGACATCGGCTCGAAGGGCGACGGAATCATAAGCTTGCATGAGCGGGTAGAGGATTTCATGAACCGAGATCGGGATTCCCTCCCTCAGGCGCTTGGTAAAATCGTCGCGCTCGAGCAGCCGGGCGACGGTGTACTTGGCCGCAAGCTGGATGATCTCAAAGCTGGTCAGCTTTCCCAGCCAGCGGGAATTGAAATCGATGACCGTCTTTTCCGGGTCGAGGATCTTGAAGACCTGGGCTTTGTATGTTTCAGCGTTCTTCAGGATTTCCTCCGGAGTCATCGCCGGCCGGGTGGCCGATCGCCCCGAAGGGTCGCCGATCAGGCCGGTAAAATCTCCGATCAGAAAGATGACCTCATGGCCGAGATCCTGAAAATGCTTCATCTTGCGGAGAATGACGGTGTGTCCGAGATGAATATCCGGTGCCGTGGGGTCGAATCCGACTTTCACCCGGAGCGGCCTTTTTTCCCGCAGCGACCGGGCAATTTTCGACCGGAGCTCCTCCTCCTGGATGATTTCCACGCAGCCTTTCTTGAGATAGGTCAGCTGCTCCTCGACGGCCTTCATTTCGCCTCTCTGATAAAAACGCGCCGGCCCCGGACCTCGAGCCGTCCTTCGAAATAAAGACGAACCGCTTCGGGGTAGATTTTGTGCTCTTCGACGAGAATCCGGGCGGCGAGTGTATCCTCGGTGTCGTCCTGGAGAACAGGGACGACGGCCTGGAGGATGATCGGTCCCATGTCCACTTCCTCGGCGACGAAATGGACGGTCGCCCCGCTCCATCGGACTCCCCATTCGATCGCTTTCTTCTGGACATGGAGGCCGGGAAAAGACGGGAGAAGAGCCGGATGGATGTTCATGATTCGGTGGCGGAATTCCCGACAGAAAGTCGGGGTTAAAATTCTCATGTAACCGGCTAGACAAATGAGATCGATCTCTCTCTTG
Organism: uncultured Eubacteriales bacterium; assembly: GCA_964576265.1. Classification (GTDB taxonomy): domain Bacteria; phylum Acidobacteriota; class Aminicenantia; order Aminicenantales; family UBA8522; genus CAZNVB01. The sequence goes on along the minus strand of CAZNVB010000148.1, from coordinate 7,964 downwards.
CGGACTTCTTTCGTCACTTCTTTATCGTATTCGTTCCGATCGGCGAAGAGCTTGGGGTTGAGATAGAGCGTCTCGAGACGGCGTTCGCGGGCGGTCAGCAAACCGAGCGCGGCATCGACATTGCTGAAGACGAGCGCAATTTCGGCGTTGATCTTTCCCGCTAGGACAGCGTCATGGATGGCGCGGAAATTGGAACCCCGGCCGGAAAGGAAGATGGCGATCCGTCCCCTTTTTTTCGGGCTGATGAAAATTTCCTCGGCCATCGCCTCTACCTCTCTTTCCGGCGCTCAGAATTTGAGCTGGATTCCCATTTTAGCTGAAAAGCCGCCGAAATCAATGGTCGCTTTTCTCACCGCGCGAAATTCCGGTCCTTCAGGCGCCTCCGGCCGCACCTCGAGCCTTGACTGCCAGAAATCCAGGTCGGGGACGAGCTCCTCGAAAAAGAATAACGAGCCCTCCCGAAGCTCGGTGTCTTGGCCTCTGAATTCGCTGATTTTGGCCGCCTGAAATGTGGATTCGAAAAAGATTCCGAAGTTCGAATCGAAATCGTAGCCGAACCCGATTCCTCCGTGAACGGTCGCTCGGCCGGCTTTCGCGGTTTCATAGCGGATGTAAGAGTACCTCACCTCTTCTTCTTTCTTGGTGGCCTGCCGGGCGGTGTATTTCGCCTGAATATAACCCCCTCCGGCAAGGAGGTAGACGCTGGATCGAGAGCTGAGCGGGAAAAAAAGATAGCCGCACAGGCGGACGGGATATGCGCTCAGCTTGAGCGGCCGGACATGCTGATAGACGATTCCATCCTGAACCACGGCCAGTTGAGTTTTTTCTTCGTCGAGTTCGGAAAAAAAATATCCGCCGCCGACCCCAATTCCCAGTCTGGAACCAAGAGAAAAGCGCACCTCAGCTTCGAAGGCGGTGCCCAAACGGAGAGATGCGGCCTCGCCTCCCATATACTTCATATTCGAAGCGGCCTCAGCCCGGGCTTTTAATTCCTCCCGCCAGCCGGCAAGACTTAAGTTTGCTTCCTCGGTGTTGAGAAAGATGATGCTCGGAGACAGCCGGAAGTGGATATCGGCGGCCGGGGAAAGCGAAGGGAGGGCGAAGAGCGCGCTGAGGAGTGTCCCGACGAGTCTGATCTTTATCGCCAATAGCGATCCCACTTCTATGGAATGGAGAACGCGCGGGGGATCGCGCCTCTCCAGACTTCGGACATTCGTTTGACCGGAAGACGGACGATTTCCCGGCCCCGCTTGCGGATAATGAGAGAGCGTCCCGCCACCCGGCCGATCGTTTTCGCTTTGATCCCATTGCGGCGGGCGAGACGAAGAAGGACGGGGAGCTTGTTTTCCTCCAGGCTGACGATGATTCTCGATTGACCCTCCCCAAAGAGAAGGGCGTCCGTACGGATCTCATCTTCGAGATCGATCTCGCAGCCGAGGAGCGAGGGGCTGAGCATGGAGCTTTCGGCCAGGCAAACTGCCAGCCCGCCTTCCGAAGGATCATGGGCAGAATGGATGAGACCGCGGGCGATCGCCTCTCGGCAGGTTCGGTGGACTCTTTGCTCGAGCTCAAGGTCGAGATTCGGCGGCGGGCCGGGCTCGAGGTTGTAAACGGACCTCAGGTACTCCGAACCCCCGAGCTCGGCCGAGTTTTTTCCAAGGAGAACGACGAGATCGCCGTTTTTCTTCCAGCCGGAGGGGATCGCCGAGCCGACGTCTTCGAGAATCCCGACCAGGCCGACAACCGGAGTGGGATAGATGGAGAGACCCTCCGTATCATTGTAAAAGCTGACGTTCCCTCCCGTGACCGGAACGGAGAACGCCCGGCATGCCTCAGTCATTCCTTTAATGACTTCCTTGAATTGCCACATGACCTCGGGTTTCTCAGGGTTGCCGAAATTGAGGCAATTGGTGAGGCCGACCGGGCGGGCGCCCACGCAGGCCAGGTTGCGGCAGGCTTCGGCTACGGCGATCTTTCCGCCGCTTCGCGGGTCGAGAGAAGCATAGAGCGAGTTCCCGTCGAGGGTCACCGCCAGGCCGATCTTTTTTCCCTTGATTCTGAGCACCGCCGCATCGGCGCCGGGGAGAAGGGCGGTGTTGGTCTGGACCATGTGATCATACTGCCGAAAAACCCAGGTTTTATCGGCGATCGTCGGCGAGGCGAGGAGAGCGAGAAGCGTATCCCCCGAATCGGAGGGCGAAGGAGGAAGGTCGGGCTTGCATCTTTTCCTCATAGCCGGAGGTTTCTTGCTCGGCCGCCGGTAGGCCGGGCAGAGGTTGACGATTGCGTCAACGGGAATGTCAACCACGCGCTCCCCTTTGAAGCGAACCTCGAGCCGGCCGCTCGCCGTAACCTCGCCGATGGGAACGGCGTCCAAATCCCACTTGGCAAAGACCTGCCGGACGTCTTCAAGGTTTTCTTTCCGGCAGACGATGAGCATTCTTTCCTGGGATTCGGAGAGCATGATTTCGTAGGGGCTCATCCCCTCCTCCCGCTGCGGGACGAGGTCCAGGTCGATGGTCATCCCGGTTCCGGACTTGGCGGCCATCTCAGAGGTCGAACAGGTCAGCCCCGCCGCTCCCATGTCCTGAATGCCGGTGATCAGCCCTCTATCCATGACCTCAAGGCAGGCCTCGAGAAGGAGTTTTTCTTTGAACGGGTCCCCGACCTGAACATTCGGCCGCTTCTTTTCGGTCTCGGAGCCAAATTCGGCTGAAGCCATGGTCGCGCCGTGAATTCCGTCCCTTCCCGTTTTGGAGCCGACATAGAGAACCGGGCTTCCGATTCCTTCGGCTCGGGCATAAAAAATTTTCTTTTTTTCAGCCAGGCCCAAGCAGAAGACGTTGACCAGAGGATTCCGGGAATAGCTATCATGAAAATAGACTTCGCCGCCGATCGTGGGCACTCCGATCGAGTTGCCGTAAGAAGAAATCCCGGCGACAACCCCCTCCATGATGGACCTGTTCTTCGGATCCTCGAGCGGGCCGAAACGCAGAGAGTCGAGGAGGGCGATGGGACGGGCCCCCATGGTAAAAATATCCCTCAGAATGCCGCCCACACCGGTGGCTGCGCCCTGAAACGGCTCGATATAAGAGGGGTGATTGTGGGATTCGATTTTGAAAACCGCGGCCAGGTCGCCGCCGATATCGATGATTCCGGCGTTTTCCCCCGGCCCTTGGATGACGAATTCGCCCTCGGTGGGAAAGTTCCGGAGATAGATCCGGGAACTTTTGTAGCTGCAGTGTTCGGACCACATCAGGGAGAAAATGCCGAGCTCGGTGAGATTAGGTTCCCGGCCGATGAGCTTGACGATGAGATCGTATTCCTCGACCGTCAGGTTGTGGTCGGCGAGGATCCGGCGGTCGATCACCTTTTTATCCCTTTCCCCGGCTCCGGCTTAAGTAGGAAATAACCGATTCAAAAATCACCCGCCCGTCTTCGCTTCCCAGAATTGCCTCGGATGCCCGTTCGGGATGGGGCATCATGCCCAGGACATTCCCGTTGCGGTTGATAATGCCGGCGATGTTGTGGAGGGAACCGTTGACGTTTGCCTCTTCCGTCGCGCGGCCGCACTCGTCCACATAGCGGAAGGCGATTTGCCCGCGCTTTTCGAGCCCCCTGAGATCCCGGGGAGATGCATAGTAGTTGCCGTCGAAATGAGCGATCGGAATTCTCAAAATCCTGTCTTTCTTGGCACGGCAGGTGAAGGGAGTGGCGGTGTTTTCCACCCTGAGGTGGACATACTGGCAAAGGAATTTCAGGTTTTTGTTTCTGATCATCGCCCCGGGAAGAAGCCCCATTTCGAGAAGCACCTGAAAGCCGTTGCAGATCCCGAGTACTAGGCCTCCCTTCCGTGCGAACTCCCTGACCAGAGGCATTAACGGGGAAAACTTGGCGATCGCTCCGGATCTCAGATAGTCGCCGTAGGAGAACCCTCCCGGCAGGATCACGCAGTCCACGTCCTTGAGATCTTTATCTTTGTGCCAGAGATAAGTGGTCTCCTGAGCGAGGACATCGCGCAGGACGAAGAAGGTGTCCTGGTCGCAGTTTGAGCCGGGGAAGACGACGACGCCAAATCTCAATTCAGCGGCCCTTTTTATCTGGGTTCAGAATCTCCCAGCTGAACTGTTCGATGATCGGGTTGGCCAGGACCTTGGCGGCGATTTCGGGAATGAGCCTGCGGACCTCCGCTTCGGGGATGTCGTCGAGTTCGATCTCGAAGACTTTTCCCTGGCGGACATCTTGGATGAAGCGGTAGCCGAGGGTGAGCAGCGCATTCCTGACGGTCTGCCCTTGCGGGTCGAGGACGCTTTCCTTAAGCGAGACGAGAATTCGGGCTTTCATTTTCCAAGAACTTTTTCAAAGATAAAATCGATTTTTTCGAGATAGGGATCGAGAGAAAAACAGGCCGCAATTTCCTCGTTTGAGAGAATCTTGCGGATTTCGGGATCGGCAGCCAGCACTTCCTCGAGGCGCAGTTTTTCCTGCCAGACTTTCAAGCTCGCCCTCTGGATGAGTTCGTAGGCCTTAGGTCGGGGCAGACCCTTTTCCGTGAGCGCGAGCATCACGCGCTGGGAAAAAATGAGTCCGCCCGTAAGCCCGATATTTTCTCTCATTTTCTTTTCGTGGACGACCAAGCCGCCGATGATCTCCGTCATCTCGGCCAGGAGATAATCGGTCAGAATAAAGGAATCCGGAAAGATGATTCGTTCGGCGGAAGAATGGGAGATGTCCCGCTCATGCCAGAGAGGAATATTTTCCAGAGCGACCAGAAGGTTGGCCCGGAGAAGCCGGGAGAGACCGCTGACTCGCTCGGCTCGGACCGGATTCTTCTTATGGGGCATCGACGACGAGCCTTTTTGTCCTTTCGTGAACGGCTCTTCGGCTTCCAGGACTTCGGTTCTTTGGAGGTGTCGGATTTCGGTGGCGAATTTATCCAAGCTTGAGCCAAGAAGAGCCAGGGACGCCAGGACTTCCGCATGACGATCACGCTGCAGGACCTGGGTCGAGACTCGGGCCGGCTCAAGTCCGAGTTTGCGGAGAGCCAACTCCTCCACCCGGGGATCGAGATGAATATAGGTGCCGACAGAACCCGAAATTCGTCCGACGTTCATCCTCGTCTGGGCTTGTCTCAGCCGTTCGGCCTGCCGGTTCAACTCTTCATACCAGACTAGAAGTTTGATGCCGAAGGTGATCGGCTCGGCGTGGACGCCGTGCGTCCTCCCGATGATCAGAGTTTTCTTATGGCGGAGAGCCTGTTCCTTGATCGCATTCTGAAGGCTTGGCAGTTCGTCGAGGATTCTTTTTAAAGATTCCTTGATCAGCAGGGAAAGAGCCGTATCGACGACGTCATATGACGTAAGGCCCATGTGGATGTATCTTGCTTCCTCTCCGACATTTTCTCCGACGGCCTCAACGAAGGCGATGACGTCGTGCTTGACGACGTTCTCGATTTCTACGATCCGGCTGACAGAAAAGGTGGCCCGATCCTTGATTTTCTGGAGACTGGGGAGTGGAATTTTGCCGAGTTCCGCCCAGGCCTCACAGACGGCCAGTTCGACTTCGAGCCACTTGCGGTAGCGGTTTTCGTCCGACCAGATCGCTCCCATTTCAGGACGTGTATAACGGTCGATCATCCGGTCACCTCGATTCGACTCAAAATCATAACAAGGACATCAGCCCGTGTCAATTTGCCCCGGATGAATCACGAAAGGCAAGGTCGGAGAAAAATCATCGGACTTGGGAGCAGCGGCCTTGGCCTTTCGCCCCATTTGTTTCGGATCGGCGGTGAGAGAACTTTCTCGTACCTGCGGAACGGCGTTCGGAAGCCGGAAACGACTTCGGGCAAAGGATTTTATATAATAAATGTCCAATAGAATGAGACCCTGGGATCGTCAGGTGACCGATGAAGAGCTCGTGGAGCGCACCCGGAAAGGCGATGTGGAGAGTTATTCCGAGCTTGTCCGGCGCTATCGGCAGAGGATTTATCAGACGATTTTCCGTTTTACGCGCAACCATGGAGATAGCGACGACCTTTCCCAAGAGACGTTTTTCCGCGCTTTTCAGAAGCTCGGGCAATTTCGCCGTCAGGCGCAGTTTTACACCTGGATTTACCGGATTGCCGTGAATCTGAGTTTGAACTTGATCAAGAAAAGGAAAGACGAAACAGCCGCCGCAGAGTATGATGATGGCCGCGCCGCTTCAGCTCCGACCTACGTTTCCTCTCCGGAGGAGGAATCGGAATCCCGAGAGCTCGGTCAAAGAATTGAGGCCGCGGTCGCATCCCTTCCCTTGCCGTATCGGTCCTGCTTTATTCTTGTGGCTTTTGAAGGCATGTCCCATGCTCAGGCGGCTCGAGTTCTACGCTGTGCCGAGAACACGGTTGCTTGGCGGATGCACAAAGCAAGAAAAATGCTCCAGGCGAAACTTCGGCCTTATCTCGACGAGGTAAGCGATGACCTGCGATGACTATGAAAAATGGATCTCCGATTCTCTGGACGGGGTCCTGAAGGCGAAAAAACAGACGCTTCTCGATCGTCATCTCGCCCGCTGTTCTTCCTGCAAGGCCTATCGCCGCCGCCTCTTGAAAATCAAGGACGAGGCGGAGCGCCTCCAAGCCGGACCGGCCGCGACGTCACCTTACTGGGAGAATTTCTCTGCGGCGGTCAGGAGGCGGATCGAGGAGGCGAACGAGAATAAACGAGCGACCAAGGCTGTGAGATGGGATTGGCGCTGGGCCTGGTTCGCCGCTCTGATTGGAATCGTCGTTTTCGGGTGGATTATCCTGCGGCCTCGGCCAACGCCGCTGGTTGTCGCTGATGCCCTTCGCTTCGAGGTGGTTCCCGGCGAGATCGACTTTGAAATCGCCTTCGATCCGGAGCTCGCCGGGAGCTTGAACGATCTCCTGTGGAATTCCTTTGGCCAGGAGATCGGCCTCTTGGATTTTGCCGAAAGAGAAGTCGTTCTCGGAGACCCTCTCCTGGATGTGAGCCTGAGCGATGAGGAATGGCTGATTCTGGCCGAGGAGATCAGAAAGCAATTCAACTCATAGGAGAACGCCGATGAAATTTCGGTCCACCTGGCTTTTCGCTTTGGGAATCGCCCTCAGCGCTTCTTTGTCGGCGGCGGGAATGCCGAACCAGGAGATCGAGGGGCGGGCAAGGGAAAATATCCACCGACTTCGTTTAATCCGGATGACCGAAGCCCTGGAGCTGACGGAGGAGCAGACGGCAGCGATTTACCCGATGGCCTCGAGAATCGAGAAAGAAAAAACGGCTATTCTTAGGGCTTTGAGCCAAGAAATCCGCGATCTTAAACAGCGATTAAACGCCGAGAAACCGGATGAAGCAGCGATCTCGGAAATTGTCGTCAAGATGAAAGAGATGCGGGCCAACCTTCTGGCCAAAGATAAAGAATTCGAGGATTTCCTGGAATCCCACCTGACAACGCTTCAAAAAGCGAAATATCTGATCTTCAGCGCCGAGTTCAACCGCGGGCTGGGAGAGCAGATCAGCCGGGTCAGGGCCCTGGCCAGGGAAAAAAGACGTCAGTAGAGAAATTCCGGCGTTCTCTTGACAAAAAGAGGATTTTCCCCTAAGATGTATCGCGAGTTGTTTTAGGTCCTTTTTATCTAAAAAATTACGATACTGAAGATCGCCGGCGGAGAGAAAGTATATTTGCTCGTCCATAAAAATTTTTCTTTCCTTCTCCGGCTTGGAGAGCCGGAGAGATGCCCCCTGTGATTGTCGCTTACGCCAGCGTAGCTCAGTTGGTAGAGCGGCTGATTTGTAATCAGCGGGTCGGGGGTTCGAATCCCTTCGCTGGCTTTTATTCAGGACGAGAGCGAGGAAGAGCCGTCCGGTTATTGCGGGCGGGTCTGAGGAGCGCTGACCCGGAATATGGGCAGGTACCAAAGTGGCCAAATGGGGCGGGCTGTAAACCCGCTGCGGAAACGCTTCGGAGGT
>CAZNVB010000147.1:0-2850 GCA_964576265.1 uncultured Eubacteriales bacterium | reverse complement strand
TAATAAGAATGTGGGAAAGCGATATTAGGAAATCGCCGAATAAATGCGCTCTTAAAATAAAAAAATGGCTAGACAAAAATGATCATAATGCGAGTAAAAGCAAATCTATAGCACGATCTAAAAAATGACATAACGCCAATCCCATCTATGTTTTTCTTACACATGCAAGAATGCCGGTCGATCATATTTCTGTTTTAATTTCGATAAACATAGCGCATTCCCGTTATCTGCGGACCACTCCGATTCCGCACTGACCCTTATCCCTCCGGTCAAAAATCGCTTTCCCCCGGGAGGCTGAACTCGTCCTCAGAGAGAATGATTGCATATAAGATCTCCCTCTGCTATGAATAGAACCCGGAAAAACCAAAAAAGGAGGAAAGGATGATCAAAAGTATGAAAGGGCCGGCCAATCGGGCGATGGGCGTTTTTTCCTTTATCGCCGCCTTGGGAATCGGCCTCTCCGGCCAACCCGCCTTCTGCCAGGAACAGGAGATCCGGCCCGTCACCGTCGGCGATCCCATGCCCGACTTCACGCTCCCGACCTATCAGGGCGGAAGCCAAACGCTCTCTTCCCTCAGGGGCAAAAATGTGATGATCATTTTTCCCCGGGGTTACGCCGCCGAGGGCGCCTGGTGCACAATCTGCAACTATAAATACGCCGAACTGATCGACGTCGAGAAAAAAGAAGAGCTGCGGAAAGCCTATGACCTCGAGATTCTGATCATTCTGCCCTACAGCGGAGAGATCGTCAAACAATGGGTCGATGTCGTCCCCGACCAATTAGAAAAAATCAAATCCTGGAAAAACCCACCGGAGCCGGACAAGCTCGACGAAAAAGGAAAAGCCAGGATGGAACGATCGCGCAAAGGCTTTCCCCTGGATTTGGCGTTCGAGAAAGGCCATGTTCCGACGCCGTTCCCCATCCTGATCGACGAGGAGCGAAAAGTCACCAAGGGCCTCGGCCTCTTCGCCACCGAATGGAGCGGAAGCAAGGTCGATCAGGTGATTCCCAGCGTCTTCATCATCGATAAGGAGGGAAGGCTGGCCTTCAAATACATCGGCCAAAATACCTGGGACCGGCCGAGCCTCGATTACCTCAAGAGAATCCTCAGGTTTATCAACGCCAGCAGGTAAGACGAGAGCGAAGGAATCCGCCCCTCGGCGGTCCGGGCTTTTATTCGGCCGAGGTCAGCATCTCCAAGGTAAAGTCGCGGAATCGCTCGACGATATCGGCGATCAGCTCCTCCTTCGCGATTTTCATCACCCGGTCGGGAGGCACTTCCGGCATGAACGGCCCTTCTTTTTCTTTAACCGGATCACGCGCCGTTTTTCTTCCCCGCAGCGTGAGGCGCAGCCTCAGCTCAACCGAATTTCGCGGCAGAGAGATCACGTAATCAAAGCTTTCGGGAAGAGAATTTCGCGCGCTCAAACGCAGGCAGATCGAACCGCCCCTCGCCGCCCAGTGCTTGGCGCGGACTCCGTAGGCCTTGAGCTCTTCGCCCAGGGCCTCAAACGCCGGCTCGGCGATAAACTCGCCGAACTGTTTGAAGTTCTCTTCCGTCTCGCGCTTGCATGCCTCAAGAATCTCGATGCTTTCAAAAGCGCTTCTGAGGCGATTTTTCCAGTCCTTCTGGCTCATCTTTGAAACTTGCTTTCCGAGAAATCCTATCACAAAAAGGAAATTTTGAAAATAGGACGAGATTTCCTCAAACGAGAAAAACTCGATGTCTTTATAATTTCTTTGTAATGAGTTAAATAGAAATCAATTTAAACAGAATTGTGCAAATCATTGGAGTCGCCCTGTGATAATTTTTTCTAACTCGCTGAAAATCTAAAAGATCTGACCAATTGCACAAAAAATGGGCGGCAACTTCCCGACAAAAAGAACGAATTGAAAAGAACTCAGACATCGCTTCTCCGCCTGAAAAAGAAAGGCTTTAATGAATTCTCCATGGAAAACGGTCGCTCAAGCCGGGATCAGGCGGGAATTTCGAGCGCCTTCGCGATCACGCGCCAGACTGACTCGACGGGGATCGCGTCAATGGAAGGCGCGCTCAACAGGCGGACCCGGCCGAGAGGCCGCCAGGCGGCGACGTGGCGATCGAGGAAAAGAGCGATGACCTCCGCGCCGCAGGCCGCCGCGAGATGCGTGATGCCCGAATCGTTTCCGATGTAAAGCCGGGAAACGCTCAACAGCCCGGCCAGGGCGTCGAGCGAGGGGTTTTTCAGCCGGACCCATCCCGCCGGCAGGATCCGATCCCGAAAGAAGCGATCCATGTCGGATTCCGCATCTCCCGTCACGACGGCGCCGCGGAACCCGCGATCGCCCAGACGCCGGAGAATCTCGAGATACCGACTCAGCGGCCAGATCTTTGCCTTGCCGCCGCTTCCCGGGTGGATGAGGAGGAGTGTCTTTCCGGGCTCGCCTCCTTGAATAAGCCTCAGCCCGTTCGACTTCTGGACATCCCCGACAGGAAGAAGGGCGCATTCCTCAAGGGAGAGGCCTTTCGTCGATGGTCCTTCCAACCGAAAAGCGTCGACGGTCCGGTCGAAGAAATGCCGCCCGATCGAATCCCCGCCTTCAGGCCTGTAATGAAAAATCCTGCACTTCTCCGGACCGGCGAGGGCAATGAGATTCTCGGTCAGGGAATCGGATTCCCGCCCGACGCGCCAGGCGACGATAAGATCGAACTCCCTGACCCAGACGGCGGCCTCGCCTTCTTTCGGGCAGGAGCTCGAAAAAAGCGGCGCGAGCTCAGGGCTGTCCCAGCGCCTGACCAGGTGCGCAATTCCAAGACGGCGCAGGAATTCCCCGCAATCTTCCCTCGAGACGAGAGTGAATCGGGCCTC
>CAZNVB010000146.1:0-2641 GCA_964576265.1 uncultured Eubacteriales bacterium | reverse complement strand
CCTGGACATAATAGGCGACTTGCTTATCCACCTGCCCATGATTGGGGATAAAATAGAGCGGCATCCGGCCGAAGTCGGCGTCGACTTTCAGCGAGGATGAAATAGCCGTGCCGGGGCTTTCCATCAGCCTCCCTTTGAATTCCTGCTTCTCCTCATTGACCAGGCTTTCCCCGCCATGCCCGGCCAGAATCCATGTCGACAGAAAAGCCGCGGATACGATCAGCCCTTTTCTCATGATGACCCTCCTTTCCAAGGTAAAACAACAAACCCTGCGGCCGAAGCAAGTGACCGGCTGAACTCTTCTTCTCTCTTCTATCCGCCCTTTATGGGCAATGGCAACTCCTTATCATGGGGAATTCCTAAAGTCAAGCAAAACTCATACCCGGGGAATCGAGTGCCGGCCTGAGGCCATCGTAGCGGATCGAGCGGCCGACGGGCGGGGAACGCGAGCGATTCGAAGATCGATTGTCAATTCCTCGGAGATTGAATATCATTTCCTCAGACACGGAGAAAGAGAACATGGAAGAAAACATCCGATTCAAGCTCAACGGGAAATCGGTGAGTCTCACGGTTGACCCGGAGCGGATGCTTCTCTGGGTCCTCCGGTCGGAATTCGGCCTGACCGGAACGAAATACGGTTGCGGAGAGGGTTACTGCGGAGCCTGTACCGTCCTTGTCGACGGTGAGGTCGTCCGTTCCTGCCAGACACCGATAAAAGAAGTCCGGTCAAAAGAGGTTCTGACGATCGAAGGCCTGGCCAGCGACGGCAAGCTCCATCCTCTTCAGGAAGCCTTCATCAAGCACAACGCGATGCAGTGCGGATTTTGCACCTCGGGCATGATTCTCAATGCCTATCGTATGCTGAAGAAGAATCCGCGGCCCGCCCGCGCGGAGATCATCGCGGCCATGGACGACAATTTCTGCCGCTGCGGCTCCCAGACGCTCGTCCTTCGGGCGATCGAGGCGGCCGAATCCTCGACCTCAACTGGGACACCTATGAAATTCCGCGCTTCTCCTGGCTGCCGAAAATCGAGGCCATCCTCATCGACAACCCAGACCTTCCGGCGCAGGGCGGCGGCGAGCCGCCGATCGTCAACATGGGAGCAGTCGTGGCCAACGCCGTTTTCGATGGAACAGGAGCGCGTCTTTTCCGCCTGCCCATCACTCCGGCTCGCCTCCGGGAAGCTTGGAAAGAGCGATAATCCGGGAAGACTCGAACAAAAGCCTCCTCGCCCCCGGCGAGAAACGTCGTTTTAGGTCGGACGCTCTGTTTGCCAGTCCGAGCAAATTCCATTATCATGAGAAATTAAATATGCAGAACATTGCTTAGGAGGACCGATGAGCCGAAAAATCTCCATGGACCGAAGGCGCTTTTTGAAACAGTCCGCGGCAGGAATTTTCAGCCTCGGCGCGGCGGCAGCGCCCATAAAAAAAATGAGCCGGCAGGAAAGCAGGCCTGAGCCTCCGCAAAGGCCGAAAATCAAGGGTTACCGGATTCTCGGCCGCACCGAATTCAAAGTCTCCGACCTGGGCGCCGGCTACATGACCGATGAAGGCCTGATCGGCGCCGCCCTCGACGCCGGCGTCAACTACATCGACTCCGCCGAACAATACCCGGGCCACCACAAGCTCCTGGCCAAAGTCCTGAAAGGCCGGGAGCGAAAATCGATTTTCCTCACGACCAAGCTCGAGGTCGAAAAAGACAAATCGAAGGAAGGATTTCTCCAGCGGGCCCGGAAGTGCCTGGAGGACTTGGAGACGGATTATGTCGATTGCCTGATGATGCACATGCCGGAAACCGTGGAAACGCTGCGCACGGAGGGCTTCCACGCCGCCATGCAGGAGCTCAAGGCTGAGGGACGCGTCAAACATGTCGGCGTGTCCAATCACGGCTCGTTCTGGTTCCGCGATCCCGAGGAAACGATGGAGAAAGTTCTGCTGGCGGCAGCCGAAGACGGGCGCTTCGACGTCTTCCTCCTGGCCTACAATTTCCTCAAAATGGACGAGGCGGAGCGCGTGCTCGAAGTCTGCCGGGAAAAAAGAATCGGAACGACGATCATGAAATCCACCCCTGTCGCCATCTATGACTCCCTCAAATCGCGAATCGAGCAGCTGGAAAAAGAAAAGAAAGAAGTCCACCCTCTCTACGCCGACGGGCTGAAGCGCTACAAGGAAAAAGCCGACCGGGCCGAGGAGTTCATCAGGAAATACGACCTCAAGAGCCGAGAAGAGATCCAGGAGGCGGCGCTGCGTTTCGTCCTGGAAAATCCCAATGTCGGCACGATCTGTTTCATCGCCCGAAACTACGACGAGCTCGGGCGTTTCCTGAGCGTATCAGGAACCCGACTCAGCGATTGGGAAAAAGACAAGCTCTCGGCATACCGGGAGGGCTGCGGCGATCTCTACTGCCGCCATGCCTGCGGGATCTGCGAGCCCGCCTGCCCTCACGGCGTCCCGGTCAATACGATCATGCGCTATCATCAATACTACGCCGGACAGGGGCGCGAACGAGAAGCCATGGAGGCTTACGGGGCGATCCCGGGAATGAGGGCCGACCTATGCTCCGGCTGCGAGGGTCCCTGCGAAAGGGCCTGCCCCTACGGCGTCCCGGTCCAGGGCATGCTGATCCTGGCCCACCGCC
>CAZNVB010000145.1:0-4577 GCA_964576265.1 uncultured Eubacteriales bacterium | reverse complement strand
CTTTAAGGAGGTGTCCAAATGAAACGGAGAATACCGATTCTTCTCGCGGCCGGATGGCTGGTCTTTTCCCTGGCCGCCGCCGGGACGCAGCCGGAAAAAAAGCCCCAGGCCAGGGCCCCGCTTCCGATGGACCAGCTCGCTAACTCCATGGCGGCGCGGCTGGGCAACGATCTTCAGGTGAAGACGATCGTCGGCCAGCCGATGAAGGTCGGCAGGGTGACGCTCATCCCGATCATGATGATCGACATCGGATTCGGCGGGGGCGGGGGCGGCGCCCCGCAGGCTCCGGACATGGGAGGCAAAGGTTTTTACATGAGCGGCGAGGCCAGGCCGATCGGGTTTGTCGTCGTCGGCAAGTCGGGGACGCAGTTTCTGAGCGTGGGCAAGATCCCCAAGAACTAGGAGGCGGACAATGAAAAAAAGACACGGATCCGCGTGGATTCTGAGCCCTCTTTTGATTTTGGCCGTCTTTTCCGCTTCCCGGGCCCAAGTGCCTCTCGAGCAGCCGCTGGCGAATTTCGATAAACTTGTTTCCAACCTGAAAATCGGGGCCGTGGTCGGCGAGCCGATCCAGGTGGGCGACACGACGATCATCCCCTTCGCCAAGGTGACTTTCGGGCTCGGAGGAGGCGGAGCGATGATGGCTTATGGAGGGGGCATGGGAGGCAAGACTATCCCCCTCGGGATTCTCATCGTCGAGGGCGAGAATGTCCGGACGGAGCTCTTCCCCGAGGAAGAGAAAAAACCGTCCTTCCTCATGGAAATGCTGCCCGTTCTCCTCAAAATGCTACCCCAGTTCATGGAAAAGAAGCCGGCACCGGCGGCCAAGCCCGCCCCAGCGGCTCCTCAGGCCGAAAAAAAGCCGGCCGTTGAGCCGCCGCAGAATGCCTCGCTCGACGACGTGAAAAAGCTCTTTGAAAAAGAGAGGTTTTCTGAAGCCGTCGAAATGGCGGACGCCCTTCTGGCCCGTGACCCGAAGAATGCCGATGTTCATGTCTGGAAGGGCAACGCCATGGGCCGGCTGGCCCAGGGAAATCCCGCCGACATGATGAAGTACGGCATGGGCGCCATGCAGGAGTATGAGACGGCGCTTCGCCTCGACCCGCAGAACCCGGGAGCCCACTTCGGCCGGGGGATGGTTCGTTTCTATATGGGCAACATGGACGGCGCGATCGAGGACTTCGAGTTCGCCTGCGCCAAAGAACCCTTCGCTGAAGCCTGGTTCTATCTCGGCGAAAGCTATAAAGCGAAAGGGCAGAGCGACAAGGCCAGGGCCGCCTACAAAAAGGCTTTGGAATTGAAGCCGGGCTACCCGGAAGCCGCCAAGGCTCTGGCCGAGCTCAAGCAGATCTCGCCGCATCCTTAAAGGGGACGGCGGGAAGATTCATCCGGCGGCTGCCAAAGCGAGTTCCCTAAAAGAGCCTTTCGCCAAGGCTAAGCCCTCATCGCTCGCTGCGACCGCCATCGGTTGATTCCCTAGCGCCGTTTGTATCGGCCACGCCTTTCACCGCCGAGCCATGTGCTCTTGAATAAACTGTAGAACCGAAAGATAATGTTCATCGCTGATGATTCGATCGCCAGGAGGAGAAGATGACCCGTGGTTTGAATCGGAGAGAGTTTCTCGAGCTTTCCGCGGCCGCCGCAGGAGCCGCTGTCTGCTTCAACCACAGAAATCTGTGGGGTGAACAACAAAAAATCGCCGGGTCCCCGCTTATCAGTCCAGGCTGCCGCCGGACCAGGGTCCGCGTCGCCCGTCTTTATATGGGCATTCCCGGCTGCCACTGGCCGAAACCCACCCTCGACCTCAAAGAGGAGGTTGCCTTCTACCGAGGAGAATTTTCCCGGATGAAGGAGGATTTCGCCGACGTGGATTTTCCGGTCGACGAGCTCGTCACTTCCCCTGCTCAGGCCGCAGCCGTCAGGGACCGCCTAGCGAAGGTCGACGGAATCCTCGTCATCCAGCTCAGCATCGGCACATGGGACATCCTCAGAGAAATTCTCGCCGCCGCCCAACCCACCATGGTCTTCGCCCGGCCCTATTCAGGACACGAATGGGTGAATTACGGGGAGCTGCGCCGGCAACCCCAGGGCGCCAGGATGGATTGCCTGCTGACGGGCGACACCGGCCAGCTGGCCGTAGCGGTTCGGCCGTTCCGGGCGATCCATCATCTCCGCGAAGCGCGGATTCTGAACCTGACGACGCGGGATTTCTCGGACTACGCCGCAGCCGCGAAAGAGAAATTCGGGACGGAGATCAAGCCGGTCAGCCTCGAGCGGATGGTCGCGGTCTACAAAGGGATCGATGACCGGGAAGCAAGGGTCGAGTGCGACCGCTGGGTCAAAAACGCCGAAAAGGTCGTCGAACCCCCGGCCGAAGAGATTTTCAGATCGGCCAAACTCGCGCTGGCCTTCGAAAAGCTCCTGGCCGAGGAAGACGCCACGGTCATGACAGCGGACTGCTACGGGTCGATGTGGGACAGGACGATCAAGCTCCCTGCCTATCCCTGCCTAGGTTTTTCCCGCCTCAACAACATCGGCCTCGGCGGCATCTGCGAGTCCGACCTGAGGAGCGCGATGACGCACATCATCTTCCAGGGCCTCGTGGGAAGGCCGGGGTTTATCAGCGACCCGACGGTCGATGAGTCCAAGGGAAGCATCATCCTCGCCCACTGCCTCGGGACGCCGAAGATGGACGGGCTTCGCGGGACTGCAGCGCCCTACAAGATCCGGACGGTCATGGAGCGCCAGGAGGGCGTCGTCCCCCAGGTCGAGATGCGCGTCGGAGAAAAGGTCACCCAGGCGATCCTCGTGGGGATGGACACGCTCCGCTATTTCACCGGCAGAATCATCGGAGCGCCGGTCGGCCTCGAAGCCGACCGGGGATGCCGCACCAAGATCGACGTCCGGGTGGACGGCGATATCCGGAAACTCTGGCAGAACTGGGCGGAAGGGCTCCACCGACAGACGGTCTACGGAGATATCACGCGGGAACTCGGGTTTTTCTGCCGGTTCAAGGACATCCGGATGATCGACGAAGCCGCCTGAGGCGGCGCTCCAGACCGGCCAGAGGAGGCGCAATCATGAGATCGAGATCGATTCCGTTCTGGGCCTTTCTGTTTGGGTTTCTGGCGTTTTCGGCGTGGCTCTTCATCGCCGGGTCAGGGCGCGGTCCGCTCAATTCCCCGCCACCTGAGGAGCCGGAAGGCTGCACGACAATCCTCGTCGGCAGAGACGCCTCGGCCGACGGATCCGTCATCGCCTGCCAGACGGCCGACTGCGGCGTTTGCGACTTCACCTGGCATTATGTCCCCGCGGCTGATCATAAGGAAGGCGACAAGCGCAAAATCTATCACATCAACCAGATCAAGACCTGGCCGCCCGAGGTCGGGGGAAAATGGGTCAAATACGTGGAGGGCGACACGGGGGTGGAAATCCCTCAGGTTCCCCACACCTATGCCTATCAACACGCCGTTTTCGGCCACATGAACGAGCACCAGCTCGGGATCGCGGAATCGTCGATCGGCTGCCAGAGGAAGATGATGAACGCAACGCCATCGGCGGTCATGGACATCACGACCCTGACCATGCTGGCCATGGAGAGGTGCAAGACGGCAAGAGAAGCCATCAAGCTCATGGGATCGCTGGCCGAAACTTACGGGTACGGGTTTCACGACAGCGGGGAAATGCTGGCCGTCGCCGACCCGAACGAGATCTGGCTGTTTGAGATCATGCCCGTCGGGCCGCTCTGGACGGCAGAAAGCGGCAAGCCCGGCGCGGTCTGGTGCGCCCAGAGAATCCCGGACGACCACGTGAGCTTCTGCCCCAACGAATCGAGGATCGGCGAGATCGACCTCCAAAACAAGGAATATTTCATGGCCTCGCCGAACGTCATCTCCTACGCCGTCGAAAACGGGTTCTATGACCCGGCGAGCGGAAAGCCGTTCAACTGGAAAAGAGCGTACTCGCCGAGCCCGGGAAGCGCGGCCGGCACGCAGGGGCGAAGAGGCCGGCTGTGGCGGCTGTTCAGCCTGGCGGCCCCGTCCCGGAATTTCAGCCCGGAAACCGAGGGCATGGACCTTCCCTTCTCCGTCAAGCCCGATCGAAAACTTTCCGTCAAGGATGTGATGGACCTCACCCGGGACAAATATCAGGGAACTCCGTTCGACCCCGCCGTCGGGCTGAAGGCCGGTCCTTTCGGCAACCCGAATTACTTTCGCGGTTTTCAGCTGGACGGGAATCAGTACGCCGGACCGCGCTGCATCAGCGTGCCCGGAGTGGAGTACACGACCATCACCCAATCGAGAAAATGGCTGCCTGACCCGATCGGCGGGATCAACTGGATCAGCTTCGGCGCCCAGGACACGTCCTGCTACATCCCGCTCTACTGCGGGATCACGGAAATGCCCGAGTCTTTCCGCAGAGGGGATCATTTTGTCTTCGACCACAACTCCGCGAGATGGGCGTTCGACTATGTGGATTTTCACGCCCAGGTCGCCTACAGCTATGCGATCGAAGACGTCAAGGCCGCCCGGGAAAAATGGGAAGGCGGCGCCCTGAAAAAGATCCCGGTGATCGAC
>CAZNVB010000144.1:0-10686 GCA_964576265.1 uncultured Eubacteriales bacterium | reverse complement strand
GGGTGATGTAGTCCAGACCCACCTCGAGCAGGAATTTCAAGCGGCTCTGGATCTCGGCGACGAGTTTCTCGCCGACCTGCCTTTCGAAGGGGGTCAATTCCAGGCTCTGAAAGAAAGACGAGGCTTCCCGGACCGTCATCCTGGTAACGTCGCCGATCGAGCGGCCGTTGATTTTGACGCTCAGGGCGAGCGGGTTGAGCCGAGTTCCCCGGCAGGAGGGACAGGGGACGTATTTTCGATAGCGGCTCAAGAAAACCCTGACCTGGACCTTGTATTTTTTGGTCTGCAGCCAGTCGAAGAAACCCTTGACTCCCTCATAGGGGCCCTCCCCTTCCATGACAAAGCGTTTCTCTTCCGCGCGGAGAGATTCGTAAGGGACATGGGTCCGAATGCCCTTTCGCCGAGCCTCGCGGAGGAGCCTGTTTTTCCACCATTGCGTGACCGGTTTGGTCCACGGCTCGATGGCCCCTTCTTCAAGGCTCCGCTTTCGGTCGGGAATGATCTTGTCCTCGTCCATGACGGCCAGGTCGCCGAAACCGTGGCATTCCGGGCAGGCTCCTTGCGGGCTGTTGAACGAGAAGAGGTTGGGAAACGGGTCTTCGTAAAGTGTCCGGTCGGTTTTGCATTCGAGCTTGTCGGAGAAATGAAGTTCTTCCCCCGTCTCGATGAGGATCTTGATCCTGCCCTCGCCTTTTTTCAGGCCTGTTTCGAGGGAATCGACGAGCCTCTCGCGGTCTTCCGGGTCGAGCCGGAACTCGTCGACGAAGACATCGATGAACCCCCTTTTCGCCGGGCGGACGCGCTCGATTTCGAGCACGGCGCCGTCTTGAAGAATGCGGAAGAATCCCTCTTTTTTGAGAACGCCCGTTCCTTTCTCCAGCGGCCAGGAGAAAGAGATGGCAATCTTTGTTTTGGCCGGCAGGCGAGACAGGGCTTCGACGATCGAATCGACCGTATCGCGGCGGACGGGTCGGCCGCACTTCAGGCAGTGAATCGTTCCGATTCGGGCAAAAAGCACGCGAAGAAAATCGTGAATTTCGGTCACTGTGGCGACCGTCGATCGGGGGTTCTTGGTTGCCGCTTTCTGTTGAATGGCAATGGCCGGGGTGATCCCGTCGATCACGTCGGCTTCGGGTTTATCCATTCGCTCGAGGAATTGGCGGGCGTAGGCCGACAGGGATTCGATATAGCGGCGCTGCCCCTCGGCGTAAAGGGTGTCGAACGCCAAGGAGGACTTCCCGGAGCCGCTGATTCCGCTGACGACGATGAATCGATCGAGCGGGATGTCGAGGTCGATATTCTTGAGGTTGTGAACCTTGACCCCGCGGAGGATGATGACTTCGTCCATGGTTTATTCCGGCGCAGGAATTATTATAAAGGATTCCCCAAAAATTGGAGAGATCGCTCCGGAAGCTGAGAATCAGGATTGTGTTGAGAAGGATGCCGCTTTCCAGTACAATCTCGGCTTGACGAGTTCAGGCTGAGAACAGATGAGTTTTTTCGTCATCCTGGGGATCGCCCTGGCGCTGGCCATGGACGCCTTCGCGGTTTCTATCGGAATCGGGATCAGCTTGAAGCCTGCGACCGCCGGACAGACGTTTCGTCCGGCGGCAAGCTTCGGCCTCTTCCAGTTTGCCATGCCCATCCTCGGCTGGGCTGCGGGAGAGAAGATCATCGGCTACATCGAACGTTACGATCACTGGGTGGCTTTTGCTCTTTTGATCGCGGTCGGCGGCCGGATGGTCAAGGAGTCCTTGTTCTCGGGAAGAGGAATCGAACGGCTGAAGAAAGACCCGACGAAAGGATTCTCGCTCCTCGGTCTTTCGCTGGCGACGAGCCTCGATGCGCTGGCTGTCGGGTTGAGCTTGGCCGCTCTTCATGTCCCGATCCTTTTTCCCGCCGTCATCATCGGTCTTGTTGCCTTCGGGATGACGGTCTTGGGCGTAAAGTTAGGCCCGGCGGCCGGCCGCCTGATCGGCAAACGAGCCGAGCTGACGGGAGGGCTCATCCTCATTCTGATTGCGATTAAGATCCTGGTTGAGCACATGCGATTATTTTGAGAAGGATTTCTTCTACGAGAAGGAAGCGATCGGTGTTTGGGCCGGAGGAATGGCCTGATGTCGGGGCGCTGGTGCTCTGGCGAGAGGCGAGGATGATGACATTGACAAACGGGCGGGATCAAAGTAAATCTATTTACGGTGAGCGGTTGAGCCTGGAGATTCCGATGATGGTGCCCGCGACGGGCAATGACTTGAAGAACGTGTTTAAGGAGGCAGGATGAAAAAAATCACACGGCGGGAATTTATGGGCCGCTCGGCCGCTGCCGCGGTCGGGCTGATGATCATTCCCCGGCACGTCCTGGGAGGGCGTGGCTATCAGGCGCCGAGCGATACCCTCGACATCGGTTGCGTTGGGGCCTGGGGCCGGGGAGCAGGCGACATCGAGGGCGTAAGCTCGGAGAATATCGTCGCCATCTGTGATGTCGACGACGAAATGATCGTCCGGCTCCTGAAAAACGATCAGAATACGCCCGAGCGTCAGGCGAAATATGAAAAGGCGAACAAGTACCGCGATTTCCGGATCATGCTGGACAAGGAGAAAAGCCTGGATGCAGTCGTGGTCGCGACGCCCGACCATACGCACGCCGTGATCGCCATGGAAGCGATCAAACGGGGCAAACATGTCTATGTCGAAAAGCCTCTGACCCACACCGTCAAGGAGGCCCGGATGCTGGCCATCGCAGCCAAGAAGGCGAACATCGTCTCCCAGATGGGCAACCAGGGCCATGCCAAAGAGGGCGCGCGGCTGCTCAACGAATGGATCTGGGACGGCGCGATCGGCCCGGTCACCGAGGTCCATGTTTGGACCAACCGGCCGATCTGGCCGCAGGGGATCGATGCTCCGAAGGAAATTCCTTCCTGTCCGTCCTCCATCGACTGGGACCTTTGGCTCGGTCCGTCGCCCCGTCGGCCCTATCATCCGGCCTACCATCCATTTGCCTGGCGCGGCTGGTGGGATTTCGGAACAGGAGCGGTGGGCGACATGGGAGCGCATCTGATCGACCAACCGTTTTGGGCCCTCAACTTGGGCGCTCCGAAAACCATCCAGGCAAGCTCGACGAAATTCACCAAAGATTCCTACCCTGTAGCCGAAATCATCACCTACGAATTCCCGGCTCGGGGCAACCTCCCGCCGGTAAAACTCGTCTGGTATGACGGCGGGCTCCTCCCGGCCAGACCCGAAGTCCTGGAGAACGGCCGGATGATGGGCGACGACGGCGGCGGCTGCCTGTTCGTCGGGAAGAACGGAATGCTCCTCTGCGGAACCTATGGCCAGAACCCTCGGCTCCTGCCGGAAAAACTGATGAAGGAATACAGACGCCCGGAAAAGACGATCCCTCGGTCGCCCGGAATCCATGAAGAGTGGATCGCCGCCATCAAGGAAGGCAAGAAATCGACGACGGATTTCTCCTATTCGGGTCCTTTGACGGAGCTGATGCTTCTCGGGAATATCGCCCTGAGAATGCAGGAGCAAAGAGCTGTTCTTCAGTGGGACGCCGAGAAAATGGAATTTCCCAACTTTCCTGAAGCCAATAAATACCTCCACATGGAATACCGGCCGGGCTGGGAACTTTAGAAACCGGGGGGAAGAGCGATGAAAGGCACGATCGGTCTAATCGCTTTGTTCCTGGCCGTGCCCGGCCTCGTGGCCGCCCTGGCGGCGATGGGCGTCGGACAGGAAAAGACCGGCCGGGAGTCCCTCGGTCAATGGGCCGTTCACGACCTCGACCGGCCGCACCCGCCGGTCGTCCATCCGGGTCCGGAGACGTCTCCCGCTCCTGTGCCTTCGGATGCCGTCGTCCTGTTCGACGGAAAAGATCTGGCCAAGTGGGAAGACGGCAAGGGCGAGCCGGCACGATGGAAGATCGAAAAGGGATTTATGGAGGTTGTCGCCAAGACAGGTTCGATCCGAACGAAGATGGGGTTCGGGGATTGCCAGCTTCATGTCGAATGGGCGGCGCCGGCGGCGGTCGTCGGGGAAGGCCAGGGAAGAGGAAACAGCGGTGTCTTTCTGATGGAGATGTACGAGGTTCAGGTCCTGGATTCTTATGAGAATGTGACCTACGCTGACGGGATGGCGGCTTCGATCTACGGGCAATATCCGCCGCTCGTCAATGCCTGCCGCAAGCCCGGCGAATGGCAGAGCTACGACATCGTCTTTCACCGGCCGCGTTTTGACGCCGAGGGGAAGCTCGTCGCGGCGGCCCGGATGACCGTTTTTCACAACGGCATCCTCGTCCATGACGACGTCGAGCTCTCGGGACCCACCGCGCATAAGGCGCGGCCTCCGTACAAGGCGCATCCGGACAAGCTGCCGATCTCTCTTCAAGACCACGGGAATCCGGTTCGCTACCGGAACATCTGGGTTCGGCCCCTGGAATGACGGTGAAAGAACGGAGCTTTTGAATCCGCACAGGCTCCGGATCTTGTGGCTGGTCCGGAACCGATGAACATTTCGAGGGAGTGAGCAAGGGGAGGGGCGGATCGAAATTTATGAGATTTTTTATTGTCGCTTAGGAAAAGGAAGGAGATGTCCATGAGGCGGAAGAAAGATTTTTCCGGAAGATGGTCGACGGCGTCCCTCATTGCCCTTTTCTTCGTCTTGGCTTTTGTCGCCGGCGCTGTGCCGCCGAAAACCGGGGCGCAAGCGAAACAGAAAAAAGCGCTCTTTGTCTGGGGAGGCTGGGAGGGTCATGAGCCCAAGGCCTGCGTGGACATCTTCGCTCCCTGGCTCAAGAAGCAGGGATTCGATGTCGAGATCTCGAATTCGCTCGATTCCTATCTCGATACGAAAAAGATGAAATCTCTCGACCTCGTTGTCCAAATTTTCACCATGTCGACGATCACGCCCGAGCAAGAGAAAGGGTTGCTCGAAGCCGTCAGAAGCGGCGTCGGATTGGCCGGCTGGCATGGCGGGCTGGCCGATGCTTTCCGCAGCAACACGGAATACCAGTTCATGGTCGGAGGCCAGTGGGTCGCCCATCCCGGCGGCATTATCCCCTACGAAGTCGAGATCGTGAACGACCGAGACCCGATCACGGCCGGCCTAGCCCGGAAATTCAGAATGAACTCCGAGCAGTACTATATGCACGTCGACCCGATCAACGAAGTCCTGGCCACGACCACATTTTCCGGAGAGCACGCCAGCTGGATCGAGGGCGTGGTCATGCCCGTCGTCTGGAAAAAAATGTACGGACGAGGCCGCGTCTTCTACACGTCTCTCGGCCACGTGGCCAAGGATTTCGACGTCCCCGAGGCCCGGGAGATCGTTCAGCGCGGGATGCTCTGGGCGGCCCGCGTTTTCGGCGAAGACGCCAAACCCGCGGGGCGTCGGACGTCGGGCGCCCGATAGCCCGACAGACCGCGTTATCCAGGATGTTGGGATGAGGAAGAGGCAGAGAGGCGTCTTTGGAGATTCGCTCTTGAGTCAGATATTGTCTTTGATGAGCTTCAAGTACTCGCTGATCTTGATCTTGAGCGCCGGGTCTTCCACCCGGGGAAGGATTTTTTCGAAGATCTCGCGGGCCCGGGCGAAGTCTTTGTTGTTGATGCAGGCGATTCCCAGGTTGACATTCAGGTTGACGTCGTCGGGCGCGAGCCGGACGGCCTCCTCGAAGCTGGCCAGGGCTTCGGCGTATCTTCCCATCTGGTTGAGGATGACGGCCCGGAGATTGAGGGCCTGCACCGACTTGCTGTTCCCGGCCAGCGCCGCTTCGGCATATTCGAGCGCCGCTTCGAGCTTTTTCTGGTTGTAGAAGATCTTCGCCAGGCCGAAGCCGGCTTCCGGGTTACCGTCGATTTCGTAAGCCTTCCTGTATTCCTCTTCCGCCAGGTCCGCTTTCCCGAGCTCTTCGTAAATGACGCCGAGGCTGACCCGGACTTTCGAGTCGCCGGGCGAAAGTTCGAGGAATCTCCGGTAGGCTTCGGCCGCCAGCCCGAAATTCTTCTTTTTGTAGTGGGCGAACCCGAGAGCCTGGTAGGCGGGAGCGTATTTGGCGTCGATCTCCAGCGCCCGGTTCAGATAGTCGATGGCCTGGTCCGGAAGGTCGTAGCGCAGGGCGACCATCGCTTTTTCATACTGGTCCCTGGCGTTCTTTTCCCTGTCGGCGGCCAGCTTTTTGGCCGTCGGTGCGCAAAAAGCCAGGGCCAGGCAGCCCGCCAGGAGAACGAGCGTTTTCTTCAAGGCCATCGCGTATCTCGACGACCCGGTCAGTAAAGTCCGGTCCTTTTCAGGACCTGCGGGATTCCGTCTTTCTTCATCAGGGCTTCAATGTCCTTGACTTCCCTGGCGATCCCGGCGGTCAGGTTTTCGCAGCCGGTCTCCGTGATCAGCACGGTATCCTCGACCCGGACGCCGAGTTTTTCTTCCGGATAGATGACCATCGGTTCGTTGGCCAGGACCATCCCCGGTTTGAGCACCGCGGGCGAGCCCCCGACGTCGTGCACGGCCATTCCGACGAAATGGCCGAACCCGCCGCGCATTCTTTTGAAATAATCTTTGCTCAGGTCGAAGCCCTGCTTCTGAAGAATCTCATCGACTTCTTTCCGGCACTGCTCGAGGGTGAGCTCCGGCCGGTAGACTTTCAGGCAAGCCTCATGGACGGCTTTTGCGGCTTCATAGACTTCTTTTTGCCGCGCCGTGAACTTGCCGTTCGCCGGGAAAGAGATCGAGATGTCCGTGTCGTAATGATCGACGTCCGGACCGGCGTCGACGACCAGAAAATCTCCTTCCTCGAGGCGGCGGTCGTGCTTGTAATAGTGGACATAGGGATGATTTTCGCCGGAGCTGATGATGACATAGTAGGCGAGCTCCCCGGCGCCTTCCTTTTTGCAGATGTACTGGAAAATCGCCGCCAGTTCATATTCATACATTCCCGGCCGCGCGGCCCTCATCAGCTCGTTCATGGCTTTGACGCCGATCCGGCCGGCCTTGCGCATGATCTCGATCTCGGCCGGAGATTTGATCGTCCGCAGTTCCCAGAGGAGCGACGAGCAATCCCGGACTTCGACGCCGGGAAACCGCTCGCGAAGCAGGTTGACGAACTGCCCCTCCCTCGTCTGCCGTCCGTCCCAGGGGTTGAGGACCATGTTTCTCTGGAGCGTCCGGAGCTTCTCCAGGCTGGCTTCGCGGGCGAGTTCTTCGGGTTTGAACGGCGTGTAGATGATCCGGCCCTGGCTTGCCAGCATGGTCAAAACCGTGTTCAGCTCTTCGGCCGGCATGACCCTTTCGATTCCCGTCACCTCCTGGGGATTCTTGAGGAGGTCCGTGCTGAACCCTTCATTGCGCAGGCTGCGCTCGGTGGCCGTAAACAGGAGCAGGCTGCTCTTCCGAACCCCGTCGACGATCAGGACGGCGTTCGGCGCTTCGACCCCGCAGAGATAAAAAAAGTCGTTGTTCTGGTGATAATCATAATAATTCGCCATGGGCTGGGCGCCTAAGATCACGGCGGCTCCGTCCGGAATCTTTTCCATCAGCCTGGCCCGTCGGGCCGCGTATTCCGATTTATCGAACAGAAGGCCGGCGCAGAGCGCGGCCGAGGAGAAAACGATGAGCGCCAGGCCGAAAACAGCGGCTCGCTTGAGCGGATTGGTCATTCTTTCCTCCATCCTCCGTTTATGTCCGGTGCAGGCTAATATCAGAGCATGTTCTTTTGCCGACGTCAACCGTTTCAACGGGGAACGGCCGCCGACTCCATCGACCGCGAATTTCGGCTTTTCCGAAGTCATGGGTCCGATGAAGAAGACGAGGCGGGCTCTGGCCGGCGGAGGCGCGCAGAGCCGCGGCCAAGTTGACACGCGCCTTCGGGGGTGATATTTTGACGGACTCTGAAATTGGTTTCTCCAGAGGCCGCGTTTCGAATGTTCAAACCCCGTCCGCCGGAAAGTGTCTTCAGCGAGCCGAACATCGTCACGCTCGTCCGCCTTTTCGCCTCGCTGGTCTTCTTCGTGCTGGCCGCGATCCGAGCGAACCCCACGCTGAACTTCATCGGCCTGGGGATCCACTGGCTCGGCGATGTCCTGGATGGAAAGTGGGCCCGCCTGGCAAAACAAGAGACCGTCCTCGGGGCCGAGATCGACATCATCGCCGACCGGGTGGAGACCCTCTTTTTTTATGTCAACTTTCTCCGCTTCCAGCCGGCGCTTTTTCTACCTGTCGCGGTCTACCTCGTCGATTTCGCCTTTGTCGATTTCTATCTTTCCTACCAGTTCGTCAAGTACGGCATCATCTCGCCCAACTATTTTTATCAAGTCGACCGTACCGTCTATCGATTGAATTTCAGCCCGGTCGGGAAGTTCTGCAATTCCACGGTCGTCACCCTGACCCTGATTTTTTTGCCCAGCCTCCAGCTTTTTGCCCTGGCCTTTGCTTGCGCCTTGATCGTGATTAAAGTATATTCGATCAGACGGTTGTTCAAGCTGGCGGAGAGCAAGAAATGAGAAAGGGCGTTTTTGGAGAAGGGAGATGAACCGGCCATGATGTCCCGGCGCCGCCTGCTTTCCCTGGCCAAGCGGAGCGTGAGCAATTATTTCGGCCGGCGCCCTTTTTGCGTCTCTTTTGAGGTCACTTACAGCTGCAATGCCCGCTGCAAGCACTGCCATCTCGGCGGACATGTCGACGGCGAGCTGGCCTCCGCCGAAGAGTACGGGAGGCGGGCGAGGGAATTGAAGCCTGTCGTCGCCCAGGTTTCAGGAGGCGAACCCCTCCTCCGGCGGGACATCGAAGAGATTGTTCGGAGCATGCGGCGTCCGGGCCGGGCGCCGTTCATCGTCCTGACGACGAACGGCGCTCTTCTGACGAAAGAGAAATACACCAGGCTTCGGGAGGCGGGGGTGGACGAGTTTTCCCTGTCACTCGATTATCCCGATGAAAGGCACGACGAATTCCGCGGCATCCCGGGTTTGTTCGCCAAAATCAGGTCGCTGGCCGACGGCCTCCGGGGAACGGACGGTGCGGGGATCACCTTATCCTGCGTCGTCCAGAGGGACAATTTCCGGGAGCTTTTGAAATTGTGCGGCCTGGCTCAGGAGTGGGGGCTGCGGCTGAATTTCAGCACCTACACCTGGTTGCGGACGAACAAGATGGAATACATGGTTCCTTCCGAAGAGCAGGAGGAACTCCGGGAGATGATCCGGCGGGTAATCGAGTTCAAACGAAAAAACGGGACGGTGTTCACTTCGGATTATATCCTGCAAAAAATCCCCGAATTCTTCGCTCGGGGGGGAATCGCCGGCTGTACGGCGGGCCGGCGCTTTTTTGTCGTCAACCCCGACGCCACGCTTTCCCCCTGCGGGTTGATCATCAGGAGCTACCGCTCAAGCCGTGAGATGAGAAAGGATTTCGTCAAAACGAACACCTGCACGGCCTGCTTCACGAGCATCCGGGGGAATCAGGAAAAGCCTCTCCGCTATCTCATTTTTGACAACCTGAAACATCTTTAGATGAGGAATTGAGCCGCCCTGATGCCGGGACCGAATCGAACCCCTGAGTTGCCCGGCTTTCCCGAGGTCCAAAAAATCGCTCCCCCGCCTTCTCCATCCCGGGCTAAAACGGCCATCTTCATCGCCGAAATTCTCTTTATTTTTGGCCTCCTCGTCTTCTGGCTGAGCTCGGGAGCCATTCGCCAAAACAAGAGTCTCTGGGTCCTCTTTTTTTACGCCTTCCCCGCCGAATTCCTGATCGCCGCAGTTCCCCATGAGCCGGTCCTCCTCTATTTCGCCAAGTTTTATCCCGCTCTCACCGTCGCTCTTATCTCCGTCGCCGGCACCGCCCTGACGGAAATTCTGAACTACACCTGCTTCAGGTATGTGATGGACCTCCGGATTTTTCAGAAGATGCTCAAAAGCAAAGCGGTGAGCAAAACCGTCGTCCTGTTCAATAAAGCGCCTTTCCTGGCTCTCTGCGTGGCGGGGCTCACTCCGATTCCCTTTTATCCCTTCCGTTTTCTGGTCGTCCTGGCCAAGTATCCTCTGGCCCGGTATATCGCGGCCGTGATCGTCTCCCGAACGCCTCGGATGTACCTCATCGCTCTGGCGGGGAGGGTTGTCAAGATTCCGGACTCTCTCTTGATCATTCTCTTTGCCGTTCTGATCGTAGCCGCGAACATCCCTATTCTCAGAAAGCTTTGGGAAAAGCGACGCCGACGGGTGAAAAGCCCGCCGGCTTCAGGTTAAAATTTTCTTTCTCTGGTCGCGGCCCGGACCTGAAAAAGCTCGGTCATGATTTTCCGTGCCTGGCGTGACGGGTGGAGCCGCGTATCCAGGTCGCAGGTCCATTCAACCGGGAATTCCTCGATCCGGAGTCCCCGGCGAAGTCCCTTGAGGATAACTTCAAGCTCAAAGAGAAATCCCGTCGTCCTTAAGCTGGAAAAGAGTTCCCTGGCGGCGTCCCCGCGATACACCTTGAATCCGCACTGGGAATCGCTGATCGAGGAGGGAAGACCGGCGATGAGGATCGCAGCCCGCCTGAACAACCGGCTGACGATCCGGCGTCCGAGAGGCTGCTTCCGTTTGATCACGGACTGTTTGAGGCGGCGCGAGCCGAGGGCGATATCCAGACGGCCGGCGGAGATTTTTTCGATCTCAGGGAGGGCGCAGGAAAAGGGGACACACAGACCGCTGTCGGCAT
>CAZNVB010000143.1:0-4211 GCA_964576265.1 uncultured Eubacteriales bacterium | reverse complement strand
AAGAGCTCTCTAAGGCACTGGGCAGCAAAGTCATGGATAGACCCCCTAAGAGTGTTGATTTGGTGGTGAGTCATCATGGTTAGATTTTTAGATGACAAGATGATAGATGCTTCGGTTAGATTATCAGATGACTTGACAGGTATGGCGGAGGAGGATTGAGAAATCAAAAAATTCAGGAGGACGATCCTTCAGTCAGAGACGAAGGTCATGTCCCCGAATTCTCAACGCTGGCCTTCGATCAGGTCAAGGACGGCGGCTGAGTCGCGCCAGCGGGGCTTGACTTTGACCTTGAGGTCCAAAAACACGCGGGCCTCCAGGATGTCTTCGATCTCCCGGCGCGCCTCGATGCCGATTTCCTTGATTACCTGGCCATTCCGGCCGATGACGATTTTGCGCTGATTGTCCTTCTCCACAAAAATCGTGGCTTGGAGATAGGCGGTCTTTTTCCTTTCCTTTCTCTTTCTCATTATCCTCCGGTCCGGTTCCGCCCCCTCAACCTCGGCTTCATCTCCAGCCTCAGACCCGGTCTCTTTTTTCCTCTCTTCCAGCCTTTCGACGAGGACAGCCGTGACAAACGGCAGCTCCTCCTCGACCCGCTGGAGCAGCTTTTCCCGGATGATCTCGGCCAGCATGAATCTCAGGGTCTGGTTGGTGATCGTCTCGTCGTCAAAGACTTTTTCCGCTTCGGGAAGGAATTTGACGATGGTCTTTTCCAGAACATCCAGGTTGATTCCTGTCCGGGCCGAGATGGGGATGATTTCCTTGAAATCGAGCAGGTCCTTGTATTTGTCGATCAGCGGCAGAAGGTTGTCCTTCCGCACCGCATCGACCTTGTTGATGAGCAGGAGAATCGGCGTTTTCACCCGGCGCAACGTCTCGATGACGAACTCGTCTCCATGACCGTATCTTTGGGTCGCGTCGATGAGCAGGCACAGGAGGTCGGCCGACTCGAGGGCGGAATGAACAAACTGCATCATCCGTTTGTTCAGGATGTGAAGCGGCTTGTGTATACCGGGGTTATCGATAAAGATGATCTGGCCGGAAGCGGTCGTCTTGATCCCCAAGATGCTGATCCGGGTCGTTTGGGGTTTGTCTGAGACGATGGCCACCTTTTCGCCGAGGAGACGATTGAGCAGAGTGGATTTGCCGACGTTTGGCCGCCCGATGAGGGCCACATAACCGACTTTCATCTTCGTTGATCGAGGCGGAAAGCTCCGCGCCGGGGAGATGGAGGCTTACCCGCTCTCCCTTGACTCCGACTCGGCCGCCCGTTTGATTCTGACTTTCTTGATCTTTGTTTGATCGACGTCGACGATCTCGATGGTCAACCCCTGGAGGGACAGGATTTCGCCCCGGTCGGGCAGCCGCCCCAGTTGGTGGGAGATAAAGCCGCTCGCCGTGATGAAATCGTTTTTGGCCAAGTCCAGGTCAAAAAGCTTTTCCACCTCCTCCACGCTGACCTCTCCGGAGACGAGGAACTCCGTCGGGCCGACGGCCGTGATCGGCGCTTCCTCGTCTTGGTCGTATTCGTCTTGGATTTCGCCCACAATCTCCTCGACAAGGTCCTCCATGGTCACCAAACCCGAGACCCCGCCGTGCTCGTCGACGACGACCGCCAGCTTGAGTTTTCTTTTCTGGAATTCCCCGAGTAGCCGGCTGACTTTCATTGATTCCGGGACGAAAAATACCGGCCGGATGATCGGCTCGATCGACCGATCCCCGTACTCCGGATTGGCGTACGCGAGGAGATCCTTGGCAATCACCAGACCTTCGATGTTGTCGATCCGATCTTTATAAACGGGAATGCGGGAATATTTTTCCTTCAGGACCAGCTCCCGGAGATCGCCGAACGTGGCGCTTCGTTTGATGCAGACCATTTCCCCTCGCGGAGTCATGATCTCGCGGACCAGCGTGTCGCCGAACTCGACGACGCTCTTGAGAAGATCCCCTTCGTTCTCCTCGATGATGCCCTCTTCCGTGGCCTCATCGATGAAAGTTTCGATTTCTTCCTCCGTCGCCTCGCGGAGTTCCTCTTCGATCTGTTTTTTCTCCAGGCGACGGATGAGGGAAATCATGGGCATGGCCAGTTGGTGGACAATCGGGAAGGAAGGCAAGAAGGCCTTGATCACGGCTTTTTTGTCCAGGGAATTCAGCAGCCGGGGCGCATAATCAAAGAGGAAAAAATAGATGCTCAGAGAGACCAGGCAGAACCAGATGGGCCAGAGCCGGCCGCGCGGGACGAGGGCGACGAGATAAATGAAGAAAACGATAATCAGAACGACCCTCCAGCTCTCCACGGCGAGGCGCGTTTCGTCGTAGAGGTCGAGAATCCGTTGCCGATCCTCCTTCTCTTTGTCTTCAAGCAAGCGGCTCAGGGAGATTTTCGAATACGTACTCAGGGAGGCGTGGAAGAGCGAGAGCAGGAAGGCCGCCAGGAAAACGAGCGCCATTCCCGCCGCGATCCAGAATTCGCCCATCATGGCCGCGATCCTTTTCTTTTCCTTGCCAGGAGACGCCGAATTTTGATCTCTTCCTCTTCGATCCCCCGGCCATGATCGAACCCGATCAGGTGAAGAAACCCATGGACGGCGAGATCCAGGAGCTCGGCCTCGAGCGTCTGGAATTCGCGGCGACACTTCTTAAAAACCAAAGGGGCGCAGATGAGGATGTCGCCGAGATGCGGTTTCCCCTCGATCTTCTTTCCCGGAGTCGAGAAGCTCAGGACATCGGTCGGCCGGTCGATCTTCCGGAAATTTCGGTTCAATCTTCTCATCGTCTTGATCCCGACAAAAGCCAGGGTGACTTCAGGTTTTTGGAACTTGTACTTCTTCGCCAGAATCTCCAGCTGACGGCGAAACACTTCTGGCCGGAGGGCAAACTTACGCTGGCGGTTGAGAACCTCGATCATTGGCTTTTTGGCGTGTGTTCGGTTTCTTCTTTTTTTTCATCTCGAAATCGAAGCCCGGATACTCCACCCGCGGATGGGAGATAGTGAAGAGCGTGCTGTGGAAGGAAGCGGCGATCGTCCGAAGCTCGCCCAGCGAAAAATCGCAGGCGTCGAGCTGGCCGTCCTGGAGATAGTTCTCAAAAATCTCGATGATGACCCGTTTGAGGTTTTCCCGAGTCGGCGATTTCAAGCTTCGCGAAGCGGCTTCCACCGAATCGGCCAGCATGATCAGGGCCGCCTCCTTGCTCTGTGGAGGCGGGCCGGGATAGCGGTATGTTTCCTCCCCGATTTTCTGCATCTCCGGGTCGTATTGTTCCTTGGCCTTGTGGTAGAAATATCGGACCAGCGAGCTGCCGTGGTGCTGCTCGATGATCTCCTTGATTTTTTTCGGCAATCTCAGCTTTTTGGCCATCTCCACCCCTTCCTTGACATGGTTGATGATGACCAGAGTGCTGAGGCTCGGCGTCAGGTCCTTATGTATGTCGGACTCCCGGCTGATATTCTCGATGAAGTAGTCCGGCCTTTTGGTTTTTCCGATGTCGTGGTAGAACGCGCCCGCCTTGACGAGCATTGAGTCCAAACCGATCTCCTCGGCCGCCTTTTCGGCCAAGCTGGAGACGATGAGCGAATGGTGATAGGAGCCCGGCGCCTCGATGGCCATCTGGCGGAAAACCGGCAGGTCGGAGTTCGTCAGGTCGAGAAGCTTCGTTTCGGTGACAAATCCGAAGAGAGTTTCGACAAGCGGGAGAAGCAGAAACGCGATCGAAGCGCTCAGAATTCCGCCGAGCAGCGCCATCAAGGCTTCGAAGGCAAGGACATCCAGCCCGGCCGTACGTTCTCTGATTAAGCTGAAGATGACGATGAGCAGAAGATTGATCGGGGCGACGACGAAAAACCCCGATCGCAGGGTCGATGTCCGTTTGGATCGGCGGTAGTATTTGATCCCGTAGATGGCCGCCAGTCCGCCGAGAAACGAAAAAAGGAGGAGGTAAAAATTCGCCTGAAAAAGATAGCCGACGAGCAAACTGTTCAGGATGCAGAAGATCAGGCTGATCGTGTTGGTGGTCAGAAAAGCAAACAGCAGAACACCGAGCTGGTAAGGGAAGGCGTAGCGATAGGTCTCGATGTTGCTCAGGGCGGCGAGGCTCGACGCCTGACTGAAGAGCGAGGCCAGGAAATCCGAAAGCTTGTCGATCAGCAGGCTGAGGATGAAAACGACGCCGATCATCAAAAAGATCGTCTGGGCCTGGCGGAAGGGAAGAAG
>CAZNVB010000142.1:0-5674 GCA_964576265.1 uncultured Eubacteriales bacterium | reverse complement strand
GGATCCGTGTCTTCGCCAACCAGGATGCCACCGTCAAAGTGACGATGAAACCCGCGGCGATCTCCGCGGAAGTGGTCGTCCAGGCGGAGACGCCCATCGTCACCCTTAGGGACGCCTCCGTGGGACATAACATCACCACCGAGCAGCTGCAGTCCTTGCCCATATCCCGGAACGCGTTCGCGGTGTTGAACCTCGCACCGGGCATCCTGACGGACGAGACCGACATCGGCGGGGCCCAGTATTCGACGGAAATCGTCGGTCTGGGATCGGACCGAGATTCCGCGGCTTACAAGATGGACGGCACGAACATCGGCGGAACCCGGTTCAACGGCAAGCTGGGGACGACCATCAACATGAACGCCTTCGAGGAGATGCAGGTCTCCCTGGCGGCCCAGGATATCACCGCCCACACCGGAGGTCTGAACGTCAACTTCGTCACCAAGCGGGGCGGAAACCGTGTCTCCGGGGACATCTATGTTCTTCTCCAGGACAAAGCCTGGGAGATGAAGAAATCCCTGCCGGAGGACATGTCGAAGGCCAATCCGTCCTGGGTTACCCCCGGTATCGAGCGAATCAGCCAATACGGGTTCAACTTCGGCGGCCCGATCTTCAAGGACCATCTCTGGTTCTTCGCTTCCTACAACATCTCGGACGTAAACACCCGGTCCGTCCTCAACCGCACCAGCTCCAGCTACAGCCCCGCCTTTCTCGGCAAGCTGAATGCGGCTTATAAAGGAACGACGCTCGACCTGACTTACCAGAACAACAATAACACCGCATTCGGAGTCTGGTTCTCCGACCCGTCGTATTTCGACGAGGGAGCGACCTGGGACACAAAGGCGCCCTCCGTGGTCTACCAGGCGAACCTGCAGCACGCTTTCAACGATCGCCTCATGGCCCAGGCCAAGGTGTCCTTCCTGAAGAACGGGTCCACCGACGACCCGCGCGGCTCCGACCTGAACAATGGGAAAGGCTTCGGGTCGAAGTACGATTCCAAGAAAACGATGTACACCGACAAGGACTTGTTCATCGACTTCACGGGCGGCGCTCTTTATAAGGAAACGCTGCCGTGGTGGGAAACCGCGGGCGAACGGCTCGAGGTCTTCGGCAGTGCGAACTATTTCGCCGAAAACCTCCTGGGCGGCGATCACGAGATCCTTTTCGGAGCCGAATATTCCGACGCCGGCTACTTGCCGAATATCATCTACCCCAATGCCCGGCTCGTTTTCTGGTGGCCTAACCTAACGGCCACCTGGTGGCCCGGCCTTAACCCGCCGGACGGCGCTTTCACGGCGTATACGGACTGGGTAGGAAACCAGCGGAGCCGGCGCTGGGGCGTCTTCTTCAAGGATACGATTTCGATGGGACGTCTCAGCCTGAGCGTTGGGGCGCGCTACGACGACCAATGGTTCAAATTCCTCGATACCACGGCCAACGGCTACAGGCATCGCAAGATGGGCGCAGCCGAGGGGATCGCCGACATCATCCCCGAGTGGGATCCCTATATTGGCGATAAAACCGTCAAGGCTTACTCCATCGACTTCCTGCCCGGCTTCATTTCGCCACGGGTATTCGCCACGTATGACCTGTTCGGGACCGGCAAGGACATCATCAAACTTTCCTTCGCCATATACGGCTCCCAGCTTCATGGGGAGCAGGGCGGGGTCTTCTGGCCCCTAACCTTTCGCTCAATCTCGTGGAACTGGTACTGGGACAAGAACGGGAATAAGCATCCCGACCTCGGCGAATTTACGCCTTATACACCCGCGCAGATCGATTACTTCCGAACCAATCCAGACCCGGCCCAGCCATGGCTGTCCTGGATGAGCTACAGCGGTTTCGATCCGACGGATCCTGGGGCTACCAAGTCGACGAACATCGTCCTCGACGACCATCGGATTCCCAAGACGGCCGAGCTTACCCTGACCTACGAGAAGGAGCTGTTGCCCAACTTCGCGGCCTCCGTTTCCGGAATCTACAAGAAGGGTTACGACCTCGATCGCGGACTGCGTTACTGGGAAGAGAACGGCCAGATCGTGCTCGACCGGAAGGAAAACTATATAATCCTCGAAACGGATCCAGTGACGGGGCAAAACATCTATACATCGACCAAGGCCGGCGCCAAAGGGACCGCCTACACCACGTCGAAAAACACCACAACCTACTACGGACTCGAGCTGACCGTCAAGAAACGCTTGTCCAACCGCTGGATGCTCAACGCTTCCCTCACCCTGCAGGACTGGAGTCGCCATCTGGCCCTCGACGAGGTATTCACGGATACCAACCTCTCCTATTATCAGGATTCTCCGTATAATCCCGGCCCTCACAACGAGGGGATCTGGATGAATGCCCGTTGGATCTTCAAGCTTGACGGTATGTACCAGCTGCCCTGGGGAGTCAACCTGGCAGTCGTCTTCTTCGCCCGGGAAGGGTATCCATATCCCCTGGCAGACAGCCAACTCCTCAACAACTGGCTGTTTAAGAAGGACAAGAAGTGGGGCGATGATCGGCTCCCCACCCATTACATGATGAACCTCGGCATCGAGAAGAACTTCATGGTAAGCGATCGGGTCCGGGCCACCGCCATTTTCGACATCTACAACGCCCTCAACGTCCAGTATCCGGTCCGCAAGGAGTGGCGGAAAATTCCAACCCAGAACCAAACATTGAGCATCACCCCTCCGGGCATTTTGCAACTGGGTTTGCGACTGAACTTCTAA
Source organism: uncultured Eubacteriales bacterium (assembly GCA_964576265.1). GTDB lineage: Bacteria > Acidobacteriota > Aminicenantia > Aminicenantales > UBA8522 > CAZNVB01. The sequence continues at coordinate 2,954 of CAZNVB010000142.1, read as the reverse complement.
AGTAAAAAGTCCAACCCCTTGCACGGGCCGCGCTCGGCGCGGCCCTTTTTTTATCCGTCAGGCTCCGCGGGCGGCCCGTTTTTTCCAATCCTCGATGTATCGCTGGGCTTCGCGGCGCTTTGGATCATCGGCGGCGGCGACCGCCAGGAACTTTTCCAGCAGTGCCGAGGCTCGGCCGAAGTCCCCTTGATCCGCCATGAAGAGTGCGTAGTTGAAATAGATCTTGGAGTCAGATCCGGCGGCCATGGCCTTTTCAAAATACCGGCCAGCCTCCTCCGCCCTTCCCGAAAGCGCGAAACACAGGGCCATCTCGTGCAGGATCTGCGGCTCATTCGGTCTTTCGGACTCCAGGCCCCGGTAGAGATCCAGCGCTTCATCATAACGCTCTGCTTTGTAAAGCGCGTACGCGGCGCGGCTCCGCAGGGCCGGGCTAGATTCGAAGGCCAGTGCCTTTTGATAATAATTTGCCGCTTCTCCGAAATCTCTCCGCCTCTCCGCCGCCAGGGCTAGCAGGGAGTAGAGGCGCAAGCGGTCCTCATAAAGGCCGCTACGTTCGACGCCCAGCAAGTGGTTCCGGGCTTCGTCAAAGTGGTCTAGGGTGATAAGGAAGGAGGCGAAGCGGACTTTGAGTCGGGGATCATCCGGGTTGCGGGCGAGGCCATCCCGGAAAACGGAAACGGCGTCTTCTTTGCGGCCCAGGCGTAGGTAGAGTTCGGCCAGGAGGGAGTAAGACGAGATGAGCTTGGGATTCAGGGCGAGAGACCGGCGGAAACTCTCCTCGGCCTCGGCCGGCCGGCCTGCCGCCGCGTGCTGGCGTCCCCGGATGAGTTCCACGAGCGAGGGAATCAGATCCTTGGGGTCGGGCCGTTCGGTTGCCATTGGTCGTCTGGGCGCGGGCGCCAGATATCCAAGGGCGGCCAGCCTTTCGCTCTCTTCCCAGGTGGGCGCGGTCCGGACTTCGACATCGGAGCTTCTCAGCCTGGCCTTCAAATCCTCGAGCCGCCGGATGAGGTTCCGGATTTCTCCCGGAAGCATACCTCCTTCGGCGAGGTTGACCTTTTCGCCCGGATCGTCTTCGAGGTCATACAGCTCGGGCCTTGGGAGATCGATGAACTTCCGATTTTTCGAGATGAAGCCGGTCAAGGCCGCGGCTCCAAGATCCTCCTCAGCGTAGAGACTCTCGAAGTAGAGATCTCGATCCACGAGCTTGCGGCCGGCCGCTGCGGGGAGGAGGGAAACCCCCTGAGCTTCCGGAAGGCTGGGAAGGGACAGAAAGTCGAGGATGGTCGGTGCCACGTCTGCCAGACTCGCTGCGTCACGGACCCGGCGGCCCTCAGGCAGGCAGCCCGGACACGAGAGAAGGAGTGGTACGCGGACGTTCTCTTCGTAGCAGAAGACCGAGTGTTCGATTTCGATATGCTCACCGAACGCTTCCCCGTGGTCGCCGGCCACGACGATTAGCGTCCGCTCCCGGAGTCCCCGTTCGCCGAGCAGGTCGAGAACCCGGCCTACCTGAGCGTCCATGTAGGCGATCTCCCCGTCATAGGGGTCAGCTAATAACCGGTCAAAGGGAGCGGGGGGGGCATAGGGCATGTGAGGATCGAAAAAATGGACCCAGGCGAAGAAGCGTCCGCCGGAGTGGGACTTAAGCCATTCGGCGAACGCCCCGACGGTCTCTTCGGCCCGGCGCTCGGGCTGCCAGTTGGAAACGCGCCGGTCCTCGTTCATGTGGTCGTCGTAGATGTCGAACCCCCGGTCCAGCCCGTATCGGGAGTCGAGCACGAAAGCCGAAACGAAGGCTGCAGTGGCATAGCCCCGTTCCCGGAGGACCTCAGCGAGGGTGCGGATGTCGGGTGGGACGAGATAATTCCCGTTATTCCGGACGCGGTGGCGGATCGGGTACGCACCGGTGAAGATCGTCGTGTGGGCCGGCAGGGTAAGCGGAACCGGAGACCGCGCGTTTTCGAACCAAACTCCCTCCCGCGCCAGCGCGTCCAGCCGCGGCGTGCGGGCCGTCTTGTATCCCGCCGCTCCGATCCGGTCGTAGCGCGATGTATCTAGGGTGATGACCAGAAGGTTGGCATCGGACAGGCGGCTCACGCGGCTGCGGCCCCTCTGCAGGATCAGAAAAAAGGCTCCGGCGGCAAGGAGAGTTATCAATAAGAGGACCAGAACGGACCGCAATGGCGGCTTCGCTTTCGTTTCCATATGGAAGCCTTCGCCCAGTTTCCATTATATCAGAATGGAGAAGACGAACAAGATAGCTGCGGCGTCGTGGCGCGCCTTGTCCTGGTGACTGTCCGGCTGAAAGCACTCTCTATCGCCTTCATCGTTGAGGGGGGCCAACCTTTTCCCTCAAAAGCGAGGAATTGAAAACCAAAAGGGCACTCCTGGCAAAATTTTCGATATAAGTCGTGGCCTTCGTGCGCATTTCCGGCGCTGGAGCCTTAATCAGTTTTTCAAAACCTGTCTTCGTCTCCTCGACGAACTCTGCCGCTAGCTCTTTTTCTGGAAGCGGAACTTCCTCCAATAACTCTTGGGTCAAAGAGAAGAGGAAAGCAGAATCTCCTTCCTAAGCACAGGCAAAGGTTCTTGCTCTTCTCTTTTCGCTCCGTCCAGATAAAGGAGGATGGAAAAATCTCTCTTTCCATTCCGAATACACCGCTGAGGCCGTATTGTCTGACGTCAACTATTTTTTCTCTCTGGCGGCAACTATTTTTCCCGTTTTAGCCAAAAGTTGGCTAAAAGGCCGATTAGCTGAAAAAACGGCCTCATCAGAGGCCCTCCAATAAACGATCTCGGTCCAGTCCATATTAGACCCTTATACCTCCAGACTGGTTTTTTGGGCCGCTGTCATGCGGTGACTGGGCGGGTTGAGCTCGCTGATGACGCTGTGAGGGACAAGCCTATCTACGGCCGCTGGAGTGACCATTGGATCTTTAAAAACCATCTCC
>CAZNVB010000141.1:0-2687 GCA_964576265.1 uncultured Eubacteriales bacterium | reverse complement strand
CAGCAAAGCTGTTCGGACTTATGTCGCTGGTGAACTTGCGCGGCACGCCGGAGGTGGCGCAGGGTGAACTGATGCGCTTCTTTGCCGAAGCCGCCTGGTATCCGACGGCGCTGTTGCCAAGCCAGGGTGTGCAATGGGAAGAAGTGGACGACGCCTCCGCCAAGGCGACTCTAAAGGACGGCGAAATTACCCTGACGATGCTGTTCCGCTTCAATGAAAGCGGCCTGATCGAGTCGGTGCGTGCCGAGGCGCGCGGACGCACCGTCGAGGGCGAAGTGATTCCAACACCGTGGGAAGGCCGATGGAGAAACTACGAGCTGCGAGAAGGGATGCTCATCCCCCTCGAAGGTGAGGTGGCGTGGATCCTTCCCGAGGGGCCGAAGCCATACTGGCGTGGGCGGATTCAGCGAATCCAATACGAACTGAGTATCAGCTGAGTAAGAGACAGCCACCTTCTTTTATCTTCTTCTTTCCATCTTCTGTGGTCTTGTGATAAGACCTCAATCCGCCCCCCCCGCGAAATCCGCCTGCACCGCTGCCCCGAGCGGGACGGCCGGATGCACATCCTTGTCTTCCTCACCGACCGGCGATGGTCGACCTCATCGGCGATCCCCTCAAGCCTTCTTTCTTTGCCGGCAGGCCACTTCCGCCTCAGGGTGCGGAACCGCCGGCTAAAGGAGCTTCGAGGCGGCAGCGAGGATGATTTCCCAGGCCCGGCGGACGTGGCGTTCTTCGGTCGTCCGCTGGCCGACCGCCAGGCGGAGGACATATCGGCCGCGAAGCGTCGTATGAGTCAGGAACACCTCGCCGCTCGCATTGACCAGGTCGAGCAACTGCCTGTTCAGCCGGTCGAGCGCGTCTTCGTCCCGGCCGTCGTTCAGCCGAAAACAGACGAGGCTTAAGGGCACCGGAGCCATGAGCTCGAATTTCTCATCGCCTTCCACCCAGGACTTGAAAAGCTGCCCCAGGCGAATGTGCTCCCTGAGCATGGCCTCCAGGCCTTTCACTCCGTAGGACCGGATGACGAACCAGAGCTTCAGGGCCCGAAACCGGCGGCCCAGCGGGATCCCCCAATCCCGGTAGTTCTTGACATGCGGATCCACGCCTGTCTTGAGGTATTCCGGATGGATCTCGAACGTCCGGATGAGGTCTCCCGGATTCTTGACATAATAGGCCGAGCAATCGAAATTGGTCAGCAGCCATTTATGGGGGTTGAAGACAAAGGAATCCGCGCTTTCCACGCCCTCGAGCAGCCATTTCATCTCGGGGAGAATGGCGGCCGAGCCGGCAAAGGCGGCGTCCACATGGAGCCAGACCCCGTGGCGCCGGCAGATCTTGCCGATCGCAGCGATCGGGTCTATGGCCGTGGAGGAAGTCGTTCCGATCGTCGCCACAACGCAGGCCGGAAAGAAGCCTTTGCTTTTATCCTCGAGAATGGCTTTCTCGAGCTCCTCGGGAATCATAGCGTAAGCTTTGTCGGTGGCGATAAGCCTGAGGTTCTCCTTTCCGTAGCCGGCGATCTTCACGCCCTTCTCGATGCTCGAATGTGCCTGATCCGAAGCGTAGACCGCGAGCGGCTCTTTCCAGCCCCTGCGGTTGACGGCGAAATCGGTGGCCTTCTCTCTGGCCGAGAGAAGAGCGCAGAGCGTGGCCGTCGAAGCCGTGTCCTGAATGACGCCGGCCATCCCCTGAGGCAAGCCGAGCATCTGGCGGAGCCATTCAAGAACAAGCTCTTCCAGCTCGGCCGCCGCCGGCGACGTCTGCCAGATCATGCATTGAGCCCCCATGGTGGCCGTGAGGAGTTCGGCCAAAACCGAGGCTGGACTGTTGTTGGCGGGGAAGTAAGCGAACCACCCGGGATGCTGCCAATGGGTCATTCCCGGGAGAATGATTTTCTCGAAGTCCCCGAAAATCCTGTCCATCGGCTCCGGCTCCAGAGGGGGGCCGGACGGCAGTTCCGCTTTGAGCTCGCCGGGTTTGAGCCGTGAAAGAACCGGGAATTTCTCGACTCCGTCGAGATAATCGGCCGCCCAATCGATGAACCGATGGCCGAACTTCCTGAACTCTTCTTTCGTCATCGTCATTCTCCTCGAATTCCGACCGATTTTTCTTCTTGATCGAGCTCCATTCTATATAAAAAAAGGAAAATCCGTCAAAAGGCCGAAAATCGGCGGCTTTTTCCGGGCCTTGGCGACGAAATTCAGCTAAAAACGCGCCGTTTCCTGGGGATTTCCGCCTGAAAAAGGGCCAGGGGACGATTTTTTTAAAAATAATAAAAAAATACTTGCATTAAAAATTAGAAGTGTGCTATAATATTAAATGTCATTCGGGGGGCAAGAAAAAAACTTGACAAGGATTTTGCGGAGTGCTATATTCATCAGCGCTCTTTGAAAGCTTGAACTCAAGTCTGGAGCGACGGGAAGTCCGTGGGATGCGGACACAGCCCCCGCTACTGTAACCGGGGACGATTCCCGGAAAACGCCACTTTCCGCTGATCGGCGGAAGGGAAGGCCCGGGAGGAGAGCGATCCGGAAGTCAGGAGACCGGCTCTGGGCTTCGGCAGCCTGTCTTCGTGGGGAAGACGAGGTTGATTTTTTTTATCCGAAAGGCCCTTTAAAAGCCGGGCTCGAAAGGAAGCGGGGGTTCGAAAGGAGATGAATGATGAAACGAGCCTGGATCGGTCTATT
>CAZNVB010000140.1:0-2728 GCA_964576265.1 uncultured Eubacteriales bacterium | reverse complement strand
GATTACGACCTCTCGCCCAACCTCAAAGCCGAATATCATCTCAAGGCCGCCTTGCAGGGATCAACGATCAAGTTGGCCGGACGGCGGCTCATCTACGATCCGGGAACCAAACCGGCCATGGCCTACCTCAAAAGCAACGTCGCGGATGTTACCGGCAGTGCGACCCTGAAGAGGCCTTAACGGCGCCACCGCGGGGATGGGAAAATCCGGGCCGGACAGGGGACATTTCTACCTTGAAGTCTTTGATCAAAACCTTGTCATGAGACTTTCTCGTCATTTCAGGATGGCGCGGCCGGCTCCGTGACGATGGAGGCTTGAGATGCGAATTCGTCCGACGCTTATTCTGGCGCTCTTCCTTGGGTTATCTCTTATGTCGATGCTCCCCCGATGCCGTAGAACGGCCGGCCAGCCCCTCGAAGGATCGTACAGCACCGTTTCGGAATCCGAGTGGAACATCATCCTGATCCTGAAAAAAGGAGGGATCGCCGAGATTCATGTGGAAAGCTGGGCTCCGGGAGACTCCGACGCCCGCAGCACCTTAAAGACCGAAGGCCGATGGAGACTCGAGGGGAACAGCATAACCGTCGAATACAACGGGATCAAAGACCGGCTGATTTTTGAGCCTGAGCTTTCGCTCTCCGTTTTAGGGTATAAGGGCGGCGCCCCGGGCCTTATCCAGCGCGGGCCTTTCCCTAAGGACAGCATTCTTCGCGATTACCCGCTCTGGAAACTCCCCCACACGTTTGCCCAGGGGAAGGGATGACCGAGCTGGAGCCGCCGATTTCAAGAATCAAAAAATGGGAATTCTGTCCCCGGTGGGCAATGGCGTAAATTTCCCGGATCGTGTCCCCTGAATTTTGTTCCCATAGCTTGCAAAAATGGCCTGAATAGATCATAATATGATTCACATTGATTCATAGATTGAATCATGGAGGCCGTATGAAATCGATCACCATCCACGGAATCGATAAGGAAATGGAAAAACTCATTCGGGAACGAGCCAAATCCGCGGGCACGAGCGTCAATAAAATCGTGAAGGAACTTCTGGCCAAGGCGCTCGGAGTGGATAAAAAGAGCCGCGACCACCGGGAGGAATTCCTCGACCTTTTCGGCGTCTGGACGGAAGCCGACGAAAAGGAATTCCTGGAGGCCGCCCGGGATTTCGAAACCGTGCATCCCGGGGACTGGAAATGAAGAAAATCCTGCTCGACACAAACGCCTATGTTCGCTTTCTGAGGGGCGACGAAAAAGTCATGGGCTATCTGGCTCAGGCGGACACCGTCCACATGTCCGTCGTTGTCCTGGTCCGATTATTCGCGGGGTTCAAGGCCGGAAGTAAAGAGAAAGGCAATAAGGGGCTTCTGGAACGATTCCTCCTCAAGCCGACGGTCCGCGTCCTCGAGGCGACGATGGAAACGGCGGAAATCTTTGGCTTCATCATGGCTTCCCTCAGGAAATCCGGAACTCCGATCCCGATCAACGACGTCTGGATCGCCGCTCATTGCCTGGAGACGGGCTCGATCATGATCACCTACGACACGCATTTCGCTCAGATCCCGGGCTTGCGGATCTGGGACGAAGCCGGCCATTAGCCCGCCCCGAAATTCAACGATATGCTTCTTTTCTATGTTTCACATGGAGGACGATGATTTTTTTCTCCGCCATGTCGATTGCGTAAATAACACAATACATGCCGTATCGATATCGGAACAAGCCGTTAAAAATTCCCTTAAGGGGCGTGCCCAGGCCCGCGGGATTTTGGACAAGGTAGGTCTTTACCCTTTCGACAATCCTGGCACCGTCCTTCTTGTCGATCCCCTCGAGATCCCGGAGGACTTTCTCATGCCAGATGACTTCATAAGCCAAGCTTTCTCTCCAGCTCCTCAGTGGTCAGATATCTGGCGTTCTTATCGTTCAGCCTCTCGAGAGCGATATGAGCTTCTTCGTAATCGGCAAGTGTTTCCTCAAGCATTTCCCTGATAAATGACGTCTTTGTCCTCTTCGTTTTTTTGGCCAGAGCATTCAAGCGCCGCGAGATGTCATCTGATAGCCTGATAGATATGACCGGCATAACTTTGTCACCTCTGTATTACATATATTACATGTAAGACACGATGTCAAGTTTAGTATTTAAAAGATCTTAGCTCTCGTCAAGCCATAAAGACGATTGAGCTTTGCTGTTCATCTCAGCGGATTCTGACCCAGCGACGAAGATTAAATTCGGGGATGAAATTCGGGGACACACTCCTAATTCTCTGGAATTGGGATCGTATCCCCGTTTGCACAACTCCGGAATCAGTTGGCTTTCGGAGGGAGGCCGAGGATCCGGCGGAGCCGGTCCATATCTATCTTCGGAACTGCCGAGGACCGTCTTTTCCCCATATCGTCTAAATCATCCAATAGGGCCTCAAGCTTCGCTCGCCCGGCTTCGGTCTTGGCCGCCTGGAGGGGAGTCAGACCACCGAGGGCGGGTATTTTCATCCGCGGCCAATCCTTGAAGTAATGGCGCTCCAGGTACTCACGGACCGCTTCCTGGACTTCGGGCCTGGAGTTCAGCTCTTCAGACTTTCTCCTCTCTGCCTCGGCCTCTTCCGGCGACAACTCCGGCAGGTCGTCCGGCTCCCTCCAGAGCGTCTTGTCGTAAGCGATCAGGCCGCTGAGCTCTTCTTTGAATCGGGCACGGAGTCGAGCTGCCCTCTCCCATGAATTCGTCTCGGCGACAAGACGA
>CAZNVB010000139.1:0-20043 GCA_964576265.1 uncultured Eubacteriales bacterium | reverse complement strand
GGGGATCTGGGACATGTTCTCGATTCCTCCGGCGAGAACGATCTTATTCTCGCCGAGGAGAAGGGATTGGTAAGCCAGGGCGATCGCTTTCATCCCCGAAGCGCAGGCTTTGTTGACCGTAAAAGCAGGGCGCTCGGCCGGAATTCCGGCGCGATAGAGGATCTGGCGGGCGGGGTTGGGCCGGTTTCCTGCCTGGCGGGCGTGGCCGAAAATGACTTCGTCCACCTGATTGGGCGAGATGTTCGCTCTTCTCATCGCTTCGGTCGCAGCGGCGACGCCGAGAGAAACGGCGCTTGTGTTTATAAAGGCCCCGCCGAACTTTCCGATCGGCGTCCGCACGGCGCTCAGGATCACGACTTTTTTCATCCCCAACTCCCTCAGGCGATTTTCTCCATATCGGAGAGAGTTTCTTCCAGTATTTCAACCATCAGGTCGATCTCTTTTTCTCCGATGACGAACGGCGGGGCAAGGATGACCAGGTCGCCATCCGTCCCGTTCGCCTGGCCGGTGTTCGGCCAAAGGACAAGTCCCCGCTCGAGCGCTCGGGCGACGAAAGTCTCGGCGTATCTGGCCGCTCTCGGGAACGGTCTTTTTGTTTTTTTGTCGGCGACGAATTCGAGGCCGATGAGAAGTCCTTTCCCCCGGATATCCCCGACATGGGGGTGGGAGAAAAGGCAGCGGAGTCTGGCGAGGAGCATTTCTCCCAACTTGGCCGAGCGGTGGATGAGCCGGTGTCTCCGGAGGCGGGCGATGGTGGCGAGGCCGGCCGCGCAGCCGACCGGATGATGGACGAACGTCTGAGCATGAAGAAAGTCTTTCCCCCGCTCGAAGAGAGGCTCGAGGAGGCTCGCTTTTGCCGCCACGGCGCTCAGGGGGAAATATCCGGAGGTCAGCCCTTTCCCCAAAATGAGGATGTCGGGGACGAGACCGTAATGATGGCAGGCCAGCCATTTTCCCGTCCGGCCCAGTCCGGTCATGACTTCATCGGCAATCAACAGGACTTCGTTCCGGTCGCAGATCTCCCGGACGGCCTTCCAGTATTCGGGCGGCGGAACCGACGCTCCGGTGGACGAGCCGCCGATGATTTCGGTGACGAACGCCGCAACGTTTTCCCTGCCTTGAAGCCGAATCTCTTTCTCGAGTTCGCCTGCGCACTTCACCCGGCAAACGGAGGGAGCGAGATCCCAGGGGCAGCGGTAACAGTAAGGCGCATCGATTTTTGCGTTTTTGAGAAGAAACGGCCGGAAAGCATCCTGATAATGTTTTCTCGCTGAGAGCGAGAGAGCGGCCAACGTGTTGCCGTGGTAGCTCGGCCGGAGGGAAATCAGGCGGCGCTTTTTCGGCTTCCCGCTCTCGAGCCAGTACTGGCGGGCGAGTTTGATCCCCGCCTCGATGGCCTCGGAGCCGGAGGTCATAAAGAATACTTTTCCGATAGGAATTGTAAGAAAGGAAGCGATGCGCTCGGCCAGCTGTTCGACCGGAAGATGGGTGAACTGGAGGCCGTTGACGTAGGCGGCTTTCCGGGCCTGGCGGGAAAGGACGCCGGCGATTTCTTCCACGCCGTGGCCGATATTCACGACCGCAGCCCCACCGCTTCCGTCAAGATACGCCTTCCCCTCGTCATCAAAGAGATAGGCGCCGCGGCCGTGGGTGATGAGAGGAAAGGATTGATGAAATTTCCGGTAAAGGACAGACCCTTTCGGATAGCGATAATCGGACATCGTGAGGCCCTCATTTTATCACCAAGCCCGCGGCAAAGGAACAGGCGGCGTTCGAAGCTAAGGGCTCCGGTTTCGGCCCCATCGCTCGCGTCAAGCGGGATGATTATGGGAAGCGCTTCGATTCCTCAGGCAAATTGACATGGCGCTCGGCCTCTGTTATAAGCCAAGGAAATGGGTGAGCGGCTTCCTGAAATCATTTCTTCCATTCATTGGAGAACTCCATGATTGATCCTCAGAAAATCACGGATCTCCTTGTCAGTCTGGTCAGAACGCCGAGCCACCCGGGCATTGCCGCCCAGGAGGCGGCCGTCGTTCGGGAGCTTGACGCATTTCTCGATGCCCAGGCGATCGAACGGACAATTGTCGAAATCAAGGACGGCCGTCCCAACTTCCTGGCTGAGGTGGACAGCCGCCGTCCCGGTCCTCATCTTCTCTTCTGCGGTCACACGGATACAGTCCCGCCCAATGCGGGAAGCGATGTCGATTTCTTTGCCGCCTCGGAGAAGGCGGGGGTTCTCTATGGACGGGGCACAGCGGACATGAAGGGCGCTCTGGCGGCCATGGCCGGAGCGCTCGCCCGGCTTCAAAAATCCGGCGAACTCCGTGCCGGGAAGGTCACCTTCGCGGCCGTCATCGACGAAGAAATGGAAAGCCTGGGCGCCGAAGCTCTTATCCGTTCCGGCTTCCGGGCCGACGCCGCTGTGGTGGGCGAGCCGACCGCGAACGAGGTGGCGATCGGCCACAAGGGCCTCGAATGGCTGAGTGTCGAGCTTGAAGGCCGGGCGGCTCATGGCGGTACGCCGGAATCGGGCGTCAACGCGATTTCCGCAGCGGCCGAGTTCATCTGTCTCGTCGAGGAGGAGCTTGTCCCTTCGTTCGAGAAACGCCGGGATCCGTTGCTGGGGCTACCCGTGATCAACGTGGGAGCGATTGCCGGGGGCGACCAGCCCAGCACTGTCGCCGCCCGCTGCGTCATCAAGCTCGACCGACGTTGGGTGACGACGGAGAGCATCGAACAGGTTTTCGGCGATCTTGAAGAAATTCTGGAGAAGGTCAGGAAATCGCGTCCGGGTTTGAAGACACGGGTCTCCCGCCTGCCCGGTGGGATGGCGACGATGATTCATGGGCCCCTGACTATCGATCCTCAACACCCGGTGGTCAAGGCGGCTCAACGAGCCTCGGCCAGCGCCGGACTTCCGTCCGACCGACTGACGGTCTTCCCTGCCTGGACCGACGGTGCGCTTCTGTCAAGCGAAGCGAAAATCCCGACGATCGTCTGGGGGCCCGGCGAGCTCCGTTATGCCCATTCGCCGGAAGAACGGATCCGACTGGCCGACGTTTTGCTGGCCGCAGAGCTCTACACTAGGGCGGCATTATTTTTTACCGGATCGGAATGAAAGCCAGAATCCCGCATACCTATGTTCTTCTTTTCGGCTTGATGGTCATCGCTGCCGTCTCGACCTGGATCATCCCGGCCGGCTCCTATGACCGGGTTGTCCGGGAGGGGCGGGAACTTATCGATCCCCGGTCTTTTCATCCGGTGGCCGCAAAGCCGGCGGGAATTCCCGAGCTTTTGCTCGCTTTTCCCCGGGCCTTAGCCGAAGTCGCGGACATCGTCTTCTATATTTTGATCATCGGCGGAGCCTTTGGAGTCCTGAACCGCACGGGCGCCGTTCGGGCCGGGATCAATTCTCTCGTCCGGCGTCTGGGCGGCAAACGATCGGTCCTTGTTATCAGCCTGACTCTCGTTTTCGCCATCGGCGGTGGAAGCATCGGCATTGCCGAAGAAACGCTTGTCTTCCTGCCGGCGCTGCTCATGCTGGCTCGTTCTCTCGGTTACGATTCGCTCTTGGCCGGCGGAATCGCCCTTGTCGGCGCGAACGCAGGGTTTGCCTCGGCGTTCATGAATCCATTCACCGTCGGCGTGGCCCAGGGAATCGTCGGCCTGCCTTTATTTTCCGGGCTCGCCCTTCGTCTTGGGCTCTGGGCGCTGATGACTGCCATAACGATCGCCTGGCTTGCCCGTTATGCCGCACGCGTCCAGGCCGATCCTTCTACAAGCCTGATGTATGAGTTGGATCAGCAGCGCGAGCCGCTGGCGGATTCCGCAAGCGAGGGGAGATTCGCCCGCCGGCATACGGCGGTGCTTGTCGCCGCTCTCCTGGCTCTCGTTTTATTGGCCGTCGGCGCCCTTTCCTGGAACTGGGGAATTCGCGAGCTCAGCGCCCTGTTTTTTGGTCTGGCGGTTGTCGCCGGTCCGGTCGGCGGGGTATCTGCGGATGAGACGGCGCGAAGCTTTGTCCGGGGAGCGGCCGACCTTGCCTATGCCGGCCTCGTCGTCGGGCTCGCCAGGAGCACGCTCGTCATCCTGAGAGATGCCCAGGTCATGGACACGATCACCAGGGCGATGGCCCTGACCATCCGGCACCTGCCTTCTTCGCTCAGCGTTGTCGGCATCTACATTATTCAAAATTTGCTCCATTTCATCGTTCCTTCAGGGAGCGGACAGGCGGCGGTTTCGATGCCTGTTCTGGCGCCGCTCGGAGATCTTCTCGGCATCACCCGGCAGACGAACGTTCTCGCTTACCAGCTGGGTAACGGCCTGACCAATGTCTTTATCCCGACACAGGGATATTTTATGGCCGCGCTCGGAATCCTCGGCATTCCCTGGTCGAAATGGGTTCGCTGGCTTGCGCCGTTGCTCTTTATTTGGCTGGCCATCGGATGCGCGGCCGTCCTGGTGGCGCATTTTATTCGCTGGGGGCCTTTTTGAACCGAATATCCCCAATGGCGGCAAACCGGCGGCCTCAGCTTTTGCGGAAACTCGGTCTCCTGGATACGACCTTTCTTGTCATCGGCGCGGTCATCGGTTCGGGCATCTTCATGACTTCCGGTTTTATCGCCGATGATCTCCCCTCTCCGGGTTCGATTCTCCTCGTCTGGCTCTGCGGAGGATTCATCACCCTGGCCGGCGCCCTGACCTTCGCCGAGCTCGGAGCCATGTTCCCCCGGGCCGGAGGTCAGTATGTCTATCTCCGCGAAGCCTACGGGCCTTTTGCCGGCTATTTTTTCGGCTGGGGATTCTTCTGGTTTATCATGGGCGGCGGAATCTCCGCCCTGGCGGTCGGTTTTGCCGAATTCTTCGGCTATTTTGTCCCGGCGCTTTCGACCAAGAGCGTCGTTTTCCATGCCATGTGGCTTGGCTATCCTTATACGCTTTCCGCCGGGCAGCTCGTTGCCGCGGCCTCGATCGTTGTCCTTACCGGGGTCAACTATTTCGGCGTCAAGACCGGCGCCGTTGTTCAAAATATCTTCACTTTCCTCCGTCTCGGGTCCGTCGTCGCGATCGTTTTCTTCGGCCTGACCGTCGGCCGCCGCGACGGGATCACTTCTTTTAACGATCTGTTCTCCGGAGGACCGGGTTTTGGGTTTGGCTGGCTCAAGCTCTTCGGCCTGGCCCTGATCGCCGTTTTGTGGACGTATGACGGCTGGTATTCGGCGAACTGCACAGCCGAGGAAATCAAGCGGCCGGAACGAAACATTCCCCTGGGTCTGATTCTCGGCACGCTGGCCGTCACTTTGGTTTATTTCCTGATGAACATCGTCTATCTTCTTGCCCTTCCTGTTGAGAGGATGAGGGGGGTCGCCCGGATCGGCGAGCTGGCCGCCGGCCAGCTCTTCGGGAAAGCGGCGGCCGATATCATCTCAGCGGCGATCATGGTCTCGACATTCGGCTGTCTGAGCGCGACGATCCTCTATGGCCCGAGAGTTTATTTTGCCATTGCCGAGGACAGATTGTTTTTTAGAAGCATGGCCTATGTCCATCCCCGGTACCGCGTTCCTTCCAAAGCCCTCATCGGTCAAGCGATCTGGTCCTGCCTCCTCTGCCTCTCGGGGACCTATCAGGCTCTTTATGAGTATGTCGTTTTCGCCCTGGTGATCTTTTTTGCCGTTACCGGCCTGGCCGTATTCGTCCTCCGGCGCAAACAGCCGGACGCGCCCCGTCCTTACCGGACCTGGGGCTATCCTCTTCTGCCGTTCCTTTTTGTGTTGATCAATATCGGTGTTTTTTTGAATACGATCACTGCCCAGCCGGGAAAATCCTTTGTCGGCCTGATCCTCCTCAGCCTGGGAATTCCGGTCTATTTTTATTGGATAAAAAAGAAATCATGAGCCGCGGTTGGAGACCGTCGGATTCTTCTTGGCGGGTTTAGCCCGCGCTCGGTTAAAAAGAGGTTCCAGCTGGAAAATGAGTGTAGCTGCGGAGGTCGATCATTCGGCCTTTTTTCGCCCATGAGACGCCGAGTTCGGAGGGCAGGCAATTCCTCTCAAAGCAATCGCCAAAGACCCTGTCCAGCCCTCGGACCTTGATCGACCGCCTTCCCGGCTCGCCGCGGACTTCGAGAAGATGGGCCGGGAATTCCCCGACCTTGGGCATGGAATCCTGAGCGCCGTTGACGCACCGAGTCTGGCTCAGGGCCGCCTCAAGGCCGCAGGGAGGGAGGCCGCGGCTCCTGACGCAGGTTATGGCTTGGCTCAATTTCCTCAGCGGTTCGCTGTCCGGCGAGCCGTAATTGATCTCGAGATCGCCGACCTGGGCCAAAAGATCCGCATTCCTTCCTTTTATTCTGACCGATCCGTTCTCAAAATCATAGAAGAGAATCGGACCTTGATCGACGCCCGCAGCGTGAGAAGCGTAGAACAGGATCTCCACGCCGTCCTCGGTCAATGCTCGCAGAGCGACGGTGTCGGAGTTTTCAATGCCGTAGGCGCGGTAGAGTTCGGCTTCGACGCGAACCGGAACGGCGCTCGTCTCCCGCGTCCGGCCAAGAATATAGAACATGTTATGAAGGTCGTGGGCCATGGCGTTATTCGCCGGGCTGTCGAGGATCCAGCGGCCCTGGGTGTCTTTCTTTTTTCCCGCCCAGTCATTTCGTCCATAGTAGGCTTCATCCCGGGGCCAAAGGTAAAGGCACTTGAGTCGCCGCGGTTTGCCGAATCGCCCATCCATGATATCTTTTTTAAGATCCTGGATGGCCGCACTCGATGACCATTGATAGCCCACGGCGACCCATCGTCCGGATCGTTTTTCAGACTCGATCATCGCCCGAACTTCCTGCACCGTGGCCGCCGGCGGCTTTTCACAGAGCACGTCGCTTCCCCGGGAGAGAGCCAAGATCGTCTGTTCCGAGTGAAAATGGATCGGCGAAGAGATGATGGCGAGCTCCGCCCAGGAACGGGCGTAAAATTCCTCGAGCGAAGCGAAGACGGGGATGCGGTGCGAGCGAAGCTCATTGAGCCGGGAGCATCTTTCCGGAAACGGTTCGACGGTTGCTTCGAGGCGGATCGCTCCCTCCTCCATCTTTGCCAGCAAGGCGTCGAGATAGACCGAACCCATGCCGCTTATTCCCACCAGGATGATGGAAACCGGCTGGCTCATGCTGTTCAATAGGCGGCGGTTTTTTCGTATTCGTCGACCAGCGCCAGAAAGTTCTCATAACGACTGCCCACCGCGACGCTGTGGCTCGTGCCGAGGATGAAACGGCCGCCCGGCTTGGCACACTCCATGGCCCGGCGGACGTCCCGGCGGACATCCTCCGGAGTCCCGGCGACGAGGTTTTCAAGCCTCACCCCTCCCCAGAGGGTGATTTTCCGGCCGTACTCTTTTTTCAGCCGGCAGATGTCCATCCCTGCCGATTCCTGGATCGACTGGTAAGCGTCGAACCTGATCTCGATGAAAAAATCAAGGTAAGAATTCACATTTCCGCAGCTGTGGAGGATGACTTTTTTGCCCTGCTTTCGGTGCAATTTCTCCACCCGGGCGGCGTTGGCCTTGAGGAAATAGCGCCTAAACATATCAGGGCTGATGAACGGTCCGGTCTTATGCCCAAAATCATAGGCCACAAGAACGGCGTCCGAGTCGGGGTGGACGAGCGTCTCGTCGGCCAGATTCTGTTGCTTAAGAGCGTAGGCCGTTGCTGCGGTGATAAGATCCGGGTCTTCGATAAGAGCAAGCGAACCGCGTTCGAGACCGCCCGGAAGAACGCACCCGATGATTCCTCCGGAGGGGCCGCAGATGAATTTCTCGTCTTTGAATTCCCGGATGACGCTTTCGAGGATCTCCCATGATCGGGGATCAAGCGCCGGAGGAGAGGGGGTCTTCTGGAAATCGCCGACCGAATAGCTTCGAACTTCCTCCACCGGATCCCGGACGCAGGTGATGTCCCCGGTGAAGGCCGAATATTTGAAAATTCGGCCGCACCGGTCTTCCCAGGTCGATTCGTCGATGCGTCGCGGGGGAGGCTCATCGCTCGGGAGCGGGATTTCCCATGTCGCCATGGGAAAGGTGACGATGTCGAGACCGAGCCGGCGGTGGAGCTCGATATGATCTTCTCTGTAGCTTGCCGCGACTTCCTCATGTCGGCCTTCCCAGAAGGCGATCTGGGACTTCGCTTTGGCCCGGAGGTAAGTCTCGTGTCCGAGGATTTTTTCCACCGTGTCGAAATCGATGGCGAATTCTCCCCAAGGCACGCGGTCCGGAATGCGGCCCTCCAAGCAAGCCCGAACCCGTTCTTTGGAAGTCATCGGCTTTTTCTGAAAGCCCTTTCCAGGAGATCGACCTCGCGGAAGGAGCGGGTCCGCGGATCGAAGCGGAGTGTCCGAATCTCAAACGGCGAAAGAACGATCCTCTTCCGTACCCTTGCCCAGGGCAGAGACAGCGTGGTTTCTCTTTTTTCTCCGGTCGGCTCGAAGAGCCGGATGATCAGATTGCTGCCATCCTCGGCTTTCTTGAGCGCCGTCACCTGGATCGCGTCGTCCGTTAAAACGAGAAAAGGCAACGGCTTTTTTCCGCGACCGGCCGGGAAAAAGGCAAGACCCCAGGGCTTCTCGTTCTTGGCCAGAGCTTCTCGATCGACGGCTCTCAGGCGTTCGGAGCGCGGGCCGCCGTTCATCCAGAATCGGAAGAGCCGTTCGCCCTGGTCGATGCGCGGCACATAGCGGTCTTGGGCAACCATGGGTCCAGAAGAAACCGGATCGGCCGAATAGGCGGGAGATCGGAGAAGGGAAAGACGCATCTCGCCTTGGAAAAAATCCGAGCCGTAAGTTCCGTCGTTGATGCAGGTCAGAGCGGCGTCTTGGGAAACGACCGCCACCCATTTTTGAGCCACCGCTTCATTGCCGTCTGCCGGAAGTTCGGCTATGCCATAGGCGGTCTGACCGATATAGCGGGCGTCTGGAAGGAGTGTCGGGACGCCAAGCTTGAGCATCTTGTCTTTTTCGTTCCACAGGACGCGAAGTTCGATTTCGACTTCGGTTCCCCGCCTAGGAAGCTTATATCTCGTGAAAATGACTGAGCGCCTCCAGCCGAAAACGGATTCGAAGACCTGTCGCACCTCGCCGTCTTCGATGAGACGAACCGAATCCGCCGGTCCGGCGGCCACCCCCGAAACGTCGCTTCCTTCGTCCGGCGGAAGGAGCTCGAACCGGCCGGCCAGATCGCGGAATTGTTTGACCGTCATGGCCCAAGGATCAGCGTTGTCGTTGATGACCAGGGGGACAAAAGATCCTTCGGCCAGGAAGTCGATGCCGCGGGCGCGGTAGCGGTCGATCAGGCCGGTCCGGAGGTTGATCACCACTTCGAGATCGGAGGTGAGGAAACGGATCGAAGCGTTGTCTTGAGCGAGCCGGGGATTGGGGCGCTCGGGCCGTTTTTCCAGTCGGCAGATAAAACGATTGACTTGGCTCGGAGCGAGCTCGGCGGCGAAGACGACTTTTTTCCGCCATTCGACATTGAGATTGCTGGCTTCTTTCTCCGGCTGGCTTGGGAGCGGAGTCTCGTCTTTGAAGACGCGGGGGAAAAGATAAACTCCCGACCAGTTGATTTCGTAGGGTTGAAACTCGCACTCAAAGATGCCCTGGATAGGATAGGGATGGGGATTGTAAAAAAGGAGCGGGAATTCTCCTTCCTCCGGCTTGGGCTCGGAATTGACCAGAGCAAAAAACGCCCGGGCTTTCACTTTCGACAGAATCTCCAGGCCGTGGTCGAGACGCCGCAGCGAAGATTCCTCGGCCGGCGGGACGCACGAGCCGGGAAGAATGTCATGGAATTCGGAAAAGGCCAGGTCGAACATGGCTTCGCGGAGTTCTCTCTGGGGATACGACATCAGCCCTTGATAAAAAGCCGCGGCCGACATTTTCTCGGTCAGGAAAAGGTCGTTCTCGAGCTGGCGGTGCTTCTGTTTGATCCGGGCCATGGTCGTGTAGCAGCCGACCGCCCAGGGGTTGAGGTCTTTTTGGTGACGCGGAAGAACCGTTTTATTCCGTCTGAGTTCGGCAAAATACGCCTCCGGGAAGGAATGGGCAATGGCCGCATCCTTTTTTTCTTTGATCAACTTTTCGAGCTCGACGAGGTCGGCACGGGACGCTCCACCGCCGTGGTCTCCCACTCCCCAGAGGATGAGGCCCGGATTTTTATCCGGGTTGGCGGTGATCCAGTCGAGGACCTTCTTTCTTGCCGCGCCGGCGGGCGAGTTGTAGTGGGCGGAAACCCGCGCCGCCGTGATCTCGGAACCGTCGTACCCGACCCAGATGAAATCGTCGCCGGGAAGCGGGCAGTCGCTCTGACCCGGCCGACAGAAGATATAGGAATCGTAGCCCGACTTGGCCAGGATTTGGACCAGACCACGGGTGTGGCCGAAAGGATCGAGGTTGGAAGCGGTTTTTGGTTCGGTGCCGAATTTTTTTTGAAAATAGCGCTTCCCGATCAGAATCTGGCGGACGAAGGATTCTCCGCTGGGCATGTTGCAATCGGGCTGGAGATACCAGCCGCCGAGGATGTGCCACCTCTTTTGTTTGATCAATCGCTTGATTTTCTGAAAGAGCCGGGGATCGTATTCTTCGATCCAGCGGTAGAGAACGGCCTCGTTGTGGTTGAAGACGAATTCAGGAAACTCTTCACAAAAGGAAGCGGCCGCCCGGAACGTGGAGAGCGCTTCTCCGGCTCCTTCCTCCCAATCCCAGAGCCATACCGGATCGAGATGAGCGTTTGAGACAAGATGGATTTTTTTAGCCGACATCGAATTTTCTCCTGACTATTTTTGATCTCCTCTGGAAACAGGAATCCAGGCTCTGATGCGGATTCCGGAATCGGGATAGGAGAGAAAGACTCCTTCTTTGGAGTAGGGGAAGAACTTGCCGCCCGTTTCGAACCCGGGCCGGCGGCGATCAGCCCTCTCGACAATCAGATTGAGCCTGGTCTTTCGAAGGCGAACAGAGGCGCGAAATCCGTCCATCCCGGCAAGAAGGCGAGGCTTCAAACGAAGACCGTTCCCTTCCGGCCGGATGCCGACAAGATGATGGAAGATGAGGATCAGGATCTCCGCCCATGTCCAGGGAACGATTCCGACCTGGGGATAAGGGGGAATAGGCCGGGGACCGTAGAATTCGAACCAGGTTCCGGCACCCCCTCCGGGGACCCGCCCCAACCAGCGGAGAACTCGCCAGACCTTCGAATCTTTCCCCGCTTCAAAATAGGCTCGGGCAACGAAAAGAGAAGGAAACGGCCAGGGACCGGGAGAATCCGGTTCGGAGCTCATACGGTAGCGGCCGTATCCGCCGCCTTTCCAACGCTCGTTCCACAATTTTTCGATCTGGTGGAGAGTTTTCAGAGCCAACTTTGAGCGGGGAGGGATAAACTCCCAGGCAATCGGAAGAACAACGGATGTGTCAGGGTTGAGTTCGTGCCGTCCCGGTGCGAAGAGCGGAACTTCCTCGGGAAGCCCTGAGGCAGAGGAGGGGTGGATTTCATCCTGAATTTCTCCGCTCGCCTTTCGTCTTTTGATCAGGGTGCCGTCGTGGACAAGCCCGTACTCCTGGTCGGAGAGCATGGCTTTTTTCAGCCGCCGCGCTTCTTTTTCCCAGCGTGCCGCCTCGTCCTTTTTTTGAAGCCGGAGGGCCATCCGGGCGGCAGAAGAGAGTCCGAACGAAACCCAGAACTGGTGGGCGAGTTCGATTCCATCCTCGATTCCGTGAGCCTCATGGCGCTCCCAGAATTCGCGGCTGTTGTGGAGAAGACCGGAAGGAGAATGGCGGAAGACATCGCGAAGCGGAAAATCGGCCGCGGCAGCGATTTTTTTCCAGAATTTCCTCAGAAGGGACAGGTCATCTGTCCAGAGAGCGTAGGTTTCAAGGGCGAAGAGAAGAACGCCGTTCTGGTCGAGCTCGCATTCTTCGGCCGGCCTTCGTTCGCTCGAATCGATCGTCTCCCCGTCCGGGGTGACAAACGACGTCAGGAGACGTCGAAGGGCTTTTTTCGCCAGCTCGAATTGGCCGGAGAGAACAAGTCCGATGGAGACGACGGCGAGGTCCCGTGTCCATTCCCGGTTGTACTGCCAGATGCTGCCGTCTGTTTTCCCCGAAGCGGAGAGGCTCGCCTGGAGCCCGAAGAGCGAGGAGACATAGAAATGGTTGAGGAGACGATCAGAGAATTTGACTTTTGAGGTCCGCCGCCAGTATTCGATGGCCTCCCCGTGGAGAGGGGGAGGAGAGATCCAGGACGCTCGGACTCTTCTCTTCCCGGGCCGGCCGATCAGCCGGTATCCGATATTGAGCATCGCGACACCGCCGGGGGCGATCCTCAAGCGGCGTTTGAGCATCTGCCCCGGAATTTCGGTTCGGATAATCGCTCGGGCGGGTTTTCGGCTGAAATTTTGCAGCCGGATCTCGCGGCCGAGCCTCGGCCGGGTGCGGTCGGGGCAAAAAAATGTTTCGCCGACGCGAAGAGGGCCGGCCGACCAAGTCACCCGCACCGACGGAACAGGATTCTTTTTTCCCCAGCCTGCTTTTATTTTACCTGGCTCGGGGAAGAAACGGGCGCCGTCGATTTCGATGTCGATGAGAGTTGGTCGAAGTCCCGTTTTGGGGTCAAAGGTGAGGGCGCCGGATTTCGGTCTCAGGCTCTCCGGGTCCATGATCAGGAGCCCGACGGCCGTCCCCCGGCCTTTGGAGCAAATTTGAAGAGCGGCTTGGATGCGGCCGTTGCCGAGGAGATAGTATTCGGCTCCGGCGAGCGTCGTCCATCCGTCCGGCGGGCCGGTCCGCGGGTCCTGAGCATAGAAGTGTTCTTTGACTTTCATGGATGAGCCATTATAATGCTTTGTTCAGCCGGTCTTCAAATGAATAAAAAGTCAAGGCCGGCGATCGATGCCGGCCGAACGATGGAGAGGCGACGATGGATCTCAGCTCGTTCATGAGTTCTGGTCTCTTCACCTATTTGGTCTTGCCGCTGCTGATTTTCTGCGCCCGCATCCTTGACGTTACGATCGGCACGATCAGGATTGTCTTTGTCTCGCGGGGAAAAAAATTTCTTGCTCCGCTTTTCGGCTTTTTCGAAGTTCTGATTTGGCTTTTGGCCATCGGCCAGATCATGAAAAACCTTAACAATGTGTTCTGCTATTTGGCCTACGCCGGAGGATTCGCCACCGGCAATTATGTCGGGCTGAGGATTGAAGAAAAACTGGCCATGGGAAATCTCGTTCTTCGCGCGATCATTCATCAGGACGCGACCGAACTGGTCGACTTTCTCCGGGCTCAGGGGTACGGGGTGACCTGTGTCGATGCCCACGGGATCTCGGGCCGGGTCCAGATTGTTTTCATGATCATCATGCGAGAAGAGCTGCGAAAAGTCGTCGAGCTGATCCAGCGATTCCATCCTCAGGCGTTTTATTCCGTCGAGGACGTCAGAGAAGTCGGCCGCGGCGTCTTTCCCTCTGGCAGCCGTCGCCGATTGAAAGACCGAATTTTGAAAAGGTTGGGGAAATAGACCGCGGAGGCTCGCCGGGGAGCCTCCTATCATGGGTCTGAGGAAGGGAAGGAGGTCTTACATTTTCGCCGAGGCTGCGGAAGCGACATCGGAGCTTTCGTCTTCGTCTTCGAGCTCGCTTTCCACGCCGAGCAACTTGGCCGTCCCCTCGTAAATCATGCGGAAAGATTTTTTCGATTCCTGGAGTTCGGCCAGTTTTTCTCTGACTTTTTGAAGCTCCTTTTCAATAAGAGCATCCACCCCTTCGAGCTGTCTCTTCGCTTCCTGCATCGTCTTTTTGTAGAGCTCTTCTTGTTCCTTGCTCAGAGGCATTCTCGTTACTCCTTTGCGGATTGTTCTTGGCTATGCTTGAAAGTGATTTCGATCGCTTTCCAGACTTTCACATTCACTCCATTCTTCCGCGCCGGCCTGAACTTCCACTGCTTGACGGCCGTCTCGGCGGCCCGTTCGAATCCGTATCCGCCCTTCACGCCTTTGAGAATCTCGGTCCGCAGGACGTCGCCTGTTTCTGAAATCAAGGCATTGACGGTGACCGTGCCGCTCATTCCCATATTGAAGGCC
Source organism: uncultured Eubacteriales bacterium (assembly GCA_964576265.1). Classification (GTDB taxonomy): domain Bacteria; phylum Acidobacteriota; class Aminicenantia; order Aminicenantales; family UBA8522; genus CAZNVB01. Next base: position 5,940 of record CAZNVB010000139.1, on the reverse strand, counting down.
AGCGGGGGGTATTTCGGCTCAACCCGCTTCACCAGAGCGGGAGCGACATCGACCTGATCAAGAAGAACGAGCGCACCCGACTGGATAACCTCGGCCGACGAGGAGGGTTCAGTTGCCGCTGCCGTAGGCTGCGAGTTCAAGGGAGGAGTGACCTCTTCTTGCTGGACCGCCGACGCCGGTTCATTTTCCTGGTTTTCGGCCGGGGGGTTTTCCGTTCCCTGTTCGGGCAGGATCGATCCTCCGGCTTCGAGCGATGCCGTAATCGGAGCCTGGGCCGGCGCGATCACTTCCGCCGGAGGAAGATCTTCCTCCTCGGCCGTCTGCTTTTTCGCCGTGGGCTTTGGAACGGGGTTCGGGGTGATCGGCGGCGCACTGACTTCTTCCTGTCGCAGGTTGAATTCGGCCGGCAAACTGGGTTGGAGAGAGGAGAGCATGGCGCTGGCCGGCTCGGCCGATTTTTTTGATTTGAGGCCGATGAAGATGGCGCTGGCGGCAATGATCGCCACGGCCAACCCTCCGATAAGAACAAGCGGGACCTTTTTCTTCTGCGGTTCGGCGTATTCGTCAAAATAGATTTTCTTTTCCGTTTCTCGTCCGGGGGCGGGTTCGATGATGGGCTCTTCCGGCTCCACGGAAGGCTTGGGAGGAATGAATGTCAGTCGGTCGATCTCCATCAATGTCTGGTCGATCCGGAAAGGCTTGGTTTCTGGAGGGAATGGAATTCGCTGGCTGGAAGGCGGGATGTTGTTCGTCGGCTTTTCCACTGCCGGAATTCGGGCTTTAATCTCTCTGGCAACGGGAATCCTCTCCTTGGAATCGGGCCAAGCCACGGACGACGGCTGAAGGCCGGGTCTTTCGACCGGAGTCGACCTCATCGGCTGGGAGCTCTTTGTCGGCGAAGACGGGGCAGCCGGTTTCCTTCCCGGCTCGGCTTTGGGCATTCTCAGCTCGGCCATCAGCTCGGCCAATTCTTTCGATTCTTCGGGCTTCTTCTTTTTTATTTCCAGCCCGATTTCTCCGACGGCGCTTTGAAGCAGAGCGTCGATCTCGCTCGAAAGGCCTTCTGTCCGCGGGGCTTTCTGTTTGACCGATTCTTTCACTTCTTTCTTTTTCGGCTGAGCGGCCAGGTCCGAGACGACCTGTCGGAGTTCTCTTTCAATTTCTTCAAAGTCTTTGCTCATTCGCGCCTCCCGGGTGGGAGTCATTCCGGCCGCCGGACGATTTTCTTCGTCGCCGACCTTCCTTGGGGCCCGAGCCGGCTGCTCGGCCTGGCGGGATGAACCGTCCGGGCTGTCGACGAGAAGCTGGAGAATCTTGGCCCGAAGGTCTTCCTTGTTCCAGGGCTTGGTGAAAAAGGCCGAAACGCCGTAAACTTGAAGGGCTTCCATTTTACACGATGGTTCCCTATAAATCCCTGTGACAACGATAATCGGGACTTTTTTCTTGGGATCCTGGTTGATCTTTTTGCACAGTTCAAACCCGTGAAGCTTGGGAAGCATCGGCTCGAGAATGACCAGGTCGAAATGGTCGGCTTTGAATTTCTCGTAGCCGTCTTGGCCGTCTTTGGCCGTCTCGGTCTGAAATCCCTCTTCGTCGATGAGGTCGGAAAGGGAAGCGAGAGATTCCTCGTCAAAGTCGACGATCAGAATCTTTTTATCGGTCATAAGGTCTTCCTCTGTTTTCCGGGCTCTCTTTTCTTCCTCATGAAATCAGGATCGGTTTGCAATCGCTGTCCGCGCCTGACGGTTCAAATTTTATGGGGAGAAAAAGGGGGGTCAATCACCCTTTGGGGTGAATTGGAGGATGAATTTTGACCCGCAGCGGGGGCGGCAGAAAAAGCGAACGTTTAGGGTGGCGTCGATGAGCGGTTCCCCCGCCAAGTTGACAGTCGGTCCCGACCATCGTATGTTTCTTTTTGATGACCGGAAAAGAGCGGATGCGAAAGGCCATGGCGGGGGAGCTTCCGGATCGCGTTCCCTTAATGTGCCAGATGAGCGTCGGGCACATGCTCCTTCAGACCGGCGCCCCGCCGGCCGCCTTCTGGAATTCGGCCCAGGCCTTCGCCGAAGGACTAATGGAACTGCGCCGGACATACCATTTCGACGGCATTCTCATCAGCCTCCACGGCCATTCTCCGGATTGGGAGAAATCGGTCGTGCGGCTCAAAAAAGAGGGCCGGTCCGAAGTCGTATTCTGGAAGAATGGAGACCGGACCGTTTTTCCCGAGGATGACCTGCCGGTTCACTATCCGAATGGGCAGCCCGTTCTTCCCTCCCTGGCCGAGCTTAAGCCGGAATCCCTGCCGGAAGAAATCACCTACATCCCGGTTTCCCAGGGCCTTCGGTTTGCCATCGATCCGGATCATCGTTTCGATATTATCGATCATCTGGTCGAATCGGCCGGCGCCGAGTTTTCCATTCACGGGGAAGTGACTTCGCCCTTTGATTATTATCTCGATCTCCTGGGCTTCCAGCCGGGCTTTATCGGGCTGTTGGAGTTTCCCGATAAGGCCAGAGAAATCTTGGGGCGGTTTTCGGCAGGCCTTGAGAAACTGGCCGCGGAGATGGCTGGTCACGGGGTCGACGCGATCAAAGTCTCTTCTCCTTATGCCGGAGCCGGTTTTATCTCTCCGGCGTTCTATCGGGAATTTGTCCTGCCGTTCGAAAGTCGGATCGCCCGGGCCGTGCGCCGGCGGGGTATCCCCGTTTACATCCACACCTGCGGCGCGATCCACGACCGTCTGGAGATGATGGTCGAGGCCGGTTTCTCGGGGATCGAGTGTCTCGACCCTCCTCCTCTCGGGACGGTGGAACTCGAGGAGGCGAAACAAAGGATCGGCGGGGCCGTTTTCATCAAAGGCAATATCGATCCCGTCCATATTCTTCTTAAGGGAGACGTTCAAACCGTGCTCCAGGACGCTCGCGCCCGACTCCGAGTCGGCCGGCCCGGCGGCCGCTTTATTCTGAGCAGCGCCTGTTCCATCGCTCCTTATACCCCGCGCGAGAATGTCGAGGTCTTAATCCGGGTTGTCGAGGAAGCCGGGAGGTATGAGCCCGGCCGACCGGGTCGCTGAAGGCGCCTGATACCGATCCGTTATAAACATCCGTTTCTTAATCATTCTTCAGGCCGTTTTCTGGTAGAATGAAATCGGACGGCCGCGAGTGGTTAAGATCAGAGAGGTTGAAGCCAAGAGCATCCTGAACAAGTCGAAGATCTACGACTACTGTCTCAATCCTTACACCGGCTGCCAGGTGAACTGCCGGTATTGCTACGCCCGCCTTTTTATGCGGCGCTACTCCGGTCACCAAGAACCCTGGGGCGCATTTGTCGATGTCAAAATGAACGCCCCTCAACTCTTGCGAAAGCAGATCGTCAGGGCAAAAAAGGGAACGGTCTGGGTGGCCTCGGTCTGCGATCCCTATCAGCCGCTTGAAGAACGCTATCAATTGACCCGGAAGTGTCTGGAGATCCTGGCCGAGGCCCGGTTTCCGGTTGTCATCCAGACGAAATCGGCTCTCATCCTCCGCGACCTGGAAATTCTGGCGAAATTCCAGGAGATCGAGGTCGGTATGACGGTAACAACCGAAGATGAGAGGATGGCCCGGATCTTCGAGCCGGGAGCTTCCCCGGTCAGGGAGAGGATCGGTATTTTGGGGCAGATCCGTTCCCGGGGAATTTCGACGTTTGCTTTTGTCGGTCCCCTTCTTCCCGGGGGCCGGAAAGCTTGGTGACTTTGCTCGAGGGCTCGGTGGACAGAATTCTCATCGACAGGATGAACTATCTTGAGACCATTGTCGGACTCTATCGCCGGCTCGGCCTGTCCGAGGCGGCAAGCGATCCTTTTTTTCGCCGGCAGGCGCGCAGAATGGCCGATGAGGCTCGGCGTCGCGGCATCGCTTGTGAGATCCTGTTTTAGGTTTGCTTTCCTCGCCGCGGGTTTGCTTGGGCAGGGCGATCGGCTTATAATCTGAGGTCTCAGAAAACGGATGATCAAATAACTGGAGATCACATCAATGAAAATGGACGATGGCCTCTCGGTCAGGCCGAAATTCGTTCCCGAGCTTCATCCCGAATTTCTCCCGGCCGTCCTCTGGAACAAAACGTTCCTCGAGGCGGTCTCGGATGACCCGGCAAGTCGGCCGTTGGTCATCGGGCTTGAGCGTGCCGACGGTTCCATTTCCCGGTATGAAACTCGGATTTTTCCCCCGGGGCACTCCCTGTTCGAAACAGGGTTAAGGTTCAGCGAGCGCCTGGTGAAATCCCTGCTCTGGATGTGGGGCGGCTGCCGGGTGATCATCGGCGGCCCGATGGAAATTGGGCAGTACATCCGCCGCGAATACTCTAAGCGTGGTCGTCGGGCTTTCGACGCCGATCTCATGTCGACGGCCTACGGGAAACGATTCACCGTCACTGTCGGTGCGGCTTCGGATGTCCCGGCGCCATGCGAAAAGGCCCGTTCCCTTGGACGTCACTTGGAAGGTTGCCGGATCGGGTTTGACCTCGGGGCAAGCGATCGTAAGGTCAGCGCCGTTGTCGATGGGCAGGCGGTCTTTAGTGAAGAGGTCCCCTGGGATCCGCGAAATCAAGAAAATCCGGCTTACCATTATCATCAGATCATGTCCGGTCTTCATCAGGCCGCTTCCCACCTGCCGCGCGTCGACGCCATCGGCGGAAGCGCTGCCGGGATCTACGTCGATAATCGAGCCATGGTCGCTTCGCTCTTCAGGGCCATCCCCCGCGACCTTTTCAAGAGAAAAATCAAACCGATGTTCTTGAGGATGGCGAAAGAATGGCAGGTTCCGTTCGAGGTCGTCAACGACGGCGAAGTGACCGCTCTGGCCGGATCGATGTCTCTCAACGCCAATAAGGTTTTGGGAATTGCCCTCGGGTCGAGCCAGGCAGGCGGCTATGTCAATGACCGAGGGAACATCACCGGCTGGCTGAACGAACTGGCTTTTGCCCCGGTGGACATGAATCCTCGAGCGCCTGTCGACGAGTGGTCCGGAGATGCCGGCTGCGGCGTCCAGTATTTTTCCCAGCAGGCGGTGTTTCGACTGGCTGGAGCTTCGGGAATCTCCCTGGATGAAAACTTGCCGGCGGTCGAGCAGCTCAAAACGGTTCAGGAACTCCTTCACAGGGGAGATGCGAGAGCAAAGAGGATTTTCGAGACGATCGGGATTTACCTCGGCTACGGCATCGCGCATTATGCCCAATTTTACGAGATTGACCATGTCTTGATCCTCGGCCGTGTGACAAGCGGCGAAGCCGGGCCGACGATCCAGGCGCGGGCTTTAGAAGTGCTCCGGACGGAGTTTCCGGACCTGGCCGGGCGGCTTGCCCTGCATCTTCCGGACGAGCAGAGCCGGCGCGTCGGACAAGCCGTCGCTGCGGCCAGCCTTCCGGAGATTCAAACGCCCTCAAACCGTTGAAAGGGAGTCAACCCATGGCTTTATCTCTGAGAAAAGAAGGCAACGAAATTTTTATCCCCGACGGTGTCGGCCTTCCGGACGCGGTGACGCGGACGACTCACCTGGGGGTGGCTGCCCATCCCGATGACCTTGAGATTATGGCCTACCACGGCATCCTCAAGTGCTTCGGCAGCCAAGAAGAGTGGTTTTTCGGCGTCATCGCCACAGACGGGGCCGGCAGCCCGCGCGACGGGTTTTACAAAAAGTACAGCGGCGAAGAAATGAAGGCGGTGCGCAAGAAAGAGCAGAAAAAGGCGGCCATGGTCGGGGAATACGGGGGCGTCGCCTTTCTCAATTACACCAGCGCAGAAATCAAAGAGGGCGCCAATCTTGCCCCGAGAATGGACATCCAAGAGATCCTGGCCCTGGCCCGGCCCCGGATCGTCTATACCCATAATCCCGCCGATAAGCATGACACCCACGTGGCGGTCGGCCTTCGAACTCTGATGGCTCTTCGCGACCTCCCGGCCGA
>CAZNVB010000138.1:0-2989 GCA_964576265.1 uncultured Eubacteriales bacterium | reverse complement strand
CCCCGGGGCAGCACCGGGTATGGCCAGGACTTCGTCAACGGGATTCAGTACGCTTATCCCGGCAAGGATTATGACGACCTGATGGCCGGAGTGGATGCCGCCATCGCCAAAGGTTTCATCGACAAAGACAACCTCTTCGTTTGCGGCGGAAGCGGGGGGGGCGTCTTGACCGCCTGGATAGTCGGCCACACCGACCGGTTCCGGGCGGCCGTCTCCATGCGCCCGGTCATCAACTGGCATTCCTTCGTCGGGACAACGGACGGTCATATGTGGTACCGTCAGTTTAAGAAATATCCCTGGGAAGACCCGATGGAGTATGCTGTCCGCTCGCCTCTTCACTATGTGGCCAACGTCAAAACGCCGACGATGGTCATGACGGGAGAGGCCGATCTGCGGACTCCGATCGGCCAAAGCGAAGAATATTATCGGGCGCTCAAAATGCTCAAGAAGGAGACCCTTCTTGTCCGCATGCCGGAGGAATACCACGGCTGGCGGCGACCTTCTCATCGGCTTCTGCAACAGCTCTATCTCAAGGCTTGGTTTGATAAATACATGGTGAAGGAGACGGCCGAGGACAAAAAATAAGCCAAGACGGAAAGTGAAGGGCTGACGATCGGACTTTGGCCATGAGACGAGGCCCGGGATGAAAAAGCGGATCGAAAAAATCGTTCTCCTTTTGTTTTTCTCCCTTGTTGTGCTTCACTGCCGCTTTGAGGCCGAAGGCCTGACGAAGCCTGAGGACGTGGGAATGTCGAGCTCGCGTCTTCGCCAGCTCGATATCCTGATCAAGGATGCGGTTGGCAGGAAGGAATTTCCCGGGGCTGTCGTCCTCGTCGGTCGAAAAAGCAAGACGGTTTTCCTTAAAGCCTATGGGGAGAGCCAGTGGGTGCCTGAGCGGCGGAAGATGGAGACGAAAATGATCTTCGACCTCGCCTCGATCACCAAGCCCGTGGCGACGGCGACCTCGATCATGATACTGGCCGAGCAAGGCCGAGTGAGCCTCGATGAAAAAGTCAAGGACTATGTTCCCGGGTTTTCCGTATATGTCGATGCGGAAGGAAAGCCGGCCGAGGATACCCGGCTCTGGCACCTTCTCACTCACACCTCCGGACTTCCTCCATACGCAGACGCATCGGAGGTCGAAAAAACTTACGGCCGGCCGTGCCCGACCGAGCAGCTCGTTACCTACATTGCCCAGCTCAAAAAAAGCGACCCGCCGGGCAAAGCCTTCCATTACAGCTGCCTGGGCTATATCACGCTCGCTCATATCTTGAAAAAAATCAGCGGACAAAGCGTTGCCGAATTCAGCCGGGAGCACATCTTCGAGCCGCTGAAGATGAAGCACACGTTCTTCGTTCCCCCGGCGAATCTGCACTCGCTCTGCGTCCCGACCCAGGTGGTCGACGGCAAGCCTCTCCAGGGGATCGTGCACGATCCTCTGGCTCGCCTCCAGGGCGGCGTTTCAGGCAATGCCGGCCTCTTTTCGACCGCTGAAGATCTGGCCGTTTTTGCCGAGATGCTGCTTGGAAAGGGAGAATATAGAGGCAGCCGCATTTTGAGTCCGCTGGCCGTCGAACGGATGACTTCGATCTGGCCGCAAGCGGCGTTTTCCGGCCGCGGCCTCGGCTGGGACATCGATTCAGGTTACAGCGCGAACGGCGGCGATCTTTTCGGCCCGAATTCCTATGGGCATACTGGTTATACGGGGACCTCGATCTGGATCGACCCTGACACGAAGACCTACCTCGTCTTTCTCACCAACCGTGTCCATCCGGACGATCAGGGTTCGATCGTCGCTCTGCGCAGCCGGGTGGCCAACGTCGTCGCCGCCTCGATTATCGACCTCGAAGGAAATCCGATCAGGGAAAAATGACGGAGCGCCCGGAAACCGCTGTCTATGAAGTCCTCGACCGACTGGGGATCGCCTTTACGCGCCATGAGCACCCGCCGGTTTTTACGGTCGAACAGGCCGAGCAGCACTGGACAAAAATCGAGGGCGCGCACCTGAAGAACCTTTTCTTGCGCAACAAGAAGGGCAACCGGCACTATCTCGTCATCGCTCCGACCTTAAAGGTCATCGACCTCCGGCGGCTGAACGAGAAACTGGGTGAAGACCGGCTGAGTTTCGGCTCACCGGACAGACTCAAACGGCTGCTCGGGCTCGAACCGGGATCGGTCTCGCCTTTCGGGCTGATCAACGACCATCATCACGAGGTGATTGTCGTGCTCGATGAAGAGTTGAAGCGCGCCTCGCGGCTGAATTTTCACCCCAACATCAACACGGCAACGGTCGGCCTATCAAAGGAGGATTTCGAAAAGTTCCTTGCCTGGACGGGGAACATCGTGAAATACTTTTCTCTTTAGCCGGGAGGAGCGGCGATGAAAAGAAAATCGACAGCGATTTTGGCCGTCATGATGGGGAGTCTGGCCATCTCCCCGGCAGCCAGGGACGAGGCGGTGGAAAATTCGGTGCTGGTCGTTCTGTCGCCTCCGAATTCTCTCTCCAATCGCCATTATGTATCCAACCGCGAACCTCTCGTCCCGAGCCCGCTCCTCAAGCTTCCGATCGGAAATATCGCTCCCAAGGGCTGGCTCCTCAGCCAGCTTCAACTCATGCGAAGCGGGTTGACAGGGCGGCTCCCGGAGTTGAGCCCCTTCCTAAAAGAGGACAGCGGGTGGGTCACTCTCCAGGGACGCGGCTGGGAGGAAATGCCTTACTGGCTCAAGGGATACGCCGACCTGGGATACATCCTGAAAGATTCGGAGATTATCGCCGCGGCCGAAAAATGGCTGGATCGAATCTTCCGCAGCCAGCAGGAAGACGGATATTTCGGCCCGCTGGAGAACCGCCGGAACCGCGATCTCTGGCCGAACATGCTGGTTCTTTCCTGTCTCCAGAGCCTTTATGAAGCGAAGCGGGACGAGCGGGTCATCCCGTTCATGAGGAAATATTTCCGCTTCGAGTGGAACCTTCCGGTCGAAGACCTCC
>CAZNVB010000137.1:0-10943 GCA_964576265.1 uncultured Eubacteriales bacterium | reverse complement strand
GGATGGACTCGAACCGACGCTCACGGAAAAATTCATGGCCGAAGGGAAGATGCCCAACTTGGCTCGGCTCAAGACCGAAGGAACATACCGCCGCCTGAAGACGACGACTCCGGCGATCTCACCCGTTGCTTGGTCCTCGTTCATGACGGGCTCAGAGCCGTCGAAGCACAATATTTTCGATTTTCTCAGCCGCGACCCGAGAACCTATCTTCCCGGGCTGTCTTCGGCCCGAATCGGCAAGCCGAAAAAAGTCCTTCCCCTCGGAAAATACCGCCTGCCCCTTTCCAAGCCGGAAATTAAAGGTCTGAGGAAAAGCATTCCTTTTTGGAAAATCTTGGGAAAAGCCGGCGTTTTCAGCACCGTCCTCCGTGTCCCGATCACCTTTCCGCCGGAAAAATTCTCGGGTCATCTCCTTTCCGGCATGTGCGCTCCCGACCTCAAAGGGAGTCAGGGGACGTTTTCCTTCTATACAACGGACCGGGCAAGAATTCAAAAACACGAGGGCGGAGTCTCGATTCCCGTCGAGGTCAACGGAAATCGGATCGAAACGTTTATCTCCGGTCCCGAAAATTCTCTGGTCGAAAACGGGGCTGAAATCCGGATTCCTCTGCGAATTACTCTCCACCGAGAAAAAAAGACGGTTGAGCTTGAATTTTCAGGAGGTCGAGCTGTCCTTCGCCAGGGCGAATTTTCTCCCTGGATAAAATTGGCCTTCCGACCCGGGCTGGGGATTAAGATCAGGGCGATCGCCCGTTTCTATCTCCAATCCCTCGAACCTCATTTTGAAATGTATATGACTCCCCTGAACATCGATCCCGAGAAGCCCGCCCTTCCGATATCGCACCCGTTTGTTTATTCTGTCTATCTGAGCAAACTCCTGGGAAGCTTTATTACTCTCGGCGAAGCGAACGACACCTGGGCGTTGAACGAGGGCGCCCTCGGGGAAAGGGCTTTCCTCGATCTGACTTATAAGAATCACCTCGAGTGGGAGGCGATGCTGTCGAATGCCCTCGAGAAAACCCAAAAGGGAGTTGTCGTCTGCGTATTTGAAACTACGGACAGCATCCAGCACATGTTCTGGCGTTATTTGGATGAGCAGCATCCGGCCAATGCGATCGTGCGGTCCGAGCTCGACTCCAGGGTGATCGAAGATCTCTACCGCCGCATGGACGATCTCGTCGGAAGAGTCCGCTCGCGCTTGGATTCCCGGAGTGCTCTCATTGTCATGTCCGATCACGGATTCAAGTCCTTCCGCCGCGGCGTGAACCTGAATTCCTGGCTCTATCTCAACGGCTATCTCGGTCTTAAGGAAGGAAAGGAAGAAAGCGCCGAATGGTTCAGGGATGTCGAATGGGGTTCGACGAAAGCCTACGCTCTCGGCCTGGGCGGAGTCTATCTCAACCAGAGAGGAAGAGAAGCAAACGGGATCGTCGCCCCTGGAGAAGAAACTAAAACTCTCAAGGCCGAGCTCATCCGCCGGCTCCGCGGTCTTCGGGATGAGGAGAGCGGAGAAACGGCGATTACCGAAGTCTATGATCGGGACGAAATCTATTTCGGTCCCTATAAAGAGAATGCTCCCGACCTGATCATCGGGTATAACCAGGCTTATCGAGCTTCCTGGGACTCCGTCACCGGAAAAGTCAACGGCCGGGTCTTCGATGACAATATCAAAGCCTGGAGTGGTGACCACTGCATCGACCCGTCCCATGTTCCGGGTGTCTTCTTTTTCAGCCGGGCCATCCAGGTCAAAACTCCATCGATCACGGACATTGCGCCGACGGTCCTCGACCTCTTCGGCCTTCCTGTTCCGGCTCACATGGATGGGCACTCTCTTCTGGCCGAAGCAAAATCTCGACCGGAAAAAAAAGGAGCGTCGAAATGACAATATTCAGGCGACGCGATTTTCTAAAATATGCCCTGGCAGCATCTGCCGCCGTGGCCGTCGGCGGCTCGAGTTCTCCGGTTATTCGGGCGCTGGGCCGGAAAGAGACCCCCCTAAAGCTTCTGATCCTGGGTTTTGACGGCCTGGATCCCCGGCTTCTCGGCCGCTGGATGGAAGAGGGCAAGCTGCCGGCGTTCCGCCGGCTCATCGGGCAGGGCGGTTTCCGTCCCTTGCGCACAAGCCTTCCTCCTCAGAGTCCCGTCGCCTGGTCGAATTTCATCACCGGGACCGATCCTGGAGACCACGGGATTTTCGATTTCATGCATCGTGATCCCCGAACCTATATTCCCGTTTTTTCTGCTTCCTTGGCGACTGAGGCCAGAGCGACGGTCAAGCTCGGAAAGATGGTGTTGCCGCTTCGCGGCGGAGAGGTCAAGAACCTGCTCCGGGGAAAAGCCTTCTGGCAGGTTCTTGAGGAGTACGATATCCCGGCCACGGTCTTCAAAATGCCGGCCAATTATCCTCCCCTTCCAACCCGGCAGAAAACCCTTTCCGGCATGGGAACGCCCGATATCAAGGGGTCCTACGGTATTTTCAATTTCTACACCACCCGGCCGATGACCATCAATCAAACAATCGGCGGCGGCCGCATCCATCAGGTGTATCTCATCGGCAACCGAATCGAGGCTCGGCTTCCCGGCCCGGTGAACACATTTCGAAAAGACCGACCGGAGGCGGAAATCGACCTCAAGATTTTTGTCGACCCGGTTCATCCGGTCGCCAAGATTGTCCTGCCCGACCAGGAATTCCTGCTCAAGGAAAGAGAATGGAGCGGCTGGAAGCGAGTTCACTTCGACCTCATCCCGACGCAAAAAGCGAGCGGCATCTGCATGTTCTACCTCAAGGAAATCCGGCCCGAGTTCAAGCTCTACGTGACTCCCATCAACATCGACCCGGCCGAGCCGGTTTTGCCCATCTCCACTCCTCCGGGTTACGCCCGGGAACTGGAGCGGGTTTTCGGACCCTTCTTCACCAAGGGGCTGCCGGCCGACACGAGCGCCCTGGATCACGATATCCTGGATGAGGGCGAATTCCTCGAAATGGACGACATGATCCTCGAAGAGCGAGAAAAGTTCTTCGATTTTGAACTGGCCCGGTTCGATTCGGGACTCCTCTTTTATTATGTTTCGAGCACGGACCAGAGGCAGCACATGTTCTGGCGGCTGCACGATGAAACTCACCCTGGATTCGACCCTCAACTGGCCTCGCTTTACGGCCGGACGATCGAGAATATCTACATCGCGGCCGACCGGATCCTCGATCGAGCGATGCAGAAAAGCGACAAAAACACGATCATTCTGGCGATGTCCGACCACGGGTTCAATCCCTTCCGGCGCACCTTCAACCTCAACACCTGGCTTCTCGAGAACGGCTATCATCGACTGCGCAATCCTTTCCGAAGGGAAGAAGGCGAACTCTTCGCCAACACCGACTGGTCAAGGACGAAAGCTTACGCCATCGGCCTGAATGGTCTCTATATCAATCAGCGGGGCCGGGAAGCGGAAGGCATTGTCGATCCCGGCGCAGAGAGCAAGAATCTAATTCATGAGATTGCCGCTAAGCTCGATCAGGTCGTCGATCCCCTGACCGGCCAGCGAGCTGTCCGGCGGGCGTTTGTTGCGGCCGAGGCCTACCGCGGCCCTCACCTTGAAAATGCTCCCGACATTGTCGTCGGATTCAACGAAGGCTACCGGGTTTCTTGGGAATCCCCCCTCGGCAGGTTTTCCAGGAATGTCTTCGATGATAACGGCGAAAAATGGAGCGGCGATCATATGGGAGCGCCCGAAATCATGCCGGGAATTCTCGTCGCCAACCGAAAAATTGTCACCGAATTTCCCGCTCTTTATGACATCACCGCCACCATCCTCAAGGTTTTCGGCGTCCCGAAACCTGAAGAGATGATCGGCGAGCCCGTTTTTTAGGAGGAACCATGGGCCGAGCGAAAGTCAAACTGGATAAAGACCTGCTGGCCAAAGTCAAGAAATACTCGGAACTCGCCGGCTATTCGTCGGTGGAGGAATTCATTACCCATTGCCTGGAGAAAGAAATCGGCCAGCTCGGCGAAGCGGATTCGGAAGAAGAGATCAAGAAAAAGCTCAAAGGGCTGGGATATATTTCCTGATCGGCCGGAAGGGCTCTGGCCTTTATCCCGAGTTCCGAGCTCTGAGAGGTTCTAAGAAGAGTCATGACGGCAGTCGTCAATTCGGCCCTCAACCGATTTTTCGATTTTCTTTTTTCCCCTTTTCAATCACTTGATCCCTGGTTCGGGATGCTCGCCCTTTCCGCCTTGACCGCCGGGCTGATGCTTTTTGTTTATCGCCATTTCTCCAACCAGGCAGCGATCAAAACGACGAAGAATCGGATCAAGGCCCATTTGCTCGAGCTCCGCCTGTTCAAAGACAACCCCCGTGCCACCTGGAGCGCCCAGGCCCAGATTCTCCTCTGCAATTTCCGCTATCTGGGATATTCCCTGCGGCCGCTGGCGGTGATGTTCATCCCGCTGCTTCTGGTTCTCGTCCAGCTCCATTTCCGGTTCGGATATGAATCCCTCCAGGTCGGAAAACCGGTTATCCTCAAAGTCAAGCTGGCGGATTCCGCCAGGACGATGAAAATCGAAGCTTCGTTGAAGGCTCCTTCTTTTATGGCCGTTGAAACTCCCCCGCTGCGGCTTGAACAGGAAGGAGAGATCAATTGGCGTCTCCGGGCCCTCTCACCGGGCCAGGGACTTATCCATGTTCTCCTTGACGGAAACGATTTTGAAAAGACGGTCATTGTCGCGGCAAAATCGATCCGCCGAATTTCAACCCTCAGGGTTCGGAAATCTTTTTTGCCTGAACTTCTTTACCCCTCGGAAAAGCCTCTCCCTCGATCTTCTTCTGTCGAGTCCATCGAGATCGGCTATCCGGCTCGGAAAATGACCTTTTTCGGCCTGCGCCTTCACTGGCTGATCGTCTTCTTTGTCTTTTCGCTCTTTTTCGCCCTGGCTCTCAAACGGCCGTTTAAAGTTGAAGTCTAAGCGGAAAGGGGCCCCCGCGTCCACGAAGATCGAATCGTTCAGAAGGGAGTGGCTTCGCCTTTTCGGTCGCGACATTCATAACGGGACGCGTGTTTTTCTCCGCAATGATCATCCCGGAGTTTTGCGGCCGTTTCCATCATAAGCCGAGATATCCAAAAAACCGTGTCCCGAGAGATTGAAAAGAATGACCGTCTCCCGGCCGGTCTCTTTGGCCTTGAGCGATTCTTCGATGACGGCGGCGACGGCGTGAGCCGACTCCGGGGCCGGAAGAATCCCCTCGGCTTTCAAAAACAGGCGGGCTGCCTGGAAGACATGATCCTGGCCGTAAGCCCGCGGCTCGACGATTCCCTGATCGACAAGATGGCTCACCAGCGGAGCCATGCCGTGATAGCGGAGTCCTCCGGCGTGGATGGGCGAAGGGACAAAATCCATTCCCAGAGTATGCATGAAAAGAAGCGGGGTAAGCCCGACGCTGTCGCCGTGGTCATAGCGCAATTCGCCCCGGGTTAAGGTGGGGCACGCCTCAGGTTCGACGGCGATGAACCGGATATCTGTCCCCTGCCGCAACTTGCGGCCGACGAACGGAAATGAGATTCCGGCAAAATTCGACCCTCCTCCGACACAGCCGATGACCACATCAGGCTTGGCCCCCATCTCGCTCAATTGAGCTTCGGCCTCGAGCCCGATCACGGTCTGGTGCAACAAAACAGCGTCAAGCACCGAACCGAGAGAATATTTTGCTCCGCGGCTGCTGACCGCTGTTTCCACAGCCTCAGAAATAGCGATTCCCAGACTTCCCGGGTGGTCGGGGTCGGCTTCATAATATTTCCCGCCGGACCGGGTCAGCGGGCTCGGGCTCTCGACAACCGAAGCGCCGAAAAGTTCCATCATGATCCTCCGGCCCGGCTTCTGCCTGAAGCTCGCTCGAACCATGAAGACCTTGATCTGAAGTCCGAAGACGGATCCAGCGTGAGCCAGGGCTGAACCCCACTGTCCGGCGCCGGTTTCAGTCGCCAATATCTCCACGCCTTCGCGGGAGGCAAGGTAAGCCTGCATCAGAGCCGTATTGCTCTTGTGACTGCCGCATGGCCCGGCTCCTTCGTATTTATAAAAGATTCGGGCCGGCGTCTCGAGAGCTTCCTTCAGCCCGGAAGCGTAGATCAGAGGCGTCGGCCGGTAAACGGAGAAGGATTTGAGGACCTCTTCGGGGATGGGGACATCTCGCGACGTCTCCGTTTCCTGGAGAACCAATCCTTTAGGAAAAATCGGCTCGAGTTCCTCAGGCTTTAAAGGCTGGCCAGTCCCTGGATGAAGCTTCGGTTTTGGAAGCTCTTCGAGGTCGGCTTTAATGTTGTAAAAATTCTTGGGCAGGTGTTTTTCCGTTCTTGAAGAAAACCTGTTCATCGTAACCTCCTTGATCAGAATGAAAGAAAGAATAGATTGAATAAGGGGTTAAAAAAATGGATTCAGGTAGATTTCTGGGCGGAGGAACCCGCCCACCAGAAGGGAAGAACGGCCCAATTTAAGATTCGCGACTCGGCCGTTTGACGCATGCCTCTATTTTAGGAAAAAGCGTCCGGATGTCAAGTTTTTTTTCGGCGAGACCGAATTCTTTCAGTTGGACGAATCAGAATCCGGGCCAGAAGCTGAATTGAAAGTACCAACCTTTGTTCGACCGATCGAACGGCTTGACGTAGTTGACTCCGACCACAAGGTAGCCGAAAACGTTCATCCGGAGACCAAGACCGCCGCTCGAAATCGCCTTCCGGGTTCCGCCCAAAAAGACCGGCTTAGCCTGTTCGCCGGTAAAGACATCCGCTCCCCAGGCGACGCCCCAATCATAGAAGGCGACCATATCGACGGGCAATATGCCGTAGAATCCTTTGCCGATGCCGAGGACACGGAAAAGGGGAAACCTGAGCTCGAGGTTGCCGACCAAAATTTTGCTGCCGAAAAGGCGCGCCTGATCAAAAGATTCCCCTTCGAACTCGGCGTAGGTGAAGGAGCCGTAATCATAGCCGCGGACAAAGGTCTCATAGCCGAGATAGAGCGGCCAGAGACGGGGATCGTCGGCGTCGCGGCCGTAGCGGCCGTAGTGGAGGGCACGGAAAGCCAGGGTGAAGGGCTTTGCCGGCATGACATATTTTCGATAATCGGCCATGAACGTGTGATAGCGGAGAGAACCGATGGTCGGCGTGTATTCAAGGATGTAGCTCTGGCCGATGATCGGGGCTGTGGCGCCGAATAACGCGCTGTCATAGACGAGGGCCAGAGTCGTGTAGGCGAAGCTGATGCTGTCGGCCGAGGGCTGGGGAATCGTATCCCGATAAAGCTGCGTCCCCGTATAAGCATCATAGATATAGGTGACATACTCCCGGTCGAAATCGATGTATTGAAAACCCGCATAGACCTCCACCCGTCGGACCTGATTGAACGGATAGGCCAGAAAAACGGAAGCCTGATAGTTGATCTGCCAATAGAGATCCTCCTGTTCGATGATGACTTCCTGTCCGTCGATGATTCCATAGTTGACGCCGTAGCCGCCGTAAAAAACATAGGGGATCCGGCCGATCGCTCCGCCCCAGTTCAACCTTCGCTGAGAATTCTGGTAGCTGAGGATCCCGGTCAAATCCTTGAAGCGCGAAGTTGATTGGACAACCGTGCCCAGCGTATGGTAGCCGAGCATGTCGGTCCAGAAAAGGCCGACCCCACCTCCCGTGTATGTGCCGAACCGATCGACTCCCACTCCAACCTGAGGTGGCGCCACATAATCCAGGGTCAACTTGGGCTTGTATGAGGACTCGGCGAATTCGACTTGCTCGGGGAGCCCGAAGAGCGGGTTTTTCAGCAGGCCGAGGAGAGCGCCGCTCGGTTGCTCCCGCGGGGGCAAAACGGAAAGAAGTTTGCCGCCGAATTGCACAATTTCTGCCTTCCCCAAGAGCGGTTCTCCCGGTTCGACGGCAAAAATGCTGTATTTTCCCTGGTCAAAAGCGGAATAGGCCATGCGGCCGCTTTCTTGAGCGACCGAGATCGCCGGACTTAGATCGGTAATGCCGCTCACGCCGGTGAAAAGATTTGTCACCTGGAAAATCCGTTTCGTGCCGAGGTCGATCCGATAGATATCGGATTTTCCGCTCTGATCGGAGATGAAATAAAGGCTGCGAGAATCGGGCGACCACTGAGGGTTGATGTTCTTGGCGCCGCTGAACGCCTCGACACGCTCGATTTGGCCGGACTCGGGATCAATGAGGGCAAGTTCATAGTCTCCGATGCTCAACAGCGAGAGATCCGTGGTGAACCGATCGGTGACGAAGGCGATCCGGCTTCCGTCGGGAGACCAGGCGGGATGAAGATCGCCGAAGAAGTCGTCCGTCAGCTGCCGGAGGTTTTTTGTCTCGAGATTGTAGACATAGAGGTCAGTCTTTCCTCCCGTGAGAGAGGAGAAGGCGATCATCCGGCCGTCAGGCGACCAGGTCGGGCTGAAAATCTCGTCGAGCTCGCGAAACTCGATCTCCTCCACGATTCGCTCTCTTTCCGCATCGAAGACGGTTAGGTTGGGCTCACCGTTACTCACCGCGCCGAAGACGAATTTTTTCCCTTGGGGATCCCAACAACCGGTGGACTTGATGAATTGCAGGCTTTCAAATTTGGCCTCGACGGCCGTCTCGGTGATTTTTTTCTTGATTTTTCCGCTGAGCGCATCGGCCAGGTAGAGATCGATGGAAAAAAGATCGCGGGTGGAGAGGAATATCACCTGCCGACCGTCCGGGCTGAGCGAAGGGGAAATATTATAGACACTCTCTTCGGTCCCTTTGAACAGGGCCTTGCTCGCCGGGTCGACAAGCTGCGTCTGAGCCAGGAGAGGCTCGAAGGCGTCTTTATAAGCCTGATGCCAGTCCTTGGTCAGGGTTTCATAATTCACCCCGAGGACTCTGGTGATTGCGGCCTCGAGGTCCCCCGCTCGGCCGGCGGTTTTTACTAGGCGAGGAATCATCTCATCCCCCCAACGGCCGGTGATATAAGACCACATGGCCTGTCCGTAGCGGTAGGGAAAATATTTATAAGGATTATCCAATTTCTTGACCGCCGGGAGCTCCTTTCGTTGGGTGGCGTCCCTCATCCACATCGCCGTGTGCGCGTCCACCGGGCCGATAGACAGGTACTCGGACATTCCTTCAATGAACCAGAGAGGCAGCTGCAGGGCATTGGAATAGGCCGTTGCGCCGGGCGTGCCGAGGGAAGCGATGTCGTACTGAAAAGCGTGGACCAGCTCGTGCCCGATGACATGGTCGGTCTCTCCGGGCGAGCTTCCGACGGGAAGAACGATCCGGCGTTTGAAGGCTTCGGTAAACCCGCCCGTTCCTTCACTGATCGTCTCCGATGTCGTCGTCGTCTGCTGAAAATGGGGGCTGGAAGAATAAAGGATCAAAGGCTGGCGCCCCTTCAGTTCATGGTTCAAAACCCTGGACAGGCGGGCGTACCAGCGCTCGGCCATCCGCGCCGCCTGCTGGGCGGCATCCTTGAACTCTGGATAATAATAGACATCAAAATGTTTCGTCTTGATGATTTTGAAATCAAAGCGCTTATACTGGACTTTGTTCCGGCCAAAATATTGGGCCTCAAGACCCGGACTGAGGATGGCGAAAAGGGCAAACCCTAAAAGGACAGCGGCCATCGCTCGCCGAATCGTCAAAGCGTTCATGGTCTTCCTCCATCATCCGGTCTTTTCTTTCGCCAAGACGGACGGTTCATATTCCTAGTATCCCTATCGATTTTATCAAATTTAGCCCGGCCAGGCAATTTTTCAGCCTTCCTGGCTCGCCATTCCGACCCCAAAGACGAACTCGCGGCCAGGGCAGATATCCCGCCATCCCTCCAAGCCCGGGTCTGGTCCGGCCAATGGTCGCCTAACGCAGGCTGCTCACCTCTCATCATCTGTCCAGGAAGGCAAAATCTGTGCCAAAAGAGGCCGAACGACGCCAGGCCACAGCTGGCTCGCCCTATCCCTTGTTCTGTCTGTCTTCGGGGACAGATGTCGCCTTATTGGACAGGCCGCCGTCTTCATCCGCCGCAACGATTGAACCAGGCGATCTCGGCCAGAGGCTTCCGCCTTTTTTCTCGAACCGTCTTTTCGCTGGGATATCCGAGGGCCATCAGGCTGACCACCCGATATTTTTTCGGCAGGGCGAAAAATTTTCTCACCTTTCGAGGGTTGAACCAGCCGATCCAGCAGGTCCCCAGCCCGAGCTCCTGGGCCTGGAGGGAAAGATGAGCTCCGGCAATCCCGATGTCGATCAGATAAAAAGGAACTCCCTGAATCTTGCGCCCGATGCGGTTGGCCAGGATATCCAGTTGCGCCAGAATGACGATCAAGACCGGAGCTTTAGCGGCGAATCGGGAGAACGAGTAAATCCCGGAAAACGCCTGGGAAGCAAAGCGCGCCTTGAGATCAGGATCATCGACAACCAGGAACCTCCACGGCTGGACATTTTCAGCCGACGGAGCCAAGCGAGCCGCTTCTAGACAGGCAAGAATTTTCTCCCTTTCCACCGGAATCTCGAGATAGCGGCGGACACTCCGTCGGCTTCGGACCAATTCTTGAAACGGGGAAAAATCCATTACTTTTCTTCCCTTAAACAATATCCGGTAAGGGAAGAAAAATCAACCGGCTTTTGCCAAAAATGCATTTCTAAAGTAAAATCCTTTCCCTCTGAGCATCCGGCATCTTTGACCTGAGGAGGACGAAATGAACAAGAACCTGCGGCGGGCTGTGGTCGCTTCGCTTTTCCTTCTTGCCAGCGTTTCCTCCGCCGCGACTCCGAAGTCGGGCATTGGTCTCATCCTTTTCGAACCCTCCGGCCTCACTGGGAAAAGCTGGCTGAGCCGATCCTCGGCCCTGGCCGGAGCCGTGGGCTGGTCGGCGGAGAAAGGCAACGATCTTCATCTCAGCGCCGACTTCCTTTTTTTCCGGAATCGCCTAGAGGG
>CAZNVB010000136.1:0-2709 GCA_964576265.1 uncultured Eubacteriales bacterium | reverse complement strand
GATCCCCTTCTGGACGACGGTTTCGAACCCCTGGAGCTCGTACTTGAGCTCGTAGTCTCCGATCGGCAGGTAAAGAAATCGGAAGTTGCCTTCGGCCGTAGAAACGGCCGTCTGGACGCCGATCCTCTCGCCCGTGAGCGTGATCGCGACGCCAGGCAGGGGATTGTTTTCGTCGTCCAGGACTTTGCCATAGATGTTCCCCTTCGTCTGTTGGGCGTCGGCGGCGACCGCGAGGACGAGGAGAACCGCAATCAAGATCCATCCTTTGCGCATTATTCCTCCTTTAAAAATGCGTGCAATTTGGGGACTGATCGTTCCCTCTCCGGTAGACCGGACTCGCCGGATAAAATGGCACGACGTGTCGTCATCATCTTGGAAAAACCTCCATGACAACAACGCTCACGTTTCTTTATAGATCGACCGCTCCATAATGTCGGCCTGGATATTGCCATTTTTTTTCTCTTTTTTGCTATTTTACTATAAATATTGTATTCTTTATTAAGGAATGGAAAATTGTAAGACATGAAATCTCGCGACTTTCATAAGGCAGTCGAATTCATCAACGCTAACTTCGATCGCAAGATTACCCTAGACGAAGTCGCAGCTCACGTCCGGCTCAGCAAGTTTCATTTCAGCCGCCTATTTAAAAAGAAAATGGGCCTGACCTTCGTCGAATACCTGACCCGAGTCCGCATCCAGAAGGCAGAGAAACTCCTCAAGACGCAATCCATCCTCGAGACTTGCTATGACGTCGGCTACGACAGCCCCGCGCACTTCAACCGGACGTTCAAACTCCTCGTCGGAGTTACGCCACGGACACACCAAATAAGGGTCCGAGGGAAAGAGCCGTCCCTAGTCATCCTGCAGGAGAACCTTCCGGATTGTAAGATCCCGGACACGTCCCCGCGGCTGGCCGAACAATTTCACATCCGCCTCCTCGGCATACTACGGACAATTAAGGACCAGGAGCTAACGAAAATCCGTCTCATCGCGGAGCAGGCGGCCCGTACACTCCTCGGGGGAGGCAAGGTCTACGGCGAAATTACCATCGGTCACATGATCCTCGACGAGACCCAGATCAACCGGCCCGGCAATCCCCGACTCATCCACCAGTTCCCCTATTTTCGTAGAGATCAGGTCCGGTTCAACGGAAAAAGGAACGAACTCATCTTCCGCCCCACGAACTGGTTCCTGGGCCACAAAGGCTACGAAAAGCTGGCCAAGGGAGACCTGCTCATCACCAATTTCCCGGCCCCACAGACGATGTTCTTGAGACGGAACGGGGTCGCAGTCGCCGGCGTCGCGGCGCCCTACATCCAGAACGAAACGACGCCCAGGAACAAGGTCGTCCGGTCGTTCTCCGATATCACGATTGAGGAAGTGGCGACAACCGTCATCTATCCACATGTTCCCTGGACTATCGGCCTCGTCCAGATTCCCGGGTTTCCTCACATGTTCTTCGGACCGGGCACGGCCATCGCTCAAATCCTCATTTACTGGAGCTTGAGCGCAGGCATCGCCTCCCGCCTCTTTCGCCCCAAAACGACCCTGGAGGATGATTACTTGCAGGCCGTCACCGACCGGGTCGACCGCTTGAAGTCGCAGCTTCCCCGGATCGAAGCGGCGGCGGCCAGAATGGCACAACGAGTGAGCCGCGGCGGACACCTTCACATCGCCGGCGAAACGGCGATCGTCAAGGAGTCCTGCGTGAGGGCTTCGGGCCTCATGGGAATCGAGCCGCTAGGCGAGCGATCACCGGGCAGCGGAGACACCGTCATTATTGCTTCCTACGCCCCCGCCCGCGCGGACCATCTCGCGATCGCCGACCGCGCACGGAGGGCTGGGGCCTATACGATCGCCCTGGGGCCCGCGATAACCTCGTCCGGGACGCCGAGCGAGCTGGCCATGCACGCCGACGATATCCTGGACAACCTCTCCCCTGAACCGGCCGGGGTCTTGCGCCTTCCGGGGTACAAGGAAGACATCTGTCCCGTGAACGGTCTTGTCACGGTCTCCTTGTTCTGGATGCTCCTCACCGCATTCATTGAAGAAATGTCCTTCCGCGGCCAGGTTCCTTATGTCTGGATGGGCTTCCATCTCATCGGCGCCAAGGAATACAACGAGGCCATCTATCCTTACTATTTGGAACGGGGCTTTTGAATATACGGGTCGACCACCTGGTAAGAGCGGAGGGCCCTCACCGGGCCGCGCCCGGGCGCTTGAACCTACCTGATACGGTATGTTCCGCACCCGATGCACCCCCGGGCGCCTTGGATCTCGCCCTCAGGAGTCTCCGCAGAAGGCGGGCCATCGAGGTGGGCGCGCAGGATCAGACCCGGCAGCGCAAAGCCAGCGATTCTGAGGTCGTCGCCGTGTCAAATCGCTTTAACCTCTGGCCACAAGGTCGGTCGAAGATCTCCCAGAGCCTCTCCACCGCCGCCCTTACCGCCCGCCCGTATGTCGGTTCCCTCTTCTTGCGTGGCCGGGAGTCTCCCCTAAAAAGCCCAGCCAGCTTCCTGCGAACAGACTTGCGGTCCATACCCGTGTTCCGGCAGTACTCGTCCAGAATCTCGCCCTTTCCTTTCTTGCCCGCTCGAAGGTACCGCTCCAGCAGAGCCCTCAAATACTCTTCTCGTGTTCTCATGTCCATCCTAAGCATGTTACCCTATCCTTTATGGGATTTGGGTAACATTTTATATGATTTAACAA
>CAZNVB010000135.1:0-6136 GCA_964576265.1 uncultured Eubacteriales bacterium | reverse complement strand
AGAGTGTTGATTTGGTGGTGAGTCATCATGGTTAGATTTTTAGATGACAAGATGATAGATGCTTCGGTTAGATTATCAGATGACTTGACAGGTTCCCTATTTTCAACGGAAAAGAGGAAAAATCGGAGTCGGATCAGTCTTTTCCCGCCCGGAGAATATCTCTTCTCCGGAGAAGCTCCCGGGCGAAGCGGGAAGAAAACCCGCCTTGGGAGGATTTGACCTCTTCCAATTTTTTTTCAATTTCAGCCAGGGAAAGCTTGTTGATTTTCTTGTTTCGCTTAGTTTTTTCTTGGCTTTCTTCTTTTTTTCCTTGCGCCATGAATGATCCTTTAAATCGTCAATGTTGTTTTGGAGAGTCTTTATTCTGGAGAGATATTACCAGAACTCGGCCCATCAGGCAAGAGCACAAGCATGGAATCCATTCGGCTTGCGCATTGGGGATGAATTTAGTATAGTCACGGACGGTGTATTGGATTTATTCGTTTCTTTTATTTGTCGGCTTCCTCATTTACGCCCCCGCCTATTTTTTTCGTCTCAGGATCGGGCGGAGGGAGAGGCTTTATCTCGCCGACCGTCTCGGCCTGAGACTCCCGCCGCCAAACCCCGGCCGACCCCTGCTCTGGATTCACGCGGTGTCGGTCGGCGAGGTCCTCAGCCTGAAAAAGCTCGTGCCTGAAATTAAATCCAGGCATCCCTCTTGGCTGATCTACTTTTCTGTCCTGACCGATACGGGCTATAGAGTCGCCAAAAAGGCGCTTCCTCAGGCCGATGCGGTTTTTTTTGTTCCCTTTGATTTTTACCTGATCGTCAAACGATTTTTCAAGATTCTCAAGCCTGAGCTTTTCCTTCTCGCCGAGTCTGAATTCTGGCCCAACTTGCTCCGGGCGGCGGGAAAAAATGTCTCCGCTGTCCTGCTGATCAACGGCCGAATCTCCGATCGTTCTTATCGAAGATACAGGCGTTTGAAACCTCTCGCCAAGCGACTCCTGCGGAGCATCAGCCTCTATCTGGTTCAGAGTGAAATCGATGAGCAGCGATTAAAGGAGATCGGCGTTCCTCCCGATCTGATCAAGGTCGCGGGGAACCTCAAAGCCGATGTACTCCTGCCCGAGTTTAAGCCGGAGGATGAGAAGGCGCGGCGGGAAATGCTTGGTCTTCCCGAATGGAAAAGGCTCATCGTCGCAGGAAGCACACATCGGGGCGAGGAAGCTCTGATTCTGAAGGCTTATCAGATGGCAAGGAAAAAAAGGGAAGATCTGCTCCTCGTCATCGCGCCTCGCCATCCTCAGCGGGCCTGCGAAATCGAGGAGATGGCCGCCAAAGAAGGCCTGATGGTGCGGAGACGGACGAGTTTGAAGACCGGCGATCAGCCTGATGTGCTCATCATTGACACGATCGGTGAGCTGGCCAGCCTTTATGCTCTGGCCGATATCGCATTCATCGGCGGAAGCCTTGTGCCGCATGGCGGACAGAATCTTCTTGAACCGGCTTTTTACGGAAAGCCTGTTTTTTTCGGTCCTCACATGGACAATTTCGCCTTCCTGGCCAGGGAATTCGTTCGCGCCGGCGCGGCCCGCATCGTAAGAAGCGAGAAAGATCTTGCCGAAGTCTTTCGGCTTGAGGATGAGGCGGCTCTTCGCGATATGGGCCGGCGGGCCGGCGATGTCCTCCAATCTCTGCGCGGAGCGACCGAGCGGACCCTAAGCGAAATCGAGCGTCTGATGGATCGAGCTCGAAAGGAGAAGCTTTGATCGGGTCGAGCAGGAACGAATCCCGAAACCCCTTTGGGCCAAGGGCAGCTTGCGCAACTCTGATGGTTGCGCTCGTCGTTGGTGCCGCCACCTCTCCGGGCTGGGCGTTGGCGCTTGAAAAAGAAGAGGCAAGGCTGAACAGGGCTTATTTCCGCCGCTTCGGCCGCGATATGAAGGACGTCGTAACGGCGCCGTCACACTGGCGGGGAAAAGACTTGGCCTGTCTGGCGTTCATCGGAGCTATGGGAATCGGTCTTTTCGCCTCCGATCAGAAGATTGGGAACTTTGCCCAAGAACAGCGGACGGAAATGACGGAGAACATCTCGTCTGTTGCCACCTATTTCGGGAACGGAGGCGTCCTTCTCGGGCTGAGCGCTGCCCTCTATGCGGTGGGGGAAATCGGTGAAAAAGACGTCCTTCGTCGAACCGCTCTGCTGAGCTTTGAAAGCCTGGCCGGAGCGACCTTTTTCATCTGGACGACCAAATTCATCATCGGTCGGGCAAGACCGTATACAGGGGATTCGAGCCGGACGTTCAAGCCCTTTTCCTTCTCCTCCGACTACTGGTCGCTACCCTCGGGTCATGCGGCATCGGCTTTTGCCGTGGCCACAACGATCGCCGGTCAGGTGGAAAGCCCGATCGTGGATTCTCTTGCCTACGGCCTGGCGACGCTGGCCGCTCTGTCCCGAGTCCATGATCATAAACATTGGGCCTCCGATGTTTTCATCGGCTCCGCCATAGGATATTTTGCCGCCCGGAAAATCCTGGCTTTGAATAGAAAGAAAAACGATCGTCATGCCACTTGGGCTCTGGACTATCGGGCCGCCGGAGAAAGGCAGATGCTTTCCTTGAAGATTGCGTTTTGACGGCGGCTGGCTTTGATGGACGGCCCGATCGCCTTTCGGGGCGAATTTTCTTCGGAGGTTTTACGGGTGAAAGGCGAATTCAGATCGAGAAAAGCAGTGAGTCGGAGGGATTTCCTCAAACGGACGGCCTTTGCGGCCGCCTCCGGCTTGGCCGCGTCAAGCGCCTGGATCCAGGGTTGCTCTCCGAAAAAAGAGTTCGATCTTGTGATCAAAGGCGGCCATATCTATGACGGGAGCGGAGCTCCGCCCTTCCGGGCGGACATCGCCATCTCCCATGATTCGATCGTGGCGATCGGAAAACTCGGAAATAGCCGGGGGAAAACCGAAATCGACGCCTCGCACCGGGCGGTGGCTCCCGGCTTCATCGACGTTCACGACCATTCCGATCTCAGCCTTCTCGTCAATCCTAAGGCTGAAAGCGTCATTCACCAAGGAATTACAACCCTAGTCAGCGGCCAGTGCGGGAGCTCTCCGTTCCCGATCTCGGCCGAGACCTGGGAAGAGGAAAAGGAAAACGCCAAGAAAAATTATGACCTTGATCTTGACTGGAAAGATCTGATGGGATTTCTTTCCCGCCTCGAGGCAAGGGGGATTGCCCTGAATTATTCGACTCTCGTCGGTCACGGTTCGATCCGGGGGGCCGTCATGGGGTTTGCCGATCGCCCGCCGACCGCTGAGGAGCTCGAGCGGATGAAACAGGAGGTCGAAGCCAATATTAGAAATGGCGCCTTCGGACTTTCGAGCGGGCTTGAATACACGCCCGGGAGTTTCGCCGGTCCGGAAGAAATCCAGGCCCTTTGTCAGGTTGTCGCCCGCCAGGGAGGAATCTATGCGACTCATATGAGAGACGAAGGCGATCGCCTCATTGAATCTCTCGATGAGAGCATCGCCGCGGCCAGGGCATCCGGCGTCCGGCTCCAAATCTCTCATTTCAAGACGGCTTACCCTCAGAATTGGTCAAAGCTTGATGAGGCTTTATCCCGTCTTGAACAAGCCAAGCATGAGGGGATCGATATTTTTTGCGATCGCTACCCCTATATCGCCGCCTCGACCGGGCTCAGCTTCTTTTTCCCGGTTTGGGCCAGGGAGGGGAGAAGCGAAGATTTCATCTCTCGTCTCAAGGACCCGTCCCTGGACGGCCGGCTTAGAGCTTATGCTGCCGAACAGGAAAAGAAGCTCGGCACCTGGGAGAATGTTGTCCTTTCATCTATCCCGTCAGAAAAGAATCGACGTTTTCAGGGAAAGAATATCCTGGAGGCGGCCGCCGAACTCGGCAAGCCGGCCTATGATTTTATGCGCGACCTGCTCGTAGAAGAAGAGGGGCAAGTCGACATGATTTCCTTCATGATGAGCGAAGACAACTTGAAAAGAATTCTGGCTCATCCTCTTGTCGGAGTGGGTTGTGACGGCTCGGCCGTGGCTCCCTACGGCATCCTTTCCCGTGGCAAACCCCATCCCCGAAATTACGGGACTTTTCCTCGGGTCCTGGGAAAATATGTCCGCGAAGAAAAAATCCTTCCGGCCGAGGAGATGATCAAAAAGATAACTTCGATCCCTGCCTCCCGGTTCGGGTTTTCCAAACGCGGTCTGATTAAGATCGGCTTTCTTGCCGACCTCGTCGTTTTCGATCCCGAAACCATCGAAGACCGGGCGACCTGGGCTGACCCGCATCAGTATCCGAGAGGGATCGACTTTGTGATCGTCAACGGCCAGGTGGTCATCGACCATAATGAATCCACGGGCCGGCTGCCAGGCCGCGTCCTTCGTCGAGGCCAATAGGAAATGTCCCGGATTTTGAGCCTGGCGTCTGTTCTCCTCGCTTGGGCAATCATCACGAGCGGCGCGGGGGAGAGAATCGCCGTCCAAACCCCTCTCGGCCGGGAAATGGAGTTCGTCGCCCGGTCTTTTGAGCCCGGAGAGATCATCCTTGTGAGGCTGACCAATCCGGCGGGCGCGAAAAAAGCGTCCATCCGTTTTCTGGGTCAGAATTTTGAGCTCCGAACGAAAGAAGGGGAGGGTGAGCCGTTCGCCTTTATCGGACTTGACCTAGGAATTCGGCCGGGAAATCATGAGATCGAAATAAGTTTCCTCGGCGAAGATGGACGGGTCGAGAATCAGAGCCGGGAAATCCTCGTCGGAAAACGAGAATTCCCGGTAAAAAAACTCTGGGTCAAAGAAGAATTCGTCACCCCGCCGCCCGAAATGGAAGAGCGGATCCGATGGGAAGCGGAGCTCTTGGAGACGATCTATGGACGTCGGACCGAAAGGTGGCTGGGTGATGGCGATTTTATCCTCCCCCTGGACGGCAAGATGGCGCAGAATTTCGGAGAAAGACGTGTCTATAACAACATCCCCCGCTCGGTTCATGCCGGAATTGACATCAGCGCTCCTTTTGGAAAAGAGGTCCGGGCGTCGAATTCCGGAATCTCCGTCCTGGCGACGGATCTTTATTTTTCCGGCTTGACCGTCATTCTTGATCACGGGCTGGGACTCTTTTCTTATTACTGTCATTTTTCCGAGCTTCGAGTGAAAAGAGGTACACAGGTCAGGAAGGGGGAGGTTATAGGACTCGTCGGCAGCACAGGAAGGTCGACCGGCCCCCACCTTCACTGGAGCGTTAAGGTTTTCCAGAGTCGCGTTGATCCCCTGTCCTTGCTTTCTTTTTCCTTTCCCGAGGAGCCGGTTAAAGAGATCCTTCCACGGCGGCCGAGCATTCGCCTTTCATCCGCTTTTGACTTTTTTCGCTGACGCCTTTATATTAAAAGACTCTTTCAACTTTCCAATGAGCCCAAAATCCCCGGCGGTCAAGCCGCTGACGATTGCTCAAGCGATCCGGGAAGCTTATCGATGCGGACAGGAAGATGAAGCTCTTGAGCCGATCGTCAAGGCCACTCCCTCAGGCAGGCCGCGCGGACGCCTCGCGGACGGCGATGCGGTGATTTTCTACGATCTTCGCGGCGAGCGCGAAATCGAGCTGACCGAGTCTTTAACCTCGAAGCACTTCAGCCCGTTTCCGATAAAAGATCATTTGCGACTGAATTTCGTCACCATGATCGAATATGATCCGACTCTCCATGTCCGAGTTGCTTTTCCCGCTGAACACAGGCTCAGGAACACACTGGTCGAAATTCTCTGCCGGTCGGGACGACGCCTGGTAAAGATCGCTGAGTCGGAAAAGGCCGTCCACATCGGGTTTTTCCTCAACGGCAAGACGGACGAAACGTTTCCCGGTGAACAACGGATCATCGTTCCCTCTCCTCAGAAAGCGGACTCTTATGCCCGGATTCCTGAAATGAGCGCTGGGAAGGTGGTCGAGGAAATCGTCGTCAAGCTGAACGACGGCTTGTTCTCAGTCATCATGGCCAACTTGGCTAACGTCGATGTCGTCGGTCATATCGAGAACAGAGAGGCGGTCCTGCGGGCCGTGAAAAGCGTCGACTCGGCGCTTGGCCGAATCGTCTCCGCTTGCCAAAAGGTCGGGGCGACGCTGGTCGTGACTTCGGACCATGGGACCGTCGA
>CAZNVB010000134.1:0-3935 GCA_964576265.1 uncultured Eubacteriales bacterium | reverse complement strand
ATCAATCAAAGTCGCTCCGCTTTCATTTCAAAGAACTGGTTCTTTCTAACCCGAGAAAGAAACATAAAAACCAAAAGATCAAATTTTTCGGCAAATTATGCCGCTTTGGTACTTCTGACGCTATAGCCAGAAGGCGAGTATAATATAAGCCCTCTCCCGCCGATTGTCAAGTGCGGTAAGAAGATTTTTTTAAATTCTTCCGGCGGCGGTCTTGCCCTCGGATTCCCGGCATCTCGAGGGTTTTGGCGGGGAAAGGACGTCAGGCCTTTTTCCCCAATAAATCACTCCGGACAGCCCCGAGCTCTCTTTTCCCCAAACATAGCGGCAGATGGAGGAATTCACCCCGATTAACAGAACATCCTGCGAGCCGCTTCCTGTTCAATAATGAGAAGACAATTTCTTCATGGTCTTTGAAGCTTTAATAACTCAAGGGAGAAAATCTCATCAATCGTGGACCTCTTTCAAGCGCTTTTTGGCGTCTTCGACTTCGAGGAGGCCGGGGTCGGCGTCCTTCCAGAGGTCAAGGAATCGGCCGTAATGGCCGCGTGCCTCGGCCTTTTTGCCCTGTTCCTCGGCGATCCTCCCGAGCCAGTAGAAGGACTTAGCCCAGATATCAGGCTTGAACCTGAAGAGCCCGGTGGAGGAGATTTTTTCGTATTTCGCTTTGGCTAAACTCAATTTCCCCGACCTGTAATAGGCTTGGGCCAGAGCATCCAAATAGACCGCATTGTCCGCAACATTCAAGTTCCAGGCCATTCCATAGTTCCCCAATAAAAGAGACTCCGCTTTTTCCAGGCGTTCAACTGCTTTTTTGAGATGACCGCTTTCGAGATCGATCAAGCCTTCGAGCAGGTGGTGGATCTTGATCATCCGCTTGTTCTTCACATCTTTCAAAGTCAGGAGCAACTCCTCGGCCGTCTTCCGCGCTTCATCGAAAGATTTTAGAGCAAGGAGAGCCTTCCCCTTAAAGACCAGCGCCTGCATCTGAGCGCTCACATCTTTTATCTCCGCGGCAACCCGGAGAGCTTCATTGCTTTCGTCGAGGGCGTCCTTGAAATCTCCCGTGTTCAGGCACAAAGAGGCGAGGTCAAGATGAAAATAAGGCAAACTCGTTCTCATCTCCTTCGCCCTCTCGTCTTCCGCCGCCCAGGTCAGGATCTCCCGGCAACTGCTCTTGGCTTCGGCATATCTTCCTTGCGCCCAGTCCATAAGGTAAAAATATCCTCTTCCAGTCACCTGCATTCCCACGGATTCCGACTCGAGAAGCCTCGCCGCCATTTGGGAGCACGCAGCCAGATCGCCTTTTGAGAAATAAAGGTCCAGTTTCATCCAAGAGACGTCTCGTTTCGGATCCAACCGCTGACGCATTTCCCATTCCTGAAGAGCCCGGTCGAACTCATTTGTAAGATGGTAGTGCCAGCTTAAATAACCGTGAACCATGGGGGAATCGGGAAAATTCTTGGCATACGCGAGCAGGATTTTCTCGGCCTTATTAAACTCTCCTCGCTGCCAATAGCAATCGGCCAGATTGCAGCACTCGACCGCGCTCTCGGGATAGAAGCGAAAACCCCTTTTTGCTAATTTGAATGCGCTATCTTGATCGCCCAGACCCCCAAACGCGCTTCCGAGGATGCGGTTGCCTAGGATGTCCTCGGGCCAGCGCTCCAGGAGTTTTGTCAAAACCTCGACAACATTTTCATATTGCCCTTTGCGGAGATAATCATTCCCTTCAATTAAAAGCCGCTCCCTTTCCGATGCTCGGTCTTTGAGCGCGAGGGCCTTTTGCATGAACTCCGCTCCCTCCACGCGCCGCCCCATGTTATCGTGAAGCGCGGCCATGTGCCTGTAAGCCATGGTAAAATCCGGGTCGACGGCTAAGGCCATTTTCAGCTTCTCGATAGCTTCGACGTACTTCCCTCTGAGATACAGGCTTGTTCCTTCGCTGAAAAACTTGAGGGCCTCGGGCGAGCTCGTCGTGATCTCCCCGAGAGACCTGTCGATGTCGGCGGCGATCTTGGCCTCGGACACCTCAAGAGCACCCTTGATCTTAGGAGAAAGACGGTCGATCAGGCTCGAAATGCCGGCCTCGCCATGACATTCGTCGCTGAGGACGTCCAGGACCTTGCCGTTCCCGGAGTCCTGGAGAGTCAAATGGAGCTGAAAATTCTCTCCCGACTTGAAATAGGACCCGCTCAGGAGATATTTTCCGATTTTTCGAGAGGCCAGCTTCTTGATGTCTTCGGCCGAATAACTCCGGGCATCCTGAAGTCCCAGGAGATTAAGGACACTGAGAAGACGGTCCTTGGGCAGGATATACAGAAATTTTGACTGGGAGAGTTTGTAGATCAGAAGGTCCGACAGGCCGGTGCTCCAATGGTCGAGACTTTTATCGCCGGTATTGTTTTGAAAATACAGGATGGCCAGAGAAGGCCTGTCCGTGGGATAGGGTGTCGCCGGCCTTCCGGAAGTCAGACGGCGGACGAGAAGGACAGCGATGACCAGGGAAGCGAGGGCGACCGCCGGGATGAGGAGCCTCGCCGGTGTGAGCTTGACCGTAATCTCCCGAGAGATTGACGGTTTGCGCCGCGTCAAGGGCCGGCGGGCCGGCGCGCGCTCAGCCGTCGGGAGCGCAGACTCGACGGCCGCGATATCGGCCAGGAATTCCTCGGCCATCTGATACCGCGTCTCCCTCTTCTTCTCCAGACAACGGAGGATGACGCGACTGAGATTGGCGGGGATCTGGGGGTTGAGCGTCCGGGGATCGGGCGGCGGGTCGTACTTGTGCTTGTGGGCGACGGCCAGGGCGGTCTCTCCATCAAAGGGCGGTCTGCCCGTGACCATCTCGAAGAGTATGACGCCGAGTGCGTAGATATCGGCGCGCTGGTCGGCCGGCTTCCCTTCCACCTGCTCGGGGCTCATGTACTCCGGTGTCCCGATGATTACTCCCTCCGCCGTCGTCCCCGCTCCGGCCAGTGACCGGGCGATACCGAAGTCCATGATCTTGGCGTTGCCGTCCTTGTCGATCATGATGTTTCCTGGCTTGAGGTCCCGGTGGGCGACCCCCAGCCGGTGGGCCTCCCCGAGGCCTTCGGCGATCTGGCGGGCGATGGAGATTGCTTTGCCGGTCGTCAATGTCCCCATGCGGCGGATCACGTTCTTTAAGTCCTCGCCCCTCACATATTCCATGGTGAAGAAGAGCGTTTTCCCCTCTTCCTGAAGGTCATACATCCCGCAGACATTGGCGTGGCGGATCTTGCGCGCGGTCTTGATCTCGTTCCGGAAGCGCTCCACAACCCGTCGATCCACCGCGATCTCCGGCTTGAGAAGCTTGATGGCGACTTCTTCTTCGATTTTCTTGTCGAAGGCTCGATAGACCCGGCCCATGCCCCCGGCCCCCAGCTCCTCGATGATCTCGTAGCGGCCGGCGAAGATCATCCCCCGCGTGAGCTCATCGATGCCCGTCTCAAGAGTTCGAGTGATGAAGACCTGATCCTTTAAACCAGAAGGAGGAATCTTCGGGGCTGGAGAAGGCTGATCAGCAGACTCCACCGCACGCGAACCGGATGCCGGAGAATCCGGAACACGTTCCCGAATCCGGGCCCCGCATTTGCCGCAGAAGAGAGTATCGTCAGGATTGACGTGCTCGCAATTCGGGCACTTGATGGCCACTCCCCGTCCCTCTTATCAGGTGTGACTAAAGATTATCAAAGATATGAGAGCGGTGTCAACTGCTTCGGGGGACCTTCCGCTCCATGGCGCATTCCCCGGCAACTTCGGAGATGCTGACCACCACACTATAGGAGAATCGGACATATTCATTGTGTATTGAAATGACGTCGACGGCGGTTGACGGGAAGAGCGGCTCTCGCGTCTATAATTTCAATATTGGTTGACGCCCCCGCCGCGCACAATCCCATTCTTCCCATGAGTCGGAC
>CAZNVB010000133.1:0-3981 GCA_964576265.1 uncultured Eubacteriales bacterium | reverse complement strand
AGAGCGTCGTGTTCCGATCCGGATCGGAGTGAATTCCGGATCGCTCGAGAAATCGTTTCTCGAAAGGTTCGGCGGCGCCACCCCGGAGGCCATGGTGGAGAGTGCTCTCGGGCATATCCGTCTGCTCGAAGATATGGATTTTCGGCTGATCAAGGTGTCGTTGAAGGCCTCAGACATCGCCCGGACGGTGGCGGCCTATCGCCTGCTTTCCCGGGAAGTGGATTATCCTTTTCATGTCGGAATCACCGAAGCCGGGAGTTTGTTTCGGGGTTCTGTAAAGTCCGCAGTCGGGTTGGGGATTCTGCTGAGCGAAGGCCTGGCGGATACGGTGCGCGTTTCGCTGACCGCTCCGCCCGAAGAGGAAGTCCGGGTCGCCTATCTGATTCTTCAAAGCCTTGGCCTGCGGGAAGGCGGGCTCAATTTCGTTTCCTGTCCGATCTGCGGCCGGGCCGAAGTGGACTTGATGCGGATTGTCCCCAGGGTGGAAAAGGAACTCTCATCGCTGCGCGCGCCGCTGACGGTCGCCTTGATGGGCTGCATGGTCAACGGCCCCGGCGAAGCAAGGGAGGCGGATATCGGTCTTGCCTGCGGCCGAAAGGTGGGAATTTTGTTCAGAAAAGGGAAGCCCGTCCGCCGGATTCCGGAAGGACGGATCGTCGCCGAGTTTGTCGAAGAGGTTCGCCGCCTGGCGGCGGGAAAAAAAAAGTAGGACGGTGCCTGACGTGGGATCAGCTGAAACATCTCTCCCCCGTTCCGTTCTCGCCAAGCTCGAGCGTCTGCGGCAAATCTTTCGAAGCATGAGAAAAGTCCTCGTCGCCTACTCTGGCGGCGTGGACAGCACGCTTCTCCTCAAGGTCGCATCGGATGTCTTGGGAAAGAATGTCCTGGCGGTGATTGCCCGCTCCGAAACCTATCCCCGGAGCGAAGTTCGGTCGGCACGGAGGTTGGCCCATAGTTTGGGCGTCAAGAGCGCTGTGATCGATACGGAAGAACTCAAGAACCCTGCTTTCGCTGAAAACTCTCCCCTTCGATGCTACCATTGCAAAACGGAGCTCTTCTCGAAGCTCAAAAAGATGGCCGCGGCAAATTCTATCCCTTATGTGGTCGATGGATCGAACGCCGATGACCGTAGAGATTATCGGCCGGGAGCAAAGGCGGGGAGAGAACTCGGCATCCGCTCGCCGCTCAGAGAAGCCCGGTTGACCAAGGCAGAGATCAGAGATCTGTCGAAATTTCTCGGCCTGCCGACCTGGAACAAGCCCTCTCTGGCTTGTCTTGCTTCGCGCTTTCCTTATCTGACTCCTATCGAGCCCGCAAGGCTTCGTCAAGTGGAGCGGGCGGAGGATTTCTTGCATCGCCTCGGCTTCCGGCAGGTGAGGGTCCGGCATCACGGCGAAACGGCGCGCATCGAAGTCGCCGCCGATGAATTTGATCGCTTTCTGTCGCGCGAGACGAGGTCACGCCTCAGCCGAAAACTCAAAGCGCTCGGCTACACCTATGTCGCCCTCGACCTTGACGGCTACCGTACAGGGAGCCTCAATGAAGCCTTGAGGAAGAAGCAAAACCCGGAGCGGCGTAGCTCCCGATCAGGTTTTTAACGCCGTTCCCGCCGCGCTCCTTTCGGCACTGCGGAACTCGCGCGTCTGGCCTCTGCGCCTTTTCATGTTCAGTGCCGACAGGGGCGTGTTTGGCTGTCCAGGGCGAGGCTCGCACAGTCCTCGCGGATCGAGGATCTTCCCTCAAGGAGCGCACCGGGAAGGCTAAACCTTCAACGGTCGCTCCTACCCCTCCGGGTTTTGCTTCTTAGAGAGAAAGGTCGAGCGGCGTCGCTCCCGATCAGGTTTTCCGGACGCTCCCCCCTGAGGCCCTGGACGAGGTTCCGGGCCGCGGTCATCGCCATGCGGCGGCGGGTCTCATCGGTAGCGCTTCCGATGTGGGGGAGGAGGACGACGTTGTCGAGCCCGAGGAGACGGGGATGAATCTCCGGCTCTTTTTCATAGACATCGAGGCCGGCTCCCCAGATTCGGCCCGAGGCCAGAGCCTCGGCCAGCGCTTCCTCATCGACGATCGGCCCTCGAGCGACGTTCACCAGGATGGCTGTTTTCTTCATCAGCCGGAGGCGCTCCGCCGAGAGGAGGTGATAAGTCTCCGGCGTCAGGGAAGCATGGATGGTGACGATATCGGCGGTCCGGAGGAGATCCTCGAGAGGCATCCAGGTGGCGGCAAGATCCTTTTCCTCCTCCGCGCTCAAGCGGTGCGGGTCGGAATAGACGACCTCCATTTGGAACCCGCGGGCCCGGCGAGCCACGGCCCGGCCGATCCGGCCCAGACCGACGATCCCCAGGCGCCGACCCGCGATCTCCCGGCCGAGAAGGAGGTCGATTTCCCAGCCGCGGAACCGTCCTTCCCGAGTAAATCGATCGGATTGTGGGATTTTTCGCCCCACCGCCAGGATGAGCGCCCAGGTCAGGTCGGCCGTCGCCTCGGTCAGGACATTCGGCGTATTGGTGACCAGGATCCCCCGCTGCCGGGCGGCATCGAGGTCGATGTTGTCGTAGCCCACGGCGCAGTTGGCGATGATCCGGAGCCGCGGAGCCGAGGCAATGACCCGACGGTCGATCCGGTCGACGAGCAAGCAGAGAAGGCCCTCTTTGTCGGAGATTTTTTGCCTGAGATCGGCGTCGTTTAAAACGGCCGGGAAACGGCCGCCTTCAACCTCGGCGTGTTCTTCAAGGTAATCGACGGCTTCGGCGGGAAGCTTTCTCGTCACCAGGACTTTCGGTTTGTTCATGGTTGTCCGTTAAAAATCAGGGGGAAAAAACCGGTTTTCACCCGGTCGACGAGGCGCTTCCCCCAGAAATCGGACCGCCAGCGTTCGCTTCCGAGCTCGTCGCTGACGGTCTGAAGGGAAGCCGCCTGGAGGCCGTAAAATCCGGCCAGGGCAAAGACAGCGGACGTTTCCATATCGACGAGTTCCGCCCCCCGACTGCGGCTCTTCTTCAGCCAGGACCGCGTTTCCCGGTAGGGAGCATCTGTAGAGACGATTTTTCCGGTCTTGAACTCGATTCCCCTCCTGGAGAGCATTTCTTCGAGACGGCCTTTGAGCTCCGCCGCGGGCAGAAACAGGCGCTTTTTGGGTGGATAGTGTTTGGAAGTTCCTTCGTCGGAAAAAGCGGCGCCGACGCTGACCAGATCGCCGATCGAAAAGCGGTCGGAAAGCGAACCGGAAAAACCCAGAAAGATGATCCGCCGCGTTCCTGAAGCCACGAGCGGCTCAAGAGCCAGGACGGCCGCCGGAGCTCCTAGGGCGCCGAGAATGACGGCTCGTTCCGGAAGAAAATAGATCCTGCAGAAACGGAGGTCTTTCCGGACCGAACAACGCTTTTCCAGGGTCCTCTGGATGAGGCCGGAGGGAAGGTCGCAGGGAAGGCAGACGACTTCTTCTGTCCTCAAGCCGCGGATCGGACGGGGCCTGACGAGAGATTCGCTTTTCACGGCCTGACTCCGGTTCCTACATAGCAGAACCGCCGCCGCAAATCAACTTTGAGGGATTGGAAGGCGATGGCGAATGCGGCCAGGGGTATTTGCAATCTCCCGGGGCGAAAAATAGAATAGGAAACGTGAGCGGCAGACTGAGTTACGAAGAAATTCCTTTCCGCAAAATCAACCTCCGGGACGAGCGATTCAGAACCTCCTATTTTTTTGACCTTGAGCCTCTTGTCCGTTCGATCCGCCGGGTCGGGCTGGCCTCACCCCCGCTCCTGCGCCCGGAGGGCCAGAAGTTTATCGTCGTCGCCGGCTGGAAGCGAGTCCTGGCCTGTCGAAAGCTCGGTCTTCAGGCCTTGCCGGCTCTCCTCAGCAGAGAAAAAAACGACCTTCGTCTCTTTCTCCGCGCCCTCGAGGAGAACATTTCCACTCGCCGGGTCGGGCTGGCCGAGAAGGCGGAGGCCGTCCGCAAGCTCCGTGATTTCGGCCTCGGCG
>CAZNVB010000132.1:0-4459 GCA_964576265.1 uncultured Eubacteriales bacterium | reverse complement strand
CGACAATCCGGCTCGGCGATTCTCTCCCGGACAAGCGCCTCGACAATCTCATCACTGACCAGTCGACCCCGGTTCATCTGCTCCTGCGCCCTTTTGCCGAGCTCCGTTTTGTCCAGGACGGCCCGCCGAAGAAGATCGCCGGTGGAAATCTTGGGAAAACCGAACCTCTTTTCGATCAGGTCCCCCTGGGTTCCCTTGCCGCTTCCCGGGGGTCCGAAAAGAATAATCCGCATTCTCTACCCTCTCCTTCCCCGAATGCGGCTTCGCCTCATGAAACCGTCATAATGCCTCATGACCAGCTGGGCTTCGATCTGCTGGAGCGTGTCCATGGCCACGCCGACGACGATCAGGATCGAGGTGCCGCCGAAGTAGAAGTCGACGCCCAATCCCTGGGTGACCCAGCGCGGAAGGTTCGCCTCCAAAAAGTCGCCGATGAGCGGCAGTGTTTGGACTTTGAAGCCGGTGATCAAGAATTCCGGCAGGATGGCGATCGCCGCCAGATAGATCGCCCCGACGAGAGTGATTCTCGACAGTGTCGTGTCGATGAAATCCGAGGTATTTTTCCCCGGCCGAATTCCAGGGATAAATCCTCCGTATTTCCGCAGATTATCGGCCACGTCGACGGGATTAAAGACGATGGACACATAGAAATAAGTGAAGAAGATGATGGCCGCAATATAGAGAACATTATAGAGAGGCATGCCGATGTTGAACTGCTCCGAGATCTTCTGAATCGCCGGAATCTTGATCAACTGGGCGATCGTCTGAGGAATGGTGATGATCGACGCAGCAAAGATGATGGGGATCACGCCGCCGGTGTTGACCCGCAGCGGCAGATGGGTGCTCTGCCCGCCGTAGACTCTCCGTCCGACAACACGCTTCGCATAAGAAACGGGGATTCGGCGCTGCCCCCGCTCGACAAAGACGATGACCGCCACGACCGCCAGCATCAGCGCCACGAGCAGCAGGAGCCGGAGAGGATCCATATTGCCGGTCCGAAGCCCGGTGATAATGCTCTGCATTCCTCGCGGCAGGTCGACGACGATCCCGGCAAAAATAATGAGGGAGATGCCGTTGCCGATCCCGCGCTCCGAAATTTGCTCTCCCAGCCACATGATGAACACGGTCCCTGTCGTCAACGTCAACATCGTCAAGAGCTGAAACCCAAGCCCCGGGTTGGGGACGATCGGAGCTCCCCCGGGGCTCTTCAGGGATTGGAGGAAAACTCCGATTCCGAGCGACTGGATGAAGCAAATGACGAGAG
This sequence comes from uncultured Eubacteriales bacterium, assembly GCA_964576265.1. Lineage (GTDB taxonomy): Bacteria > Acidobacteriota > Aminicenantia > Aminicenantales > UBA8522 > CAZNVB01. Next base: position 3,195 of record CAZNVB010000132.1, on the reverse strand, counting down.
TCCCATAGCGGGTGTACTGGGTGATTTTCTTCCGACCGAGTTCGCCTTCTTTGGACAACCGCTCAAGATAAGGCCAGACGACCTGGAGAAGCTGGAGGATAATCGAAGCGCTGATATAGGGCATAATTCCCAGGGCAAAAATCGTCATCCGGGACATGTTTCTCCCGGAAAAAAGGTCGATGAACCCGAAGATTGTTCCTTTCTGCGCCTGCCAGAATTCGGCCAGGGCACTGGCGCTGATTCCCGGATTTGGAATCTGGGCTCCAATCCGGTAAACGGCCAGCAACGCCAGAGTGAAGATGACCCGTTTCCTGAGATCGGGAATGCTGAAGATATTTCGAATGCTGTCTAACATGAGGGCTTCCCTATCAGAATCGCCTGTCCCCCGGCTTTTTCGATTTTTCTCCGAGCCGATCGCGAAAACCGGTGGGCCGTGATTTTTTTGGCCGTGGCGATTTCGCCTCTCCCTAAGATTTTAACCCGTTCGGTTTCTTTTTTTATCAGGCCAAACTCTCTAAGTTCTTTAGGACCGATTTCGGCCGATTCGATCTTGTCCAGGCGGTCAAGGTTGATCAGCGTAAACTCAGATTTGAAAATATTGGTAAAACCGCGCTTCGGCAGACGGCGATGAATGGGCATCTGACCGCCTTCGAAGCCCTTCTTCCGGGAATAGCCGGCGATGGATTTCTGCCCCTTATGCCCGCGACCGGCCGTTTTCCCCAGACCGGAACCCGGTCCCCGGCCTCGTCTCTTGTCCGCTTTCCTGGAACCCCGTGCCGGTTTCAAATTGCTCAGGTTCATTGTTCGACTTCCTCCACCCTGACAAGATGGGCGATCTTCCGGATCATGCCTTGGATCTCCGGGCGATCCTCCCGGACGACCTGAGAATTGATCCGTCGCAATCCGAGCCCCCGAACGGTCTCTCTCTGTCTTTTGGGATAGCCGATCGCGCTGCGAACAAGAGTAATTTTCAACTTGCGTTCGAGCGTTCCTTTTTTCTTTGTCCCTGTCTTCTTCATGGCGTCACCGGTTCTTTTGTCTTGCCCCTTTTCTGTTGGACATCCTCCACGCTTCGCAACTCCCGGAGTGCCTTAAGAGTCGCATTCGCTACGCTGAAGGGATTATTGCTGCGGATCGACTTGGTCAGGATATCTTTGATCCCGGCCAGTTCGCAAATGACTCGGACGGCGCCGCCGGCAATGACTCCGGTGCCTTTGGAGGCGGGCCGGAGAATCACCGTTCCCGCGCCGTCCTCGCCGCGAACCAAATGGGGGATGGTCGTTCCGGCGAGCGGAATGACGATCATGTGCTTTTTGGCATTTTCCACGGCCTTGGCGATCGCTTGGGGAACTTCCCGGGCTTTTCCTTTTCCGACGCCGACTCTTCCGCGCTCATCGCCTACGGCGGCCAGAGCGGAAAAACTGAGGTTTTTTCCGCCTTTAACGACTTTGGTGACTCGGCGGATGGAAATCACTTGATCTTTGAGTTCGAGCTCGCTCTCTTGCTCTGCTTCCGTTCTTTTCAGGGTATCCTCGGTCAATCTCGTTCCTCCTTCCTGGCTCGGCCTCCCGGCGTTAAAACGCCAGTCCTTCCTTTCTCAACGCCTCGGCCAGCGCCTTTACTCGGCCGTGGTAAGGATAGACGCCGCGGTCAAAGACGATGGTCTCGATCTTTCGGTCCTTCAGGCGCCGGGCGAAAACCTTGGCCAGCCGCTCACAGGCGGCGATGTTTTTGGTCGGCCCGCTTTTTTCTCGAAAATCCTTTTCCAGGGTCGAGGCAGTGGCCAGCACGGTGCCCGTCTGATCATTGATCGCCTGGAGGTAAACATAAGCGTTGCTCTTGAAGACGTGAACCCTCGGCCGTTCGGCCGTTCCCCGAATCTTCGCCCGGATGCGTTTGCGGATCCTGGCTTTAAACGTTTTTTTCTGTTCAGCTTTATCTTTATGCACCGGCCACCCCCGCCTTTCGTTCCTTCTTGATCAACCGCTCGCCGACATACCGGATGCCCTTGAGTTTATATGGATCGGGCTTGCGAAATCGCTTGATCTCCTCGGCGACCTGACCGACCCGTTGTTTATCGCTTCCCTTTACGGTGATCAGGGTGGGCTTTTCGACGATGATCTGAATGCCAGGGGGAATCTTGTATTGTACAGGCTTGGAGTATCCCAAGCTGAGCTCAAGATAATCCTTCTCCAACTTGGCCCGGTATCCGACTCCGACAATCTCCAGCTGCTTAGAAAACCCCGACGTAATTCCGGCGACGGCGTTCTGCGCCAGGCTGCGGGCCAAGCCATGTCTTTCTCTCATCGTTTTGGAATCATCTCGCCGAGAAAAAATGAGCTGGCCGTTTTCGACTCGGGCCTCTATTCCGGAAAAGAGAGGCGAGTCGAGTTTCCCTTGGGTCGACTCGAACTCGATCCGGTCCGCGAAGATCGTCACCTTCACCCCTTCCGGCAAATCGATCGCTTTGCGTCCCACTCTCGACATCTTTCGGCTCTCCCTTTTCTCCGATTTTACCAGATGAAGCAGAGGATTTCGCCGCCGAGCCCCATCTCTTCGCAGCGGGCTCCCGTCATCACCCCTTTGGACGTCGAGATAATGGCCAGGCCCAGTCCGTCCTGAACTTTGGGGATAGAATCCCGGGTGCAAAAGAGGCGGCAACCCGGCCGACTGACCCGCCGCAGTCCCGTGATCACGCTCTGGTTATCCGTCGTATACTTCAGCGCGATATTCAAAATCCCCTGCTTGCCGTCGTCGACCACTCGAAAACCCCGAATGTATCCTTCTTCTTTGAGAATCCTGGCAATTTCGAGTTTAAGCTTCGAGGAGGGGATCAGAACATCTTTCTTTTTGATCCGGGCCGCGTTCCGGATTCTCGTCAACATGTCGGCAATCGGGTCGGTTTGACTCATGGCTTCGTTTTCTCCTCGATCTACCAGGATGCCTTGATGAGCCCGGGGATTTCTCCCTTCAGGGCCATCTCCCGCAGGCAAAGCCGGCACATATCAAACTTTCGGTAATAGCCTTTCGGGCGCCCGCAAATCCGACAACGCCGTTTCTTCCGCACGGCGAATTTCGGCTCCCGTAAGTATTTGGCCATAGCAGATGTGGTTGACATCGCGTCCTTCCTTCTCGATCGGCTCAAGCCTCGCGAAACGGCATACCCAGCTTCTTCAGCAGGGCATACGCCTCTCG
>CAZNVB010000131.1:0-11564 GCA_964576265.1 uncultured Eubacteriales bacterium | reverse complement strand
GAATAATCACCAGGCTCTTGAGAAGAAGATACGCTTCTTTCCCCTCGTCCGCCGGCGCCTGAACGACCGGTTCGCCCAGCGCTTCTTCGACAAGATCGTCCGCCGGCGCCACGGCAAGCGGTCTTTCTCTGGCCAGCGGTTTTTTCAGCTTGTAACGTTCGATCAGGAAGGTGCCGATCGGCCCGCCGACGAGTCCGCCTGACACGATGCCGAACATCGCCGCGGCGATGGCGATCGTGGCCGCTCCGCCGACCCCCGCCTTTTCGAAAAGAGGAGCAAAGGCCAAGCCGGTCGCCGGGCCGCCGGTCAGAGTGACGGAACCGGCCAAGACCCCGAGCAAAGGCTTGACGCCGACCGCCAGGGCGATCAGAATCCCCCACAGGTTCTGAGCCACGGCGAAGACGGTCGCCGCCAGGAAATAGATCAGGACCTGCGGCCCCCCCTTCTTCAAGAACGAAAGACTCGCGGCAAAACCGATGGTCGTGAAGAAGGCGATCATCAGGGGATCACGGAGCGTGATATCGAAATCAAACAGCGTCCGGCCGAAATTCCGGGCGAGAAGGACAAGAAATGCGACCAGGAGCCCCCCGACGACAGGAGCGGGAATATTCAGCCGCTCGAGCGGCCGGATCAGACGACGCAGACCGTAGCCGATAAAAAGGACGATCCCGGCAAAAGACACCGTGTGGATGAGGTTCAGCTTGAGCATCGTCGACCGGCCGGAAGAATCTGATCGCTCATCGGCCTCCGGAGTTTCTGAGAGTAATATATTCCCTGCTCAATGTAAAGAATAAATCATCGCGCCGAGTTTACATTCCGGCCAAACTTTTCTACAATCCCTTCGTAAGAAATCCTGGAGGTTTGAATGACGGCCATTCTTCAAGTCGAAAAATTGAGAAAGTTTTACGGTTCCTTCGAGGCTCTCAAAGGGATCGATTTTGAGGTCGACCAGGGAGAGGTTTTCGCTCTGATCGGCCCCAACGGCGCCGGGAAGACGACCGCCCTGCGCATCGTGGCCACGCTTCTCTCTCCGTCCGACGGCAAAGTCGAATTCCTGGGATTTGACCTCAAGAAGAACCCGGAGAAATTCCGGGAAAAAATCAGCTACTTGCCCGAGGAAGCGGGGGCTTACCGGAACCTGAAAGGAATCGATTACCTCAAGTTCATGGCCAGGTTCTATGCGGCTTCTGATCGCGACGAGGAGGAATTTGTAAGCCGGGCCAAGGAGATCTCCGGCCTCGGTTCGCGCCTCAACGAAAAGGCGGGCACCTATTCCAAAGGAATGACCCGCAAGCTCCTCCTTGCCCGGGCGTTGATGAACAAGCCGGCCATGGCCATCCTCGACGAGCCGACCTCCGGACTCGACGTGATCAACGCCCTCGAAGTCCGGGAGATCATCAAACGATTCGCCAGGGAAGGGATTTCCGTCCTCCTTTCCTCGCACAACATGCTCGAAATCGAGTTCCTATCCGACCGGGTCGGCCTGATCGACAAGGGCCGGATCCTGGACAGCGGACCGCCGGAAGGGCTGAAGGAGAAATACAAAGCCCGGAACCTCGAAGAAGTCTTCAGGAGCGCGCTCCAATGAAAAAATTCCTCAACCTCCTGCTCAAGGAAATCCGGGAGCTCATCACCATGCAGCTCCTGATCTCTTTGCTCTTTACCGTCTTCCTTTTCTATTTCATCGGCCAGATGGCGAAGTCCGAGGCCAAAAAGGCGATGCGGGTCCAGAAGATCGCCGTCCTCAACCTGGACGATTCGCCGTTCTCGCAGGAGCTTGTCAGCGGCCTGAAAAATGCCAATTTCCAACCGCAGATGGTCCGGGGAAAAGACAAAGAGAAGGCCATCGAAGAGACGAAGATGAGCGAAGCCAATCTCCTCCTTGTGATTCCCGAAGGATTCGGCCGCTCGCTCGAGACGCTGGAGATGAAAGAGATCGAAACCTACTCTTTTCTCCGGACCTTCTCGCTTGTCGGGACGCGGAGTTCGATCATCATCAATTCCGTCATCCGGGCCCTGAACGGCTATCTGTCCAGCGATTTCTTGAAGAAGAAACTCCCCGATTTCAACCCCGACCAGGTGAAGAATCCGATCAAAAGCAAAGATTTCGTCATCGTCAAGAACCGGATGGCCGAGGGATCGCCCGAAAAGATCGCCGGGTTCGTGACCTCCCAATCCGTCTTTGTCCCGATCATCCTGATGATGATCATCATCTATTCCGCTCAAATGGTCATCAGCGCGATCGCCATGGAAAAGCAGAACAAGACGCTGGAGACGCTCCTCACCGTCCCGATCAGCCGGACGGCCATCGTCACGGCCAAAATGCTGGCTTCCGGGCTCGTCGGCCTGATTTCCGCCGTCATCTACATGATCGGCTTCCGCTACTACATCGGCGGCTTCATGGGCGACGTCTCTCAGGCGGCTGAGGCATCGGGCCTCTCCGGGGTCGTCCAAAAACTCGGCCTCTCGTTCTCGGCCGGCCATTTCGTCATTCTGGGCATCTCCCTGTTTTTTGCCATCCTCTGCGCTCTCGCCCTGGCCACCATTCTGGGCGTTCTGGCCGAAGATTACAGGAGCGCCCAGAGCCTGATCATGCCGCTGATATTCCTCGTCATGATCCCCTATTTTCTCTCCTTCTTTTCCGATATCCGGACGCTTTCCCTCCCGGCCAAGCTGCTCGTCTACGCCATTCCCTTCTCCCATCCCTTCCTGACGACCCAGAACCTGCTTCTCGAAAATTACCGGGGCGTGCTTTACGGGATTCTGTATATGATCGCCTTTTTTGTCGTTTTGATCGTCCTCGCCGCCCGCATCTTTTCGACGGACCGGGTGCTGACCATGAAACTCAGGTTCCGCCGAAAAAAGGTCCTGGTTTAGGCGCTGGTCAGCCCGGATCCTGATTTCAGGGAATCCACTTCGGGGTGTTGATCCGGAAATTCGAGGCCTCTTTATTAAAAAACGCCAATAATTTTCCAGCCGAGTGAGAAAATTCGGCCTCTCGAGCGTCTATTTATAATAGTGGAAGAACTTTGTTTTCGTCCTCGGCAGAAGAAAGGGATGGATCTGCGTCTTTCGATAAGGGGATGTCCCTGGAACGAACTTCTTGTTCACCGCCGCAAAGCGAGGTGAAAATGATGAGTGAAAAACGCAAGAACGCCCGAAAGAAAATTCTCTTAGTCGACGACAACCTCCTGACCCTGAAAATGCTGAAGAAAATCCTTTCCAGCTCAGGTTATACCGTTTTCCCCGCGACCTCCGGCCGAGAAGCTCTGGCGATCGCCAGAAAAAAGCATCCCGACCTCTTGGTGCTCGACATTATGCTCCCCGATATCGACGGAATCCATGTTGCCTCCAATCTGAGAGAAGATCCGGAATTTAGAAATGTGCCTGTTATCTTTCTCTCCTCTCTCTATGAAGAGGAAGTTCGGAAGATGGGGAATTTCTGTCCGGGGAGTCGCTATCTGCGCAAGCCGTTGAATGCGGCCCAGCTTCTCGAAGAAATCGCCGGACAGCTCTAGGTTTGGGGTCAGGCGGAGAAACCCTTCTGTTGCCTCTCTTCCAAACGAGGCCATATCCAGCGCCGAAAAGATATCTTCCACCTGATTTCCGGAAGATTTTTGATCCCAATTCGGCTACAATCATATTTCCCGTGTTCATAAAGAGAACTCATTCTTTCGAACGCCCCTTCGGATCGGCCGTAATTTTAGTCCTGGTCTTGATGAGCTCAGCACTTCAAGCGCAGGACGTTCCTGCCGATCGCCGCCCCGCCGGCGCGGCGGATTGGCCCCAGGTCTTCCAAGTCGGCCTGGACCGATGGCGCGAAGGCAATTTTGAAAGTGCCCGCTCCTGGCTCGACCTCGCCCTTGAGCTCGCTCGAAGCCGAAGCGCACGAGAGATGGAGATTCGAAGCCTGATTTGCCTGGGAAGGCTGAGCTGGGCTCTCGGTCGGCCGAAAGAAGCCCACGATCACTTTCAGGCGGCGATCGAAACAGCGACAAAAATTCACTCTTCCGACGACGCCGAAACGTGCCGGAAAGCTCTCCGAATCTATGATCTTTACTCTCAGGCCAAGGCCGATCGTCTCGCCGGAAAAGCCGACACGGCGGTTCGCCTCCTCGGTCAAGCGGCGGAGATCGCTCGTCAGATCGGCCATCCCGAGCCGGAAATCAAGTGTCTGCGCCAGATGAGTATGGCCTTCTGGGAAAGCCAAAATTATCAGCTATTCCTTTCGACGAACGAGAGAATCCTCAAGCTCGCCCGCGAGTCGAACGACCGCCGGGAACTGGCGGCGGTTTACCAGAATTTCGGCCTCTTTCATTTCCAGCTCAAAAACTACAGTCCTGCCCTCGATTATTACTTTCAAGCCTTGGAGGTTTCTCAGAGCGCAGGCTATCGGGATCTCGAAAGCATGAGTCTGAAAAACATCGGCGTAATGCTTCTCGACCTCGGTTTCTATGAAAGATCGCTGGATTTCCTCGAGCGCGCCGCGGAGATCGATCGCGGGCTCCCCGGTTCCGTTTTCATGATTCAAAACCTCAATAATCTCGGCGAAGCCCATCGAAATATGGGCTTGATCTTTTCCCGGCCGGAAGATCTTTACAGAGCCCGGGACCTATTTGCCGAGACTCTTGAGCAGGCAAAAAGGACGGGAAACAGAGCGATCGAGCTCATGAGCTTTCACAATATGGGATATCTTCACCTTCATCTCGGCCGTTATCACACGGCGCTTCACTTTTTGGAAGCCGCCTCCCGGCTGGCCGAGGAAACGGCCGACCACGAGGCCCTGGCGAGAAGCACGATCAACATGGGAATCTGCCGTCTCCGCCTGGGAGACTATGCCCGGGCCGAAGTCGATCTCGAACGCGCAAAGAACCGGCTCTTTCGGGCCAACGGCGCTTCGAGCTTTTGGGAAATCTTTTTTCATCAGGGAGAATGCGAGGAAGCCCAGGGGAAGCCGGAATTCGCCCTTCCCTATTATCGAGCTTCCATTCAGGCGATCGACGACCTTCGAGCCAGGATCTCTTCCGATGAATACAAGGCGGGGTTCGGCCGTGAAAAGCTTAAAGTTTATGAAGCTTTGGCTGTCCTTCTATATAAGGGCCGTAACGGCCGCCCATCCGAAACGGACAGGGAGATTTTTGAGGTTGTCGAAAAGGCCAAGGCGAGGGCGTTTCTTGAGACCCTGGCGGCTGCGGCCAAGGAAAATCGGGGTAATTCTGGAACGCTCTCTGGAAACGGCACAGCGATTCCACGGCCGGCGGGATTTTTTGAAATCCAGGCCAGGCTGACCAACGGAAGAACGGCGATCATCGAATATTTCCTCGGGGAAAAACAATCGTTTCTTTTTGCCGTTACCGAAAAACGCCTCAGCCTCTGGACCTTGCCGCCAAGAAAGATCGTTGAAAAGTCCGTCTTCGCCTATCTTCGGCTCCTCTCCGAATCCCCAAGAGGACGATGGGAAGGCCGTCCGGCTGCAGAGCGCCTGGCCGGAGAACTTCTCGGCCCGGTTTTCGCGGTGCTCCCCGACTCGATCGAGCATCTGATTATCATTCCCGACGGGCTGCTCTTCCACTTACCGTTCGAAACTCTGACCCCTCCTTCGGATCATATTCGGCCAAAGGGGGCTTTTCTCATTGAAAATTATGATGTCTCCTACGGCCTCTCCTGCTCATCTCTTCTTTATTTGTTCGAACGAAGACCTGAAACTCAAGTCAAGCGGTTTCTCGGCTTCGGAAATCCGGTTGATCGCCGGAATAAAACAATTCAAAGAAGAGAAGCCATCCTCGTTCCCCGACTGATCAGAGAAATCTTTGAGAAAGAAGGCGGCCGGATGACGCCTCTCAGAAAAAGCGCCGCCGAAATCAAAAAAATCGCCCGGCTTTTTCCGCCGGGAAAAGCAGACCTCTTCGTGAAGGACAAAGCCTCAGAGAAGACGGTCAAGACTCTTCCTCTCACAAACTACGAAACCATTCATTTTGCCTGCCATGGATATCAGGACGACCGGATCCCGTTTCGCTCGGGTCTCTTTCTCTCGACGACCGGCGAGAAATCCGAAGACGGATATCTCCGGGCCGACGAGATCGCCCGTCTTCGGCTTGAGGCCGAAATGGTCGTCCTTTCGGCCTGCCGGAGCGGAGTCGGTTATTTAGAGAAAGGAGAGGGGCCGATGGGCCTTCCTAGGGCTCTCTTCCTCGCCGGGGCACGCTCGGTGATTTCTTCCCTCTGGCAGGTCGGGGACCGGGCGTCAGCCGAATTCATGCTCGACTTCTATCAGAACCTTTCCCGGAAAATGAACAAGACGCAGGCTCTTCGGGCGGCGAAGCTCAAAATGCTCGGTTCGCCATATGCTCACCCCTTTTACTGGGCATCCTTCATCCTCTACGGAGAACCGTTTTCAGGCCTGAGCTTTGATGCAAAGACTTCCAATGCATCCGGGCCGTCAGTTTCTCAGGCTGAATTCCCGGAGTGACGAATGAACTCTTGCGCCGCGGGGGAAATGAGCCGTCACCAACCAAAAAAAGGATTTCCCCGGCGCCATCTTCAAGACGAGATCGGCCGGAAGAGCCAGACGATTCTCCATAGTCCTCCCGCTCTCCCAGAAAGGCGCCAAAGCCTGGTCGAAAATTTCGAGGACGTAATATTCCGCTCCCGGCACGGCTTTCCATTCAAAAACCGGGGAGGAGCGGACGGCCTCATTTTCTAAAGGCCGGATGAGGTCGATTTTTATCCCCGCGCCGTTCCGGAATGTGTTCTCGGGAGGAGCGAGAAGGAACCTCAGCAAGAACGATCCGAGGAGGAAAAGCCCGAAGGCCGCAGCGGCCGTTTTCCAGGACAGCCGAGGCCAGAAGAAAGGCCTCTGGCGACGGGCTTTCTCTTCCCCGAGCCGGCGCTTGATCTCTTGAACAAGAGATTTTTCGTGCCGTTTGACTTCGAGGAGAAACTCGAATTCCCGGGAGCAGGACGGGCAGTTGAAAATGTGATCGATAAGGCCGGCTTTTTTCCTGGCCGACCCGCTCGAGTCGATCAATCCGATCAGCTCCTCAGGTTGCGGACAGGAAGGCCGCTCGTCCGGCGTCTGAGGACGAGTCAGATCTCGGCGCATCGCTCTGAGCTGTTCACGGTAAATCTTCATACTCAATCCCCCTTTCCTTGAGTTTTAGTCGGATATCGGATAACCCCCTATAGAGCAGGTTCCGCGTCTTGTCCAGGCTCCAGCCGAGAGAGGCGGCAATCTCCTCCAGGTTGGCATTGAGAAAATACATTTTGACGACGACCCGGCGGGACTCGATGAGCGAATCGATCGCTTCAGCGACAATTCTCCAGGTCCGCTCATCAGAGAAAAAACATCCCGCAGGCTGCTCGGCACTCTGAAGGCACTTCTCTTTTTCATGCTGAAGAACCTTTTCCGTCCGCCTGGCCCGCCTGAGGCAATCGGTCAGAACGGAATTGACCACCACACTAATATAAGACGCTCGAGAGCGGATTTTTTTCTCACTCGCAAATTTTTTCCATAGCCTGAGGCGGATCTCCTGGAGGACGTCCTCGGGGTCGATTCCCCGCCTTTCGAGTCCGAATTTCTCCAGACTTCGCCTGATCGAGTACGAAAACTCCTCGAGAAGACGCTCGAACTCTTCGCTTCTCTCCCTGTCTCGGCTCATAATGAGACGGATTGTAAGGGAGCGTAAGTCGGGCTGTCAATTTTTCCGTCTACAAGGGAACCGGACCTCGAAGAGGCGATTTCTAAAAAAACGCGCCGGAGTGAGAAAATTTGCCTTCTCGAGCGTCTATTTATATTAGAGGAGATATCATCCGATTTTTCTAAGGAGGTTGGAGGAATGAGAAAATCAATCAAGCTTGTCCTCGGGATCATGGTCGTCGTCTCGCTGGTCATGGCCACTTCGACCGGCCCCAAGGTCGACAACGAATTCACCGGCGGCTCCGCCTTCATCGAAGTCTGCGGTCGGGGCATTGTCTACATCCCGCCCGGAACCGAGTATGTCACCTGTCGGGGGAGAGTGATGAAAGTCCTGGGCATTGTCCCGCTCCGCGAGGGGGGAACCCAAACTGAGGGCGGCGGGAGTGAGTGTTTTTGTCCCAATTGCTGCGGCGGCGCCTGCGCGGTCATCGTCTCCTGCGGACAGGAGCCGGAAGTTGAGGCAACCAGATCGGAAGTCGTTTTCGAGCCGCGAAGTACTTCGTCCGCCGGTCTATGCACCATGTACCTTTACTGCGGAGATTGATCATCGGGAAACCGATTAAGGACTGATATTTCTATGGGTGATGACGGAACTTTTAAAGGCGGGGGTCTCCAGCCTTTGACGTAATCAGGTTTCGGCGCCGCAGCTCGGCCAGCCCGTCTTCCCAGGCTCCCGGCGCTCCCCAGAGATAATAAGAAAAATAGCGCACGGTCTTTTGGAAGATGGGAACCCAGGGCTGGAATTCCGCATAATAATGGTGCGACTCCGCATTGGAGGGATGGTTCATCCACAGGTGGAGAAATTCCGGCTCGCTGACCGGGAAGGCGCCGACAAACGCGATATCCTCTAAAGGATCGCAGCCGGCGTTCCATCCCTCCTCGAGGAAGATGACTTCCCCGAAATATTCCTCCGGCCTCATCCGGAACTCGCGCCGGCCGGAGACGGAGGGGACGACAAAAACATCTTCGGTCCAGTGCCGGCGCCCGAGCTCAAGGATCGGTTGAGGGCCGAGCCTGTTGGCCTCCGGATTTTGGAAAGCGAGGGCAAAACGGACCTCGACGAGGGGGGAATCGCCGAAAAGCGTGAAGGTCTTTTCAAGTCTGTTGCCGTAGAAGTCGGCCTCCATTCTCACCTGAACGTAGGAGCCCTCGCTTTTGACGACTTCGGCCTGATAGATCTTATGCGTCTCCATGGAAGCTTGACCCAGGAAATCCTCAAACCCGCCGTAGGGATAGAAACCCCTCTCTCGAAAAGGCCTCTTATCGGTGCTCCATTCCCTGTCCGGCCAGAGTTTGAAAAGGATGTTGTCTTTTTTATCTTTGACCACGTACTCGATAATCCGGGCTCCCGTAGCGAGAAGGGTGACGAGGACTTTCTCATTTTCCAGACGATATTCGTGAATTCCGTCGCCGTTGAGGTCGACTTCGCTGCAGCGGGCCGATCCCGCGGCCGGCTCGACTCCCAGCTGACTCATGTTTTGCGCGCCAAGGGCGGAGACTTCAACCATGAAGGCCCCCGGCCGGAGAGGCAAGCGGAAAACAAGGGTGCCGAACTCGCCCGACCGAATAGAGGCCTTCTCCTCAGCCTGATAGACAATTTTTTCCGGGCGGTCCGCTGCGAGCACTTTCAAACTCACCGGAAAGGCCTCTTCGGCGCCGAAATTGTGAATCGAAACGGGATAGGTGACCTCCGGCGCTTGTCCGTAAAGCAATCGATGAACCGAGATGGCCGGGGGAAGGTCCAAAATGGCAAGCGTCCGTTTCCGGCCGGAAGGCCATTGGAATACCGCCAGGATAGGATTCGTCCGGCCCATAGCGGCCAGGGTCGGCTGAAGTTCGACGGGAATCGTCCGGCTCGAATATCCGGGCAGCTCGACCCGGCGCATGGCGGCAGTTCGAATCCCGACCTCGGGCGGAACAATCACGTCCAGAGCCCCTGATAGAGATTCCGCGCCGGCATTGACCAGCTTGATGGTGAGTCTGTATCCTTCGGCCTTCGCCTCGATCTGAACCCGATCGCCGAAATACTCCTCAAGAAAAACCCGATCGAGGAGAAGAAATTCAAGGGCAGCCCTGAGCTTTTCCGGCCCCATCAAGATCCCCCGGGGCAAAACGCCGACCGCCCGGCGGCCGAGAATCGCCTCCCAAAGACTTTCCCTGGTCAGCGGTTTTCCCTTGGGGATAAAGACAACCATGGCCGCTGGAGCCTCTTCGCGGACATACCCCGTCTGGAGGATAAACGGGACCTCTTCTTCATCGATTTGTTTTTTATTGCCTTCGATGCCGATATAGCCGTCATACGCAAAGCGATCGCACTCCGGATTGAATACCGGCCGAAAAATAAACCCACCGCGGTCTTTGACGAACCTGATCCACTCCTCCTCGGTCGGCATGTCCTGGATTTTGAGACCCTCCCAGTCCCGGCAACCGTAGGCGACCGAGCCGAGACTATGAGTTGCTTTGCCCGTCCCGACGTCCGTGACGATATCGAGATGGACCCCGGCCAGCCATTCAGGCAGCTCTTTTTGCAGAAGGTAATCCATATAGCCGCTGAAAGTGAACCAGTCATTGCCCTGATTCATCCCCCTGCCGATGACTTCGAGCGGGTGGCCGGGGTGACAAGTGACGCTGTGAAGGAGTGTGCCGGCGCCGAACCAGCCGCGATGAAGGTCGAATTCTTTCAGGGTGTCGATCGCGTTCTTGATCAGCCATGACGTCCGGGAACGGCATTCCTGGCACTCCGAGACAAGGACAAAAAGTTTCCTCCTCTTGTTCTCGAGGCGATAGGCATAAACATCATGAAAATTTCTGGCCCGCGATTGATGACTGTCGATCTCGTCCCTCCAGCCCAGGCTTGCGGGAAGCTTGCCGAGCAAGGCCTCTCCCATGTCGCTGGAGGAAGAAACCGAGACCAGGACATCAGAAACCTTAAGAGCATCGGCGAGGGCCTCCGATGAGGGATTTTCCAGCTCTTTCCAGGAAGAACCGATGAGAGAGGAAAGGAAACCTTCCTCGAGGACGAGCCCCGGGACACCGAGCTCCTCAGCGAGGTCGATTTTATTCTGCAGAATGGATTTTGAGATATCCGGGTGGCTGATCTGGTAAAGGTTTCCGTAGCCATGCCATTTCCAGAAAATGCTGTGCCAGTAATTCGTATAGCCGCTGAAGCGGCCGGGAGTTTCGATCGTCCGGATGGAAAAAATCGCGCCGGAGGCTGATTTGAATTTCTCGACCCACCCCGGCCCTTTCGGCTCACGGCAGGAGGCCAGAATCAGAGGGGTAAGGAGCAGGATCAGCCCTCGGACGGCGATTTGTCTTCTCATGGTTCGTCTCCTTTACCAATCCTATTCGGGAGGCGGAAATTTTATCATAGGTCTCCCGGGGATTTCCTCTGCGGATTTCGAGGTCGGGGGCGCGCCTCAATGATTCTAAAGACTTCCCGATCTCCCGCCTTTCGGATACAATTCCGGTATGAAAAGCTGGAAAAACTCTCGCCGTTCAATCCTCAAGCTTATCGTTCTTCCCGTTTTTTTATTCCTCGCCTTCCGGCCTTGTTTCACGGCGGAAGTCGAGCTCGCCAGACGAGGAAAAGCCAGAGCCTCGGTCGTCGTGGCGGATGAGGCGACGGAGGTGGAGAAGGAGGCTGCCCGGGAGCTTGCTTTTTTCCTCCACATCGTCACGGGCGCCGATTTTCCCCTTGGTCCGGCAGCGCCACCCGGCCGTAGCCGCGTTCTCGTCGGAGAAGAGGCCGCCAGGCTGGCCGAACCCCGATTCAAGGCCTCCGACTTGCGGTCCGACGAAATCGTTATTCGAACGCGGGACCGTGATTTGATTCTCGCCGGCGGCAGCCCGAGCGCAACGTTCTATG
>CAZNVB010000130.1:0-14468 GCA_964576265.1 uncultured Eubacteriales bacterium | reverse complement strand
AATTGACAACAGCGACACCCGACTTCTCAATTCTCTTGGGCGCTGCTACTACCGGACCGGTCAAAAAAAGGAAGCTTTGGCCGCGCTCAGAGCCTCGCTTCGTCTTAACACCGCGCAGAAAGATGTCCAAGATCTGGCCGCAGGGATTGAGAGGGAACTGAAATAAACCCTTCGTTTTAAAATTTGATCATCCCCGAATAGACGTCCGACCGGTTGGCCAGGCGGTCAAAAGCCTGGATGACGATGAAGTAATTCCCTTTCTCGAGCCATCGGAAATCGAGCGAGATCCGGGTTTCGTCTTTGAAGACATCCAGAGCTTTTCCTTGGTCAAAGACCTGGCTTGAAGCCTCATCGAAAATCGTAATTCTGACATCGACCAGCCCGCGGCGCTTGCCCTGATCGGATGACATCTGGTACTCGACAAGCGAGAAGCTGAGGACTTTGCCGCTGACCTTGAAATCCTTCACTCCGATCTGGGGAGGAGCTGCGGCGAGATAATTCTTCAGCGAGACGATGTCGACTTCCGGGCGGTTGACCTTGACTTCGATCGTCCTTTTTTTTCCGCCCGCAGTCTCTTTCGGGGAATAGACGAGAAGATAATGAAAATCTTCCACTTCGGCCGCCTGCCGAAGCGCCGCGGCAGGTTGATTGGAGAAGGAGGAATAACCCCCCGTCAGGCGGCTGATCCGGTTCAGCAATTCCTCGTAATTCTGACCGACTTCGCGGAGTTCGAGATCCTGGGAAAAAATGGTCCGGGAGGATTTGAGAAGAATGAGGTGAAACGTGAAATCGGCGGCAAGAAAGAGATCGTTCAGTTCTTCCGGTCGCAGAGAGGCGATGAAATCGAAACTTCTTTGAAGCTCCTGCTGACGGGCCTGGACCATCCTGGCGTCGACTTGCAGCTGGGGTTCGATCTGGGAATCGACCCAGGCTCTGATCTCGTGATCCAGCCGAGAAGCGCTGCGGATTTTGGGAAACATTTCCCGCTGTTGAAAGGCGACGGCCCATTTCTCTCCCTCGACGATCTTCAATCTCCCGATCAAGCGCTCATAAAAATCGACGTCGAATTCCAGGAACTGGCGGCGGTATTCGTCCCAGATTCTCTGGTAATTTTCAAAAAAACGGATCATGGCAGGGGCAATCGAAAGGCGTCCTGTTTCCTGGCCGCGGAGTTGAGCCAGCAGGCGATCCGCCTCGTAGCTGATCTCCCGGAAGTTCTTAATCGCAGCCGCGGTGGAGATGGCCTTGAATTTCCGCAGCGAATCTTTGACCGAAGAGGCGAGTTCCTCGATTCCCTGGCCGCGCTCGAGCTGGAGAACCCGTCCCTCAGTCAGGACGACGATCTGATCTCCCGGCCCGAAAATATTCCGGAAAAATTCGTCGACGGCCTGGCCGACGGAATCGTCGTAGTCGAAGATATTAAAGAGGAGAAGGAAGAGGCGCTTTGGAGGTCTTGACTTCTGGCCTGAAACCGGAGGTTGGGGGAGTGCCGGGGAAGAGATTCTTCTCGAGATGACTTCGAAATGGCTGATCTCCTGTTTCACGCCGTTCTCGTAGATCTCGAAATTTTCTTTGGTCAGGTCGCGGACAGGCTCGCCCTTGCTAAAGACTCGGACAGGAACTTCGACGGCCGTCACCGTCACTTCCTCCTGCGGCTTTCCCTGCGCTTTGAGTCCGGCCGGGCGAAGCGCCGGGTTGAGGAAATGAAGATTCAGAGACAAGGCAAGGAGAGGAGAAAACAAACGAGTTGCTCTTTGGGCAGAGACGAGACGGCATGTTATTCGTTTTTTCATGAAGGCATCCTATTTTTATAACCTATCATTGTCGGGACGACGCGTCAAAAAGAGAATCATGAATACTCGGAGGCCAGGGGACGGCTGGAAAAAAGAGCGGAAACATGATAGGTTTTCTCTCCTTGGCCGAAGCGAAACGAGCATGCTCAGGGTCGGCATCGACACGGGAGGAACGTTCACCGACTTCGTTTTCCTGTCGCCGGACAGGTTATGGGTTCACAAAGTCCTGTCCACTCCCCATGATCCTGGGGAGGCCATCCTTCGCGGCCTTAAGGAAAGCGGCGTCTTCGAATCCGGGCTCGATCTTATCCATGGTTCGACGGTCGCCACCAACGCCCTCCTGGAAAGGAAGGGAGCCAGGACGGCTCTCCTGACCACCGCCGGCTTTGAGGATCTGCTGGCCATCGGTCGCCAGACGCGGCGCGAGCTCTATAACATCCTGGTGGAAAGAAGGTCTCCTCTCATTCCCCGCGAGCTTTGTTTCGGCGTCGATGAGCGGACCGTTTTTGACGGAAAAGTCGCTCGAAAGCCCGATCTCCGCCAGGTGGACGAGATCATCGCGCGGCTGAGAAGGGCGGGCGTGGAGTCCGTCGCCGTCTGCTTGCTTCATTCTTACGCCAACCCCGGCAACGAGGAGATCGTCCGCCGCCGGCTGCTCAGGAAGGGGTTCTCGGCCTCGGTTTCCCACCTCGTTCTGCGGGAATACAGAGAATTCGAGCGGGCCAGCACGACGGCGATCAATGCCTATGTCGCACCCCTGATGGCGCGCTACCTCGAAACCCTGGAGGAGCGGCTTGCCGGGAACGTGATTCGAATCATGCAGTCGAACGGCGGCTGCATTTCGGCCCGGGGAGCCGCCGAAAACCCCGTGCGGACGATTCTCAGCGGCCCGGCGGGCGGCGTTGTCGGCGCGAAGGAGGTGGCCGCGGCGGCCGGTTTTAAGAAAATTATCTCCTTCGACATGGGAGGGACATCGACCGATGTTTCCCTCTGCGACGGAAAGATTTCGACGACCACGGAATCGACGATCAGCGATCTGCCGCTGCGCTTGCCGATCATCGATATCCACACCGTTGGCTCCGGAGGAGGCTCGATCGCCTTTCTCGACGCGGGCGGAGCGCTTCGCGTCGGGCCGCAGAGCGCCGGCGCCGACCCGGGGCCGATCTGCTACGGAAAAGGCGACGCCATCACGGTGACGGATGCCAACCTCCTTCTCGGGAGACTCGACCCCGAGCGCTTCCTCGGCGGCGAGATGAGACTTTACCCGGAGCGCGGCCGCCGCATCATGGAGAAGCTGGCCGTGCGGTTAAAGATGGACGTCCTCGATCTGGCCGAGGGCATTGTCCGGGTTGCCGACGCGACGATGGAACGAGCGATCCGCGTGATCTCGGTCGAAAGGGGCTTCGACCCGCGCGATTTTGCCCTCCTGTCCTTCGGCGGCGCGGGCGGCATGCACGCCTGCAGCTTGGCACGGAAGCTGAAAATCCCGACCGTCATCGTGCCCAAGAACGCGGGCGTGCTTTCGGCTTTGGGGATGTTGCTCTCCGATACGGTGAAGGACTATTCTCTTTCCGTCCTCAAGCGGGGAGACGGCGCCCGGTTCTCCGAGCTCGACGACCTGTTCCGGCCCCTTCTTGCCGCTGCCGCCCGGGACCTAAAGCGGGAAGGATTTTCCGGGCCGGATGTCCGGCTTCTGCGGTTTCTCGATGTTCGCTACATCGGCCAGTCCTATGAGCTGACCGTGCCGTTTGCGCTCGGCTTCAGGCGTCGTTTCGACCAGGCTCATCTCCGCGCCTACGGCTATGCCGACGAGAAAAGGCCGGTCGAAGTCGTGACTTTGCGGGTCAAAGCGGTCGGAACCACCCGGAAGCCGAAACTCAGCCGGGTCGGATCGGGCGGAAGAGAACCGGGAGGAGCGCGGATCTCCCGGCGGATGATGCGATTTGACGGGAAATCCTATCGGGCCGAGGTCTTTGCCCGAGAGCTTTTGCTCGCCGGGAACGAGATCAAAGGGCCGGCTCTCGTCCTGGATTACGAATCGACGGCTGTCGTGCCGCCGAACTTTATTTGTCGCGTCGATGGCTTCGGGAACTTGATTATCAAGAACACAAAAATATAAATAGAGCGCGGAGATGAAACGGGTCGATCCGGTCGAACTCGAAATCTTCAAGAGCATTTTCGTTTCCATCGCCGAGGAAATGGGGGTCACGCTCTGCCGTTCGTCGTTTTCGCCCAACATCAAGGAGCGAAAGGATTTCTCCTGTGCTGTTTTCGACGAGCAAGGGAGGACGGTCGCTCAGGGAGATCATCTTCCGGTACATCTCGGGGCCATGCCCCTGTCGGTTTTGAGCGCGATCGAGCATGTCGCCCTTGAACCCGGGGACACGGTCATGCTGAATGACCCTTATTGCGGCGGGACCCATCTTCCGGACATCACCCTGGTCTCGCCTGTTTATGTAGGAGGCCGGCGCCGGCCTGCCTTTTTTGTTGCCAATCGGGCCCATCATTCCGATGTCGGCGGAATCGCGGCCGGGTCCATGGCTCTGGCGACCGAGATCTTTCAGGAAGGAATCATCATCCCGCCCGTCAAGCTTGTCCGTCGCGGCCGGATCGACCGGGATATTCTGAACCTTGTCCTGGCCAATGTTCGGACTCCGGAGGAGCGCGAAGGCGACCTGACGGCCCAGCTCGCCGCCAACAGAATCGGCGAGCGGAGGCTGATCGAGATCGCCGGAAAGTACGGCCTGGGGAAAGTCAAGGATTATATGTCCCATCTTCAGGATTACTCGGAGACGATGATGCGGCAGGCGATCGAGGAGATCCCGGACGGCGAGTACCGTTTTGCCGATGGCCTCGACGACGATGGGACAAACGGCGCGCCGATTAGAATTCGAGTCGCTGTCCGGATCAAGGGAAGCTCGGCCGAGGTCGATTTCAGCGGCACGGATCCTCAGACCAGAGGCAGCGTCAACGCCAATTTTGCCATCACCCTTTCGGCGACGATGTACGTCTTTCGCTCGATCATCCGGGGCGATGTCCCGTACAATTCCGGTCTGCTGCGACCGATCCGGCTCATTGCTCCAGAGGGAAGCGTGGTCAACGCGCTCCGGCCGGCGGCGGTGGCCGCGGGAAATGTCGAGACATCGCAGCGAATCACGGATGTCCTTCTCGGCGCCCTGGCCGAAGCGATTCCGGAAAGGATCCCGGCCGCTTCGAGCGGGACGATGAACAATCTGACGTTCGGGGGAATTCACCCGGCGACAGGTAAGCCGTTCGCTTATTACGAGACGATCGGCGGCGGAATGGGCGCCAGCCCGGAGCGGGACGGGCTGAGCGGTGTCCATACCCATATGACGAACACGCGGAACACGCCGATCGAAGCGCTCGAGCATGATCTCCCGATTCGCCTGGTGCGCTATTCGCTGCGGAAAGGCTCGGGAGGAAAGGGGAAATTCAGGGGCGGCGACGGGATCGTTCGAGAGTTTGAGTTTCTGGCTCCGGCCGAGGTCAATATCCTCTCCGAAAGGCGGCGCCTTTCCCCTTACGGTCTCGCGGGCGGAGAGCCGGGGAAGCGGGGAAAAAACATTCTTATCCGGGGAAGAAAAACAATTTTTCTGAGCGGGAAGACCTCGCTGCGGGTGAACAGGGGGGAGCGGATCGTGATCGAAACGCCCGGAGGCGGCGGGCATGGGAAGGCCCGGGGTGAATCGTCTAAACGGCGCTGATCCTCCTTGGTGGTCCCTTGGAGGGAGAAGAATTTGCTTTCTCCCTTCTAACAAAAAACCCGCTTCCTGCGTCTCCTTTTCGGACTTCGTCCCGCAACAGAAAGGACCTGCCATGTTGGGCTCCCGCTGCGGCGGTTGCGTCAATGAGCGAATACGATTCGGAAGAAACCGCGGTCGCTCCGCCTTTGACGGATTTCCGGCCGTTCACTTTATGCCGCATTTTCAGAAGGACACGGAAGATGGCCTGGCATAAGTCGATCACGACGGCCCAGCGCAAGGCGCTGATCTCCGCCTCTCTCGGCTGGATGCTCGACGGCATGGACATCATGCTCTATGCCATGGTCCTGGCCCACCTGATGAAGGATTTCGGGATGTCCACGGCGACCGCCGGGCTCATGGGATCGCTGACTTTGCTCGCCTCGGCTTTCGGCGGGGTGCTTTTTGGAATGATCGCCGACCGGTTCGGCCGGGTCAAAGCACTCATGGGGAGTATCCTGATCTACTCCATTTTCACCGGAGCGTGCGGGCTATCCAGAAACATTCTCCAGCTGGCGGTTTTCCGCGTCCTGCTCGGACTCGGCATGGGCGGGGAGTGGGCGACCGGGGCGGCCCTCGTCGCCGAGACCTGGCCGTCCGAACACCGAGGGAAAGCGCTTGGAATCATGCAGAGCTCGTGGGCCGTCGGCTATGCCCTGGCGGCCGCGATCACGGCCCTGGTTCTGCCGAGGCTGGGGTGGCGGGCTGTTTTTTTTGTCGGCGTGCTGCCGGCTTTTCTGACACTCTGGATCCGCCGCCAGGTCGATGAACCGGAAATCTGGAGAAAAAGCGAGGCTGAGAAACGCCGGCTGAGGGCCGGCGGCCGTCTGGCGGAAATTTTCCGCCCGCCTCTGTTGAGAAATACCCTGGTCACAAGCCTGATGAATGCCGGCACGATGTTCGCCTGGTGGGGACTGTTCACCTGGATTCCCGCCTATCTCGGATTGCCGCCGGAGCAAGGCGGGATGGGGCTGAGCGTCGTCCGGACATCCGCCTGGATCATCGTCATGCAGATGGGGATGTGGTTTGGCTATATCAGCTTCGGGTTTATTTGCGACCGCATCGGCCGTAAAGTCACTTACATCTTTTACCTTTTCGCCGCGGCGCTTTTCGTTTTCCTCTACAGCAGTGTGAGACAAAATACGGCGCTTCTCGTTCTCGGTCCGGTGGTGGCGTTTTTCGGCACGGGCTATTTTTCCGGGTTCGGAACGATCACGGCGGAGATTTTTCCGACCCGCATCCGCGCCTCGGCCCAAGGATTTACTTATAATATCGGCCGCGGATTGAGCGCACTCGCTCCGTTCACCATCGGGGCGCTGGCCAGAGAACACGGCTTGTCGCTGGCTTTTTACCTCACAGCGGCCTTCTTCCTTTTTTCGGCTTCCGTCGC
Source organism: uncultured Eubacteriales bacterium (assembly GCA_964576265.1). Taxonomy (GTDB): domain Bacteria; phylum Acidobacteriota; class Aminicenantia; order Aminicenantales; family UBA8522; genus CAZNVB01. Next base: position 7,524 of record CAZNVB010000130.1, on the reverse strand, counting down.
CTTCGCCCTTCCCGAAACCCGCGGCAAACCCCTCGCTTAAATTTAGGGATCCGGTCTTAACAATGAGCAAATTTTCGTTGCCGGAGAATAGAAGCAGGCTGGACTTTCTTTGAGGAATTTTCGTAGTTATAATAATGAGGAGAAAAGACGAGGCATGCCGCTTTCCTCTCTTGTCTTGATTGAACTTTCTGCCGGGGAGGGATTCCGATGGTGAAATTTTTGCTTTGGCTGATCCTTTTTGTTCTCTGCTGGCCGCTGGCTCTTCTCGCCCTGATTTTGTATCCCCTCGTCTGGCTGATTTCTCTTCCTCTCCGCCTGCTTGGGATCACCGTCGGCGCCGTTTTCGAGCTGCTCAGAGCCGTCATCACGCTTCCGGCGAGGATTCTCAGGGTCGGCCGCCGCCGGAGAACCGGATTTTCCCTGAGATGATGATCTTCCTCTTTGCCTGAGATGACGCCGGCCGAGAATCTTCGCTGCCTGCTCGACGGAGGTTCGCCCGCCTGGGTGCCGTTCTCGATCGATGTCGGGGCGATCCCCGGCTTCACCGAGCCGTTGCTCCGGCGACTGAAACAGGAGACGGGGAGTGACGATCCGGCCGAGTTTTTCGACTGCGATTACCGGACATTTTCGCTCCGATCGCGCTTCGGCGGCGACGACCCGCGTTCGCTCCATTCTCGGCTGGAACCGGGGACGACGTTTGACGAGTGGGGCATCGGTCACTGGGCCGGAGGCGCGGAGGCGACCTATGAAAAGATGTTCCCGCCGCTCGTCGAGGCGAAGAACACGCGGGATATCGACGCCTTGCCTTCGCCCGTCATCGAGCCGGCGGATAGGGCGCCCATCGAGGAGTTCCACCGCCGCGGTTATTTGGTCTTTGGGTACGCCGGGAGCATCTATGAGTGGTCCTGGTGGCTTCGCGGCATGGAGAACTTCATGGCGGATCTCGTCGCCGACCCGGGCCTGGCCGAGGCGGTGATCGCCAAGGTCGCGGAATACACCCGGCGTCTCGCCTTGGAAACGGCCCGGGCCGGTGTCGATGTGCTCTGCTTCTACGATGATGCGGGGATGCAGAGCGGGATGCAAATATCTCCGGATCTGTGGCGCCGGTTCATCAAGCCGGCCTGGCGGGACGTTCTCGATTCTGTTCGGAGCGCCGTGCCCGGAGCGCGGTTCTTCCTCCACAGCTGCGGCAATATTCGGGCCATCGTTCCCGACATCGTAGATGTCGGGTTCAATGTCCTGCACCCCATTCAGCCGGAATGCATGGACGTGGCCGAAATCTATCGACAATTCGGCCGGCGGATCGTCGCCTGCACCACCCTCAGCGCCCAACGGGTTTTTCCTTTCGGTACCCCCGACGATGTGCGCGCCGAAGTCCGCCGCCTGCTTGACCTGACGGCGGGCGACCGGCGCGGGTTTCTCCTTCCGTCGAATCGAATCCAGCCGGAAACCCCATGGGAAAACGTCGTCGCTTTTGCCCTGGCGGCGAAGAAGCAGGTGTCTTGACACCTCCGGAGCCGATATAGTAATTTTTCTTCGCCTCCAATTCATCCGAATAACCAGATAAGGGTGCTGCGGCGGCGCCCTTTTCTGATTTTTGAAGGGAGAGGAATCGTATGCCTGTCTATGAAAAACTCGGGCTTTTTTATCTCGGCAAGATCGTCGATCCGAAGACTCAGGAAATCACGCCGGACTACCTCCTCTACGATTCCAAAGACCTCGTCACTCACGCCGTCTGCGTGGGGATGACCGGGAGCGGAAAGACCGGCCTGTGCATCGCCCTCCTTGAGGAGGCGGCGATCGACAATGTCCCGGCCCTGATCGTTGACCCCAAGGGCGATCTGGCTAACCTGTGTCTTCTCTTCCCAAATCTAGAACCCCAAGATTTCCGTCCCTGGGTCAATCCGGATGAAGCGGCTCAAAAGGGTCTGTCTCTGGAAGACTACGCCCGCCAGCAATCCGAACTCTGGCGGCGCGGGATCGGCGAGTGGGACCAGGATGAAAGCCGCATCCGGCGGCTCCTCGATGCCGCCGATATCGCTGTCTACACGCCGGGAAGCAGCGCCGGGCTGCCGCTTTCCGTCCTCAATTCTTTCGCCGCCCCGCCGGCCGACCTGGTTGAAGATGCCGACCTCTTCCGGCAGCGGATCTCCACCACCGTTTCCGGCCTCCTCGGTCTTTTGGGAATTCAGGCGGATCCGATCCAGAGCCGCGAACACATCCTTCTTTCCAATATCCTGGATCAGGCCTGGAGCTCGGGGCAAAGCCTCGACCTTCCCACTCTGATTCAGAAAATTCAATCGCCGCCGCTCGTCCGGATCGGCGTTTTCGAGCTCGACGCCTTCTATCCGGCGGCGGAACGGTACAAACTGGCCATGATGTTGAACAATCTCCTGGCGGCGCCGGCTTTCGCTTCCTGGATGGAGGGTGAGCCCCTGGACATCGACCGCCTTCTGTTCACGCCGGCAGGAAAGCCCCGCCTGAGCATTCTCTCCATCGCTCATCTCTCGGACGCGGAGCGGATGTTCTTCGTCACCCTGCTTCTCAACGAGCTCATCGGCTGGATGCGCAAACAGCCCGGGACATCGAGTCTTCGGGCTCTTTTCTATATGGATGAAATATTCGGCTTTTTCCCGCCGGTGAGCGAGCCCCCGGCAAAAAAGCCTCTCCTCGCCCTCCTCAAACAGGCGAGGGCCTTCGGTCTTGGCCTTGTCCTGACAACCCAGAACCCGGTCGATCTGGACTATAAGGGTTTGGCCAACGCCGGGACCTGGTTCATCGGCCGACTCCAGACCGAAAGAGACAAGGAACGCCTTCTCGAGGGGTTGGCCGGCGTCGGAGGAAACATCGACCTCGGAGAAGTCTCCAAGATCATCAGCGGCCTGCGCAAGCGCGTCTTTTACATGCACAATGTCCACGAAGATAAGCCTGTTCTTTTCAACACCCGCTGGGCCCTCTCTTATCTTTGCGGACCGATGACCCGCCAGCAGATCAAGCAGCTCATGGACGGAAGAAAGGTCGCCGCCCCGACCGGAATCACTCCGGCGGTCAAGCCGTCGGAGGAGCGCCTGCCTGCCGCTTCCCCGGTCCCCTCTGTCGGGCGACCGCAGCTTCCGCCGGGCCTCAGCGAGCTTTTCCTGCCGCTTCAGATCCGGCCATCCAAACCCGGCCGACTGACCTACCACCCGGCTGCGGCTGCCTTCGCCCAGGCGGCGGTTTTCGACAGCCGGCTGGGAGTTTCCAGGGTCGAACATCAGTCCCATTTTCTCGAACTGAAAGAGGAAGTTCTTGGCCTGCTCTGGGACAAGGCCGGCTCACTGCCTCTTTCATTTGAGGCCCTTTCTCGAGAACCCGAGACCGGGGCTGCCTTTCTGCCGCTTCCGTCCCGGGCGCTTCAGCTCCTGAAATCGGTCGGTGCGGAATACGGCGATTTTCTCGCCCGTTCTTTTCAGCTGAGCCTATGGAAAAGCCCTCAGCTCGGTGTCGTTTCCGAGCCCGGAGAGTCGGAGCGGGACTTCCGGATCCGGCTCAGCCAGGTCGCCCGGGAAAGACGGGATTTTGAGCTGGCCCGGTTGAGGCAGAAATATGCGGCCAGGATCGCCGCGCTCGAGCGCCAGGTTGTGTCGGCGGAACAGAGGCTCCAGCGGGAACAGGAACAATACCGGGAAAGAGTGGCCGGCACGGCGATTTCGGTCGGAGCGACTATTCTGGGAGCCATCCTGGGGCGTAAAGCTTCCCAGATCGGCCGGGCCACGACGAGCGCCCGCAGCGCCAGCCGAAGTTACTACGAGAAAATGGATATCGAGAGAGCTCGACAGCAACTGGAGATGGCAAGGTCGCGGATGCGGGAGATGGAGCAACAACTGGAGGCGGAGGCGGCCAGGGTGACGAACACTTTGGATCCGGCCGTGGAAACACTGCAGCAGATCGCCCTCCGGCCGAAGAGAAAGGACATCTCGGTTCTCTGGTCGGGCCTTCTCTGGCTTCCTTACTGGCATCTGGAGAGCGGGCTGATGGAAGCCGGATTCAGGACGACTTAAAACGAAAACCGGACAAATCGAATTTTTATGAGAGTCTGTACCTCCACCCTGAAATCGGAATAAAGAAGCCGGAGCGTTTTCTCAGCGATCGTCTTCTCGCTCCTAGCCCCTTCAAAAGCCACCCTGGCCTTTAAGGCCGCCCCTAGCCCAAGTTCGACAAAAAAATATTTTTATAGCTTTTTAGCCATTTATTTCATTTTCTCTGCCTGATGGATTCCTTGTCTCTGCAAAAAAGCGATGTGGTGAAGACCTCCTCTCTTGTAAAGGATGGAAACGATTCGATAAAGTTTGATGCGTTCATCAGAAAAGCCTGCCGCAATAAAGACGGCAAATCCCATTACTCCTGGATTCTTCTGGAATCCTATCGAACGGCGCGGGGTCCCCGTCATCGCACCGTGGCTTATCTGGGAAAGATGGATGAAACCGGACGTCTCGGCCTCCAGCAGAAGGCCCAAAGTCATCCCGCTCATCAAGCCTCTCTTTTTCAAGACAGCACCCCGGAATGGGTGGAGGTTGATGTGCGAAGCGTCCGGACCGAACGAGCTCGCCGCTTGGGCGATGTCTGGTTGGGGTTGGAGTTTTGAAAGATAATCAATCTGCATCAGTTTTTCCAGGACTCCTTGAACGGCCGGCAGGCGAAAATCCCCTGGGCGGAGGTGGCCTCGGCTTATTTTGAAGGAGAAGCGCCGAAGGACCCTCGAGCCCGGCGGGGCCATTCGCGGGACCATGGCTCCGACTGCAAGCAAGTCCTGATTGCGCTGGTGGGAGCCAAAGAAGGGATCCCTTTGGGCCATGAAGTCTTTGAGGGCAATAAACATGACTGCCAGACTGTAGGGAGCATTGTTCGGGAGGTCGAACAGCTCTGCGGCTGAGCCGACGGGATCTGGATTATGGGCCGTGGGACGGGAAGTGCCGAGAGGCTGAGTCTATTGAGCCGGGAGAATCGCCGTCATATCCTGGCCACCAAAAAGAGCCTGCTCCGAAAGTTTGAAACGGAACTTCTCCGGGGTGCCTGGAAGCTTGTTCACTCGGGTCTTAAAGTCAAGCTCTGCCGGTCGCCATTTGGGACGGAGGAGGTTTTCATCCTCTGCCGGAGCACGGCTCGGCAAGCCAAAGAAAAGGCCATTCAAAATATTGACGGGAGACGGACATGGTTATTACCTATCCCTTCGCTGAGCGACGATCCGAGGGATTCAGAGCTGTGGTGGTTTTCCGACGTCTTCGAGAAGGCGTCTGATGGCGGGTTGGTCAGGATTGAGGCGCAGCGATGCCTCAAGGACTTCCCGCGCCCGCGCCTTCTGTCCCGTTTTTTGAAAGCAAAGGCCGAGCAAGTTGAGAACATCCACGTCGCTGTTGTAGATCCTGTTGGCCTCCTGGAGGTCTTGGAGGGCGGTCGTCCAATCGCCCTTTCCCACTGCGGCCTTCCCCCGGCCCAGGCGGTAGGCGAAGCTCCATTCCGGGTCATCCTTGAGACCTTCGATGACGGCCAGGGCCCGATCGAAATCATGTGCTTCGATGAGGAAATTCGCAAAGACGGCGATGCCGTCCTTGAAGTCCGGATTTTGGGCCAGAGCCTTTTCATAAAGGGCGCGGGCAGGGGCGGTTTCGCCGAGTGCCGCATGCTGACCGGCGAGAAGATATTGAAACAGGAAGCGGTTGGCCAAGGGAAAGCTCTGGGCTAGAACGCTCGGATGGGGCAAGCTTGTCTCGGGGGAAATGGCAAAATGGGCAGTCCTGGTATCCTGGACCCTGTCCGCGGAGTCGAGGAGTTCGGCAGTCAGGACATAGTAAGCGGGCGGGAGATCGGTGGACGGAATCGACACCGGGACGACCGTCGTCGATGAACCCGAATCTTCCTCGAGCTTAATGGTCATGACCTTTGCCGGCTGCCCGTTTCCGTCCATCCGCCCCACTCCCAGTCGTAGACTTCCGGAGCGGATGCCGTCCGGAGGGCTGACCAGATTGACCAGAGCCACCACGTCTTCCCCTTTAGCGAAGGTGGCTTTAGGGTCGACGATAAGCCGCAAGTCCCCGAAACGAAATGGCAAGTGAACGGGCTCCGGGGAGGGCTCAATTCGCGTGCCCAACACCAGGCCGAAGATCCGGGCGTTTGTGCCGTCACCCTCGACGGTGAGATCTTGTTCCGCCACCGTAAATTCCTTACCTACAGAATTCCGCAGGAGGATGGACAGACGGAAGGAGCCCGGGACGACGGGAAACGAATCCTGGATGGTGACTCCATGGCTCTTTATCCTCTCGGCCTCGGTCGGCGAGAAATAGAAAGGGAACTCTTTTGAGGCCTGGTAAACAACCGTTTCCCCCCGTCTCAGACTTAGGTCGAGGGTGAAAGTGCAATAATGTTGGTTTCGGGCTTCATAAAAATCGACGGACAGGCTCTTCGGCGTGATGGAAAGATGGACGAATGGCAGGCCCAAACGTACGTCGACGGCGACTGCGACGGCGGTTTCATTGTCTACGTAGTTCGTCAGGTACTCCGTGCTGACGATTCCTCGATAATTGAGAAAGTGCGTCGCATAGGAAGGGTTGACCGTTTTATGCGGGAGGTCCTGTATGGCCGCGAAAATCTGGTTGGAGCGCGGCGACGGCATGTAGGCGTACGTGGAGGTGCCCGGGATGGGAGAGAGGGTGAACGGGGCCAGGGCAGGCGCCAGTCGCTGCAGCTTCAAATAGGCCTCGCGGTTTTCCGTGCTGCCTAAGCCCGTCTTGTCGGTCGCCAGCTCGATTAGGTCGAGGGGCGAGTTGAGCCCTGGCTGGTAGAGCTTGAATTCGCCCGCGCCGTGCTCCTGGAAGAAAATGAGACCGAAAGACACGGGCAGCCCCTTGGTTTCGTCGCCGTGATAAGTCCATAGCTCGCAAGGACGCAAGCCTTGTTTGCCTACATAGGAGTCGATGCTTAACGGCTTGCCGAGAAGGATGTAGATCCGGCCCATGTCGGTCCGGCTCCCATCGCGCGCAGACCCGCGTCTCAGTCTGGTCCGGGCGTATTCGACGCGCTGAAGGTGTTCCTCACGGAATTCGTTCCGGGGAGTTCCGGGCGTCGGGTCCCGTTGTTTCCAAAAGGATTCTACGAAGATGTCCCTCTCCCTGTTGTCGGCCAGGCGAAGGAAGACCTCCTCCTCCTGGGGGAGGATGATGTGGGTCACGATCTCGAGCCACTCGCGGTGCCGGGGTAACAAGCTGTCTTTCCGGGCTTGACTGCCCGTCCGCGGCGGGTCCGACGGCAGCGTAAAAAAGAGCACGGCGGTCAGGGTGACGGTTGACCTTAGGAAATGTAAAGCCTGTCGCAGGATCATTCATACAGCCTGAATATAAATAACCTGACTCCCGCCAGTGTAGTTCTCTATTTTGACAATTATTTCAAGGATTATTTGATATGTCAAGGACCCCGCATTCAATCACGTAAAATGTTACCGAAAGGGGGTTGTTAAATCATATAAAATGTTACCCAAATCCCATAAAGGAT
>CAZNVB010000129.1:0-15654 GCA_964576265.1 uncultured Eubacteriales bacterium | reverse complement strand
CAGACGGCTGGCTTCGCCGACGGCGTTGATGCTCAAAATCTTTTCCAAATATCCGATCGTCATGGCGCCGATAAATGTCAACCCGATGCTTCCTCTTCCACCCATCAGGCTTGTGCCGCCGATGACGACGATCGCGATGGCGGTTAATTCGTATGTCGCCCCGGCCTCGGGGTCCCCCTGGAGCTCCTGAGCCGCCTGACAGATTCCGGCCAACGCGGCAAAGACGCCGCTCAACCCATAGGCAATGAGCTTTGTCGCGCCCACCGGGACGCCGGAGAGGCGGGAGGCCTCTTCATTTCCTCCCACGGCATAGATATACCGGCCCCAGCGGAGCTTGGCCAGAAGAAGCCAACAGACGGCGACAGCGACCAGAAAAATGATCGTCACGACGGCGATGTTGTCGCCGAAGATCTTGGAGTTGAGAACGTCGAAAAGGCGGGGGACCTCGACATAGCGATACGTCCCGTCCGGCTGGAGAACAGCCGTCGAGATCTTTTTTCCGCCCGAGATCCATTTGGCCATCCCGCGGGCGAAAACCATCATCGCCAGGGTGGCGATAAACGGCTGGATTTTGAACCTGGCGATGAGGCCTCCCGAGGTCAGGCCGCAGAGCAGCCCGGCGGCAAGACAGGCGGGAATGGCCAGCCAGGGAGGCCAGCCTTTTTGCAGGCTGAGGATGGAAAAAAGCACGGCCGAGAACCCGAGAACGCTGCCCACTGAAAGGTCGATTCCCGCCGTGATGATGACCAGAGTCATCCCGCAGGCAATGATGGCAAAGACGGAGATGTGCCGGAACATATCCCGGTGAGTATCCCAGCGGAAAAAAGCGCCGTCGGCGTTGAAGAGCACACCGAGGAGAATAATCAAAACCAGGGCGGCCAGGGCTCGGGCGAAGGGCGATTGAAAGAACTTCTGCGTCGATCGGATCATCGAGACTCACCTCCCATGGCCGCGCCGATGACTTTTTCTTGGGTCGCCTCGGAGCGCTCGAGTTCGGCCTGGATGCGGCCGCGGTGGAGAACGACGATCCGGTCCGACATGGCCAGAAGTTCAGGCAATTCGGATGTCGTGAGGAGGATCGTCAGGCCTTTGGCTGTCAGGCGATTCATCAGAGAGTAAATTTCGTGTTTAGCGCCGACATCCACCCCGATCGTCGGCTCGTCGAGAAGGAGTACGCGGGGTTCGGTTTCAAGCCACTTCGCCAAAACGACCTTTTGTTGATTCCCCCCGGAGAGGGTTCCCGCTTCGATGTCCGGAGAGGCGGCTCGGATATCGATCTCTCGAATTTTCTGCGAAGCGGCATCGGCCTCTTCTCCCGACCGGATCCAACCCCGAGGGGAGAACTTTCTGAGCGAGGCAAGGGTGATGTTTCGGCTGAGGCTCAGGCTCGACACGAGACCGGTCCTTTTTCGATCGTTCGTCAGGAGAGCCAATCCTTGGTCGATCGACCGCCGGGGCGATAAGATCCTAAAGGGCTTTCCGTCAAGCCGGACCGATCCGCTGACGTCTCTTCCGTAGGCGCCAAAAAGCCCGTTAAAAAGCTCGCTTTTTCCCGATCCTCGGAGGCCGGCGATCCCCAGGATTTCTCCGGCTCGCGCGCTCAGGGAAATATCCTTAACGGCGAATTCTTTCCGGCCGGAGGGATCAGCGAGAGAAAAGCGGTCGAGCTCGAGGCGGACCTCGCCGAGGTGAGCGACGCGTTCGGGAAACTGCTGCCGGATCTCTCGCCCGACCATCCAGCGGATGAGCTCGTCCGTGGTCAGGTCGCCGGCACGAGATGTCCCGACGAGCTTTCCGTCCCTCAGGACGGTGATCCGGTCGCCAATTCGGAAAATTTCTTCCAGCCGATGGGTGATGAAAATAATCGCGCAGCCTCTTTCTTTGAGTCGGGCAATGAGCTCGAAGAGCCTCGTCACTTCCGCATCCCCCAGGGCGCTCGTCGGCTCATCCATGATAAGGATGCGAGCTTTGCCGACCAGGGCTTTGGCGATCTCGACCAGTTGCTGGACGGCTAAAGGATAGGAAGAGAGCGGGGCCTCGAGGTCGACTCGGATGCCGAGCTGATCAAGAAGTTTCCGCGCTTCTTTCCATTCCGAGCGGAAATTCACCTGCCCGCATCGGCCGAAGACTTCCCGGCCGAGGAAGATGTTGTCGCCGACACGCATCGTCCCGACCAGGGCGAGTTCCTGATGGATGGCCGAGATTCCCCTGACCACGGCATCGTGGGGCGATTTGAAGGAGACGGCCCGACCGTCAAGCAGAATTCTTCCTTCATCGCTGGTATGCGCGCCGGAGAGAATTTTGATCAAGGTTGTCTTTCCGGCTCCATTTTCTCCGGCCAAGACGTGGACTTCCCCGGCTTTGAGGTCGAAGTTCACATCGTCCAGGACGCGCACACCGGAGAACGATTTGCCGATGTGCTCCATCGTCAGCACGGTCTTGCGGTTGGTCAGAGACATGGCTTTTCTTTCTATCAGAGGGTTCATCGAGTGTCAAGATAAAGGAGAAAACGATTGTTCTTGACATTGTTTTTGTGATTTAAGTAAAAATAGTCTTTCAGAAAGGGAAAGTCCGATGTTTGTCTGGGTTTTCCATCGTCTTTCGGGTTTGGCGCTCATCGTGCTCCTGGGGGTAAAATTTCTGACATCCTTTTTTCTCAGGACCAAGGATCAGAAGCCCGACTGGGCTCTGGTTCTTCATACCAACGCACTGATGGATACGCTGCTTATTATCGCGGTCGTCTTTCATGCCCTCTACGGATTGCGGACGGTGATCATCGACTGCGGGGTAAAAAAGGAAAAGCTTCTTTTTTGGCTTTTTACCTCGCTCGGCGTCATCCTCAGCGGAGCCCTTCTCGTCGTTTATTTCACCAGGAATTATTGATGATCGCACACGACATCCTGGTTGTCGGCGGCGGTCTGGCCGGTCTTTCCGCCGTCCTGGCCGCCGATCCAAAGCTCTCCGTGGCCGTCGTTTCCCGGGTCCATCCGCTGCGCTCTCATTCGGTGGCGGCCCAAGGCGGAATCAATGCCGCCCTGGGAAATAATCCCGATGGCCGGGACGATACCTGGGAACGGCACGCCTTTGATACGATCAAGGGGAGCGACTACTTGGCCGATCAGGACGCCGCTGAGCTTCTCTGCCGCCAGGCGATTCCCTCGATCTACGAGCTCGAACACCTGGGCGTTCCCTTCAGCCGTTTCCCCGGCGGTCTCATCGCCCAGCGGCCTTTCGGAGGGGCGGGATTCCCCCGCGCCTGCTATGCCGCTGACCGGACCGGCCTGGTGATCGTCCAGACGCTTTTTGAGCAGGCGCTGAGGAAGCAGGTTAAAATTTACAGCGAAGCGCTGGTCACAAAGCTCGTTGTGGAAGGCGGGCGCTGCGTGGGCGTCGTTGTCTATGACCTTCCGAGCGGCGAGATTCTTCCCATCCGTTCGCGGGCCGTGATCTTCGCTACCGGAGGCTACGGCCGGGTCTACCTCAGGACGACCAACGCCTACATCAACCACGGGAGCGGGATCGGCATGGCCTATCGCGCCGGTGTCCCGCTCAAAGACATGGAGTTCGTCCAGTTCCATCCGACGTCCATTTACCCGAAAAATATCCTGATCACTGAAGGCGCGAGGGGGGAGGGCGGATACCTTGTCAACAATCAAGGCCGGCGGTTCATGGCGGATTATGCGGCCACGTCCATGGAACTTGCTCCACGCGATATCGTCGCTCGGGCCATCCAGACGGAAATCCAAAAAGGGAACGGCTTTGAAGGAGAATATGTTCACCTGGATCTTCGACATCTAGGGGAGAAGAAAATCAACAAGCGCCTGCCGTCCGTGCGCGAGATCTGTCTCAAATTTGCCGGGATTGACCCGGTCGAGCAGCCCATACCGGTTCAGCCGGCCCAGCACTATTCGATGGGCGGAATCGATGTCGATGAACGCTGCGCCTCGCCGCTCGCCGGTTTTTTCGCCGCCGGGGAATGCGCCTGCGTCAGCGTTCACGGCGCCAATCGCTTGGGAGGGAATTCCTTGCTCGAAACTGTCGTCTTCGGTCAGATCGCCGGCCGGGAAGCCTCCCGCTTTGTCGCCGGCCTGGAAAAGAAAGATCCCGGCGAGAAGTTACTGGCCGAGGAAGCGCTGGCCGAGAAAGAGAAAGTGCAGGGATGGATCAGCCGCTCTCAGGGCTACCGGGCTCATCACCTGCTCAACAATCTCAAGGTCGTGATGAGCGAAAAAGTCGGAATTTTCAGAGATCGATCGACGCTCAGGGAGGCGATCGAGACCATTCGGGAAATCCGGGAGGATTACGGCCGGGCCTTTGTTTCGGGAAAATGCCTCCGCTTCAGCCAGGCCATCGTCAACCTGATCGAGTTCGGCTACATGGTCGATCTAAGCGAAGTCATCGCTCTCGGAGCGCTCGAGCGCGAGGAGACAAGGGGCTCTCATTACCGTCTTGATTTTCCTGTCCGCGACGACTCCCGCTGGCTCAAACATACTTTGATCGCTCTTCGAGACGGAAAACCCGAGATCAGCTTTCGTCCGGTCAGGATCACGAAGTACCGGCCGGAGAAGAGAACGTATTGAGATGAAATCGAAATGATCTACACCTTCCGCATTCTCCGCTTTGACCCTCTCGAGGACGATTGTCCCCGGTTCGAGGATTTTCTCTACGAGCCGGGCGAGAAAAAATCGATCCTCGAAGCTTTGATGGATATCCGGAACGACCAGGATTGCACGCTCTCTTTCCGCTACAGTTGCCGGGAGGCGGTTTGCGGATCGTGCGGCATGGTGATCAACGGGAGGTTCGATCTCGCCTGCCGGGCGATGCTTGAGTCGCTGGGCTCCTCCCTGATCGTCGTGGAGCCCCTTCCCAACCTGGAAATCCAGAAGGATCTGATCGTCGATATGGAGCCGTTCTGGCAGGCCCTCCGTGCCGTCGAGCCTTATCTCGTTCCTGGAGCCGAACTGCCAGAGAAGGAACATCGCGTCGAAGACCGCGAGATGGAGAAAATCGACCGGTATGTCAACTGCATCATGTGCGGCTGTTGCTACGCCGCCTGTCCGGTCGTCTCCAGGGATGACCGCTATCTCGGACCGGCCGCCCTGGCCAAGCTCTACCGTTTTGTCCGGGACCCGCGAGACCACAGGGGATACAAGCGCTGGTCGCGGGTGAACACAGAGGCCGGGGTGTGGGGATGCGACACGGTTTTCCGCTGCAACGAGGTCTGCCCCCGCCAGGTCCGGCCTGCGGACGGAATCGAGGGGCTGAGGAGGAGGCTGGTCTGGGGAAAATTGAAGAGTCTTTTCAAGAGATCATGATATGAAGCTCAAGCAATCTCTTTTTAGCAGGAGGAAGTTTTTGAACGGCCTCCTCGGCGGCTGGCTGGCCGCCCTGGCGGGGTCCTTTCTTTACCCCGTCATCAAGCTTCTTTTCCCGCCGACTCCGGAGCCCGACCAGGTCGTTCTTCCACTTGCGGATTACGGTTCCGTCGATCCCGGCTCGGTCAAGATGTTCTCCTGGGGGAGCAAGCCGGGACTTCTGAAAAAGGCGGACGATGGAGAAATGACCGCCTTTGTCGGCGTCTGTACGCACCTCGATTGCAACGTTACCTATCTTCCCGACCAGAAGAAATTCTTCTGCGCCTGCCATGATGGCTGGTATGACGAAAACGGCGTCAATATCGCGGGGCCGCCCCCCAAGCCTCTCCGCCGGTTAATCGTCGCCATCGAGGGCGAAAGTCTGATCATCAAGAAAGAAGGGACGGCATGAACTTGGGTCCGGTCGGTCGCGTCCTCCGGGAATGGTTTGAAGAGCGCCTCGGCCTCGGCGCCGTCATGGATTTTCTGAGTCATAAAACCGTTTCCCAGAACCGGCATACGATATGGACGTATACCGGAAGCATCATCCTGCTCTTTTTCGCCCTTCAGGTGGTGACCGGCATCATCCTGACATTTTATTACCAGCCGACGCTCGAGGAAGCGAATGCCAGCGTCGGCCGGATCATGACCCAGGTCCCGCTGGGCTGGATCCTTCGCTCCGTCCATTCCTGGTCGGCGACGTTCATGATCGCCTTTGTCTTCATCCATCTCCTCAGCATCTGGATCATCAAGTCCTACCGCCGGCCGCGCGAGTTGACCTGGATGAGCGGTGCGCTCCTGCTTGCCCTGACGCTTTTCTTCGGCTTTACCGGCTACCTCCTTCCATGGGACGACCTCTCTCTGGCCGCGACAAAAGTCGGAACAGATATTCCGCGCTCGATTCCGGTCGTTGGGGCCTGGGTGACCAGGTTCCTGCGAGGGGGCGAGGATGTTTCGGCCGACACGCTGACGCGCTTCTTCAGCTTTCATGTCTGCATCCTGCCGCTTCTTCTTCTTGCCTTTCTTGCGGCGCACGTTTTCCTCATTCAGAAGCACGGAATGAGCCTTCCTGTCGGGGCGGACGAAGAGCGGGAGGCCGGGCAGGCGCTGCCGTTTTGGCCGAACTTTGTCTTACGGGAAATGACGGTCTGGCTGGTTCTCTTCGGAGCGCTGATGACTCTGGCGGTTCTTTTTCCGCCCTCATTGGGGAAATCGGCCGACCTGATGGCCCCCGCTCCCGAAGGCATTAAGCCGGAGTGGTATTTTCTCTTTTTATTCCAGACCCTCAAAATCTTTCCGGCGAAAATCCTGTTCGTCAACGGGGATACGGTGGCCGTGCTGCTCATCCTCTTCGCGGGCGTCCTGTTCTTTTTTCTTCCGCTCATCGACAACCGGCCGGCCGAGCGCAAAGGCAAGATGATCACGGTCGCCGCCTTCGCTCTCCTCGCCTATGCCGTGGCCATGAGCGTTTGGAGTTTGATGGGCTGATGGACAACCGACGATCATCCCGCGAGCGATTTCCCATGCGGCTACGCTATCTCCCGTTCGCGCCGGGAAGAAGCTCGACATCGCCGACGGCAAAGAGAATCCGCGGGCTTCTTATCGTCCAATGGATGGGTTTATTCATGATTATTGTTTTTATGCTGGGGATTGTTCTTAGCGCGGACGGCTTTTCTTCAGGCCTGCAGTCAGGACCGATGATCCAGGACCGGCCGGCGGGCCCTCTTCCCGAAACCCGGGAGGTTCCGGCGAAAGCCGAGCCGGAGAAAATCATCCCCGGCCCTCAGAATATAAAAGAACGCACAGCCATTCTTGTCTTCCTGGGATGGATGTGGGCCTCCATCGCCGTGCTGGTCTATCTTCTCCGTCTTAAAATCAAGGAAGTCGATCATCTGCACCGCACCCGGTATTTCTCCCCCCGTCGAAAGTAACGGACGAGGGCGGGCTCGGTTTCGGAGGACGTCTCAGTCAGAGCCCGGACGTCTCTGAAGATTTCCGGGTTGGATCACAGGGGGAAATCGTTTGCCGGACTGTCGTCAGGACGAATCCCCGTTTGAGTCGACCGATATTCATGCGAAAACGTCTTTGTGAATATCAAAGAAAGAGCCGCCGTCTTCCGGGGCTCCGTCAGGATTTGGTCGCCTTTTAAGTGGACGGGCTTTCGGCTTGTTTTTACGATCGGCCATGTCGCTATCGTATTTCTCTGGCGATATCTTTTTCGCTCATGATCAGAGGGCCGGTTATTTCAACTTGAAGGTGACCGTGACTGTGAAGATGACCCCTCTCGGGCGGCCGTTGATGATCATCGGCTCGTAGATCCACTGGCGCACGGCGTCGATCGCCGCCTGGTCGAGAAGCGGGATCGAGCGCAAAACCGTGACCTGCTGGACTCGTCCATAGATGTCGGTCGTCGCCTCGAGGATGACGATGCCCTCGACCCGTGCCTGTCTGGCGATCTCCGGATAGACGGGCTCGACCTTTTTGACCAGCCGGGGGATCTTGATCTCTCCCATTGCCCTCACCGGAGCCTCGACCTCCCCGACGACGCCGCCGAGGACTCCTCCGACGACGCCGCCGAGGACGCCGCCCACGACACCGCCTTCCACCCCGCCTTCGACTCCGCCTTCGACCCCGAAATCGGAGACCTGCTCATCGGCGATCTCTTCCGGGATCTCGACAGGAGCGACGAGCCGGCCGGGCTCGACCGTCGTCTGTGCCTGAACGGGTTTAATCCTGGTCTTGGCCTGGGAGCTCGACCGCTTTTTAGCCGGAGGCGGAGGTGGAGGAGGCGGTGGGGGCGGGGGAGCGAGAAAGGCGCTATAAATTTGAACTTCGGGAAGGCCGCCCGGGTTCATCAGGGGAAGGACGACCAGCAGCGAAATGATGATGAAATGGGCGACAAGAGAAAGCGGGAGCACGGCCGCTTTCAGCTTCAGGTTTCTTTCGCCGACAATAAAAGAATCTTTGAACATCGCCGCCTCCTTTTCCGGGGGCCGGAGAAATCCCCTTTCGACCGCGGTCTTTACCCTGGAGGGGAAGGACTCCCAATAGCTATCTTCTTGGAGAGCGGGCGACAGGGAGTGAGCGAAATCATCCAGCTCTTTCAGCCGATCAAGTTCTCGGAGGCACTCCGGACAGGTCACAAGGTGCGCAGCGACGATGCTCCTCTCCTTATCTTTCAATTCGCTGTCCAGATAAGCGCCCAGAAGGTTTTTGATTTTCCGGTGTCTCATCAGCTTCTCCTCAGGCAATCGGCCAGGCGGATTCTGAGCTTTTTTCTGGCCCGGTTGAGACGGGACATCACGGTTCCAGCCGGAATGTGCAGACTCTGGGCAATCTCGGCATAACTCATGTTCTCAAAGACGCGGAGAGAGAAAATGAGCTTTTGGTCGGGAGGAAGCGCCCGGTACGCTTCCCGGAATCTTCGCTCCATTTCATTTCTTTCGAGCGTCTGGGGCGGGGATTCATGGGGCGCGGACATCAGATTGCCTGGAGCCACCTTTTCCTCCTCCACAAGCGGCCGTTCCCTTTTCCATTTCTTGAGGAAATTGAAGCAGTTGTTGAGAGCGATTCTCCGGAGCCAGGGATAGAAGTCATGGCCGTCGATGAAATGAGGGAGTGCGATATAGGCCTTGACAAAAGTCTCTTGGGAGAGATCGTCCGCTGTCTGGTGAGCGCCGGTAATCCGGTAACAGAGGATGTAGATGAGCTTCTGGTATTTCCTGACCAGCGATTCAAAAGCGTTCATGTCTCCCTTTTTGGCTCTTGCGACAAGGCTTCGGTCGATTTCATGATCAGGCCTCATTGGCGCTCCCGTCCTATATACATTTCTTCCCGGGGTTTATTCCCGGTTTGCCTGGGGCCTTTTCTGTTTGCTTTCCGATCAAAAAAAAGAGCAATTTTCATGCCAATAAAGGAGCTTCAAATCTTGCTTTTCCAATAAGATCAAAGCGAAGATTGAGCGGGCCAGTTTTGAAGAGATCGGATTGTAAACGATTTTTACAGCCCGGTTGAAATCCGCGTCCCTCTCTTGCCTGTCTCTTCATCGCCGCATCCCCCGATCCATGATCGTTGCGGATGGAATAAATCGCCGAAAAAGAGTGGCTTCTTCGAATCACATGTTTTTTGACAGCCGGCGGGCCATATGCTAATCATGTGGGTCGATGTCGATAACCCGGATGACGCCTCGTCAGCGGATCGAAGCCCTCCTTGTCGGACAGCCGGTCGACCGGACTCCGTTCTGTCCGGCCGTCTATGAACACAAGGCGGCGCTCATCGGCGCGACTCCTTCCGAACTCTCGCGCGACGCCGACCTTTTCGAACGGGCGGTCATTCGGGAAGCGGAAATTTATGAGGCCGATATTCTCACTATCGGTTGCGATGTCTATAACGTCGAGGCCGAGGCTGTCGGATGCGAGGTGGCCTATCCGCAGTCGAACGACATTCCTGCCGTGACAGAGAGAGTGATAAAACCCGGCGGGGATATTTCGCGACTTCGCCTTCCGGATCCGCGCCGGGACGGGAGGATGCCGCTTCTTCTTGAGGTCGGCCGGCGAATTCAGGCGAGGTTCGGCCGAGAGAGGATCGTGCGCGGCGCCCTGAGCGCTCCGTTTTCGATCGCCTCCGAGCTCGTCGGGCCGGAAGAACTCCTGGTCGCCATCTTAGACGACGCAGCCTGGGCCGGGAAATTGCTGGCCTTCTGTGCCGAAGCCGTTAAGACATTCGGGAGAGCCTTCGCAGAAAGGGGGCTCGGCGTCGTCCTTTTCGATTCTCACGCTTCACCGCCCCTGACCTCTCCCGAGATCTACAGGAAGATCATCCTTCCGGAGACCGAAAAGGTCGTCCGGTATTTCCGCCGCGAACTCGGGCTGGCCCTTGTCCCCTACATCATGGGCGGCGATACGACGATTCTCCTGGAGGAGATCCTGAAGACGGGAACGAACAATGTCCTCTGCGATTACAAGGCCGACCTCGGTCATTTTGTCGAGCGGCTGAAAAGGGAAGCGGTTCTTCTCCGGGCCAATCTTTCTCCTGCTTTTCTTGCCGTTCAACCAGTCGACTTGATTAAAGAAAAGACCCGCGAGATTCTCGCCCTGGGAAGGGAGACGCCGCGCTTCCTGATGGGCACGGGCATCCTGCCGTATGACATCCTCCCGGAGAAAGTCATCGCCGTGCGGGAAGTGCTTGAGGAAAAGAGTTTTTCGATCTGAACTCTTTCCCGCGATCGCGGGAATCCGGCCGTTTTGCGATACTTTTCGTCTTTCCTTCGTCCATTTAATGTCCGCGGTGAATTCGATGTTTCAGAGTCCGAAACGCGCCGGCGCCGAGCCGAAAGGCCGGGGACATCGCCGTCGGCTGAGAGAAAAATTTCTCCAGGGTGGATTGGACAGCTTCCTCGAGTATGAGATCATCGAGCTCCTCCTGACGCTCGGGACGCCGCGGCGTGACTGCAAGGAGCAGGCCAAAGAGGCGCTACGCGAGTTCAAGACCCTCGCCGGGGTGCTCGAAGCCAGCCCGCTCGACCTTCAAAAGATCAAAGGGATCGGCCCGCACAACATCTTCGGCCTGAAGTTCGTCCACGAGGTCTCGCGCCGCTTTCTTCGCGAGAGAATGATGAAACGGCCTTACTGCCGGTCTTCCCGCGAAGTGTTTGACTACCTTTACCATGCCATGCGCGGGCTGCGGAAAGAGGAGTTCAAGGTTCTTTTCCTCGACGCGAAAAATCAAATCCTGGAGGAAAAGACCCTGTTCGAAGGGACGGTCGATTCGAGCGTCGTCTACCCCAGAGAAATCATCAAGGATGCATTGCGCTTCGAGGCGTCCTCGCTGATTTTCGTCCACAACCATCCTTCCGGCGACCCGGAGCCTTCGGTTTGTGACAAAGAAATTACCCGGGATCTCGTCAGCGCGGCCAGGCTGATGCAGATCAAAGTCCTCGATCACATCATTATCGGCAACAACTGTTTTTTCAGCTTTTCCGACCGCGGCCTGATCGAAGAGTACGAATTCGACGCTCTTCACCGGTGATGAACAGGCCGGCGTCGTCTCAAAGCGAAAAGGCGCCTCAGGCCGCCCACCGGTTCGACGGGGTGCTTTTTTACGGGGGGAACATTTCCAAGTTTTCAAGAATTGATGATGGAGGCAGGGCTATTGTGTCGCCGCTGATTTCTGGATAAACTCGCTCAGAGGAGACGCCGATGATCAAAGAACAACGAGTGGCCGAAAAAAATATGATAAAACCCATCGAGGAGATCGCCGCGCGAGCCGGGATTCCCGCCGAGTGCCTGGAGAAATACGGCCCCTTCAAGGCGAAAATTCTCTGGGCGACTCCGATCCGAGAGCTTCGCCGAAAGGGCCGGCTCATCATGGTCACGGCCATGACGCCGACGCCGGCCGGCGAGGGCAAGACGACGACCGTCATTGGGCTAGCCGATGCTTTCCGCCGGTTGGGCAAGAGCGCCGTCGCCGCTCTCCGGGAGCCCTCCCTGGGGCCGGTTTTCGGGATGAAGGGAGGAGCGACGGGCGGAGGGTTCGCTCAGGTCGTTCCCCGGGAGGATATCAACCTCCATTTCACCGGAGATATCCACGCCGTGACGGCGGCGCACAATCTTCTGGCGGCCATGGTCGACAACCGGATTCATTACGACGGTGTCTGCGGCCTGATCGATTGCCGGACGGTCACCTGGAAGAGAGTTATGGATATGGACGACCGCGTGCTGCGCGATGTCGTCGTCGGCATCGGTGGCCCCCTCCGGGGGATCGCCCGGGAAACAGGCTTCGACATCACGGCCGCCTCAGAGGTCATGGCCATCCTCTGCCTTTCGGCCGACATCGCCGAACTGAAAGAGAGGCTCGGACGGATCGTCATCGGCTATTCCTCCGATAACAAGCCCGTTTTTGCGCGGCAGATCAAGGCGGACGGGGCGATGGCGGCGCTCCTCAAAGACGCCCTCAAACCCAACCTGGTTCAAACTCTGGAGGGAACGCCGGCTCTTATCCACGGGGGTCCGTTCGCCAACATCGCCCATGGAACGAATTCGGTGATCGCCACCCGCCTGGCACTCCACCTGGCGGATTATGTCGTCACAGAGACAGGGTTCGCCTCCGACCTCGGCGCGGAGAAGTTTTTCGACATTGTTGTCCGAACCGGCCATATCCCGCCTCCCGACGCTTGCGTTCTGGTGGCGACAATCCGGGCTCTCAAGCTCCACGGCGGAGTCAAGCTGAGCGATATTCGGGTGCCGAATCCCGAAGCAGTCCAAAGAGGATTCGAAAACCTGAGAAAGCACGTCGAGAATCTCCGCCTGTTCGGCGTTCCGTTTGTCGTTGCCCTGAACAAGTTTCCCGACGATTCGGACGAGGAAGTCGGGCGGTTCTTCGCTCTATGCCGCGAGGAGAAGGCCCGGGCGGCGGTAAGCGATGTCTACGCCAGAGGCGGAGAAGGGGGGAAGGCGCTGGCCCTCGAGGTGATGAGCGCGGTCGAGGAAGAAAGGAGTGATTTTCGGTTTCTTTATCCCCTCGACCTTCCGGTCAGCGATAAGATCGAAATCGTGGCGGAAAAAATCTACGGCGCCTCCGGCGTGGCCATGGAGGGCAAAACCCGGCGGAAGATCAAGAAACTGGAAGACGACGGCTTCAGGAATCTTCCGGTCTGCATCGCCAAGACTCAATATTCGCTCTCCGACGACGATGAGGCTCTCGGCCGGCCGACCGGATTTACCCTTATCGTCACCGACGTCTCGCTCAGCTCGGGCGCGGGATTTGTCGTTGTCTATTGCGGCGACATCATGACCATGCCCGGCCTGCCGAGCTCTCCCGCCGCCGAGCGGGTGGATGTAACGGATGACGGCGAGATCACCGGGCTCACATGACTCGTTTTCCTCAACGCCCTGCCCTTATCTTTTTGGGATTGTTCATCCTGCTCAGCCTGGTCACCCTTCTGCGCCACGAGATGTGGCGGGATGAACTTCAGGCCTGGCTTCTGGCCAGAGAACAGACGTCTTTCGGGGACCTTTTTCAAGCCGCCCGGTACGAAAAGCACCCCATGGCCTGGTTCATCGTGCTGTTTTTGCTCAGCCGATGGACGAGCTCCCCGCTGGCCATGCAGCTTTTGCATGTCGGGCTGGCGACTCTTTCGGCCTGGCTTGTGCTCCGATTCGCCCCTTTTAGCGGGCTCCAAAAGGTCTTGTTGATCTTCAGCTATTATCTTTTTTATGAGTACAACATCATCAGCCGGAATTACGCTCTGGGCGTTCTCGCGCTATTTCTTTTTTGTCATTCTTACGTTTCTCCAAAGAAAAGACCTCTGGCCTGGGCCGTCTGCCTATTTGTTCTTGCCAATTCAAACGTTTATGGCCTCATCCTGGCCACGGCAGCAGGAGCCGTCGTGGCGATCGATGTTTTGGGCGATGAGGCTTTGCGGAAGGGATGGACGTCTTTCCTCGCCCTGATCATCATCGGCCTTGGCGGGATTCTCAGCCTCCTCTCTTTGCGTCCGGTCCCCGATTCTTCCTATGATCAAGTTTCCAGAGTTCACACGGCCTTCCATCCGGATCTGGCTAATAAGGTCCTGCGGATTTTGCCCGAGAGCTACCTGGAGATGCCCAGACCCACTTTCCACTTTTGGAACACTCATCTTTTAGAAAAAATTCCGACTCCTTTCGTCGCCAGCGCCGTGCTGGCCGTCCTCTGTGTCCTTTTGGCCACGGTCGTCGTTTCCAAGAAACGCTCCGCCGCGATATTTTTTTTCCTCGGCACAGTCGGAATTCTGAGCTGGCTCTATATCGGCTCCATCGGCTTTGTTCGTCATCGGGGGCATCTCTTTATGACTTTGATCGCCGCGCTCTGGATGGCTTTAGGTTCATATCATCGCCTTAAGTCCTCACCGCCGCAAGCGATCGGTCGAGGGTCGGGAGGGAAGATTTCCTTTTCCATCCTGACGCTGATTCTTGTCGTTCAGGCTGCCGGCGGGATCTTTGCCGCCGGAATGGATATCGTTTACCCGTTCTCCCAGGCAAGGGCGATCGCCCGTTTCATCAGGCAGAAGGGATACGCCGACCTCCCGATTGTGGGCGAGATGGATTATCTGATGACGCCGGTTTCAGGCTATCTCAATCGGAAGATCTATTTTGTCCGGGGGGAGCGGATGGGGTCGTACGTGAAATGGGACATGAGAAGGTTTCAGGACGTCAGTCCCCGGATGATCCTGGAGCGGGCCGGGCAGTTCGCTCGGAATAAAAGGAAGGATTGCCTTATCTTGCTCAATTTCCATCTCGATCCGACCCTCGAGCGACCGGATTATCTGGTCAAGCTCGCGGCTACCGATCGGGCCATCGTCAGGGGGGAGGTCTACCGGCTCTATCTCTTAAAATTCACCGGTCCTTAACCTGCCGGCGGCCAGGCCGGATCGCTTCCTCATGCATACCGCAGCCTGTCTTTTTTGCTTCGATTCGCGAACAGATTCGAGACCTCCCCGGACTGCGGAACTCAGGGGCGGCCGTGCGTCCCCGACGAATCCTGGAAGACGAGTCGCGGCTGAGCGAATCATGCCGATTTACACATCGCCCCTTTTTATGATAGAAAAAAGAGGTCTTAATTTTCCGCGAAAGGAATGATCGATGTGTGAGAAAAGGGATGTCTTCATCGTCGGCGCCGCGCGAACTGCGATCGGCGCCTTTCTCGGAGCACTCAAGGACTTCACGGCCCCCGAGCTCGGCGCTTTCGCCATCAAGGAAGCCCTGAACCGGGCCAACTGCCGGCCGGAGGATGTGGACGAAGTCATCATGGGCAACGTCGTTCAAGCGGGGATCGGACAGGCCCCGGCCAAGCAGGCGGCGGTCAAAGCCGGCATTCCCTATTCAGTCAGCTGTTTTGCCGTGAACAAGGTCTGCGGGTCGGCGCTCAAAGCCGTCGCCCTGGCCGCCCAGGTCATTCAGCTTGAAGAAAAAGAAATCGTCGTTGCCGGAGGGATGGAGAGCATGAGCCGCGCCCCCCATATGATCTGGGGACTCCGGGAGGGAGTGAAGTTCGGCGATGTCCAGATCAAGGACGCGATGATTCTCGACGGGCTCTGGTGCGCTTTTGACAATGTTCACATGGGGATGACGGGCGAGGTGGTGGCGGAGAAGTTCGGGGCGACGCGCGAGGAACAGGACGCCTATGCGCTGAGCAGCCAGCAAAAGGCCGTCAACGCCATCGACAAAGGCTATTTCAAGGACGAGATCGTGCCTGTGACCGTGCCGCAGAGAAAGGGCGAGCCGGTCGTCTTCGCCGTGGACGAGGGGCCGCGTCGGGACACGAC
>CAZNVB010000128.1:0-7650 GCA_964576265.1 uncultured Eubacteriales bacterium | reverse complement strand
GATCCGGGAAGTCGCTCTTTTCAAATCCTGGCTCAAATGGTCATAATCAGCCTGAGGGAGCCGGGTGATTTGATCTCCCCGAAAAGAGAGTTCTTCGGTCAAATGAAAAACGGCCCAGAGCATGTCGGTAAAACTCTCATGCTCGAGAAGGCTGGGATTGTCCAGGAGGTGGAGCATGAAAACCCGCTTTTCGATCAAAAACTCCTGCAGCGCTCTCAGCCTTTCGCCGTCCACCGAAACGGAGTACTGGAAAGAGTGGCTTTCTTTGATCGCCGCTTGAAAATCCCTTTTCGTCCAGGTCGGCTTGATTTCGAGTCTCGATTTCAGTTCGGAAACAGCGGGGGAAAAAGACGCCAGCCTGTTCATCAGCTCGAGGCCGAGTTCGCTGAAAAATGTTCCGATGACCATGTTGAGCTTCTTCATCAGAGTGCGCTTCTCTCTCTGACTGAGGAGCTGCTCGATGATCAGGATGACGAGCAGAACGTCAATAAACAGAAATCCGAAATCACCGATCAGATAAAGAAAAATATGATGGACATCCCGGAAGATCAGGTAATGGAGCGAATAGGTTGCCGCCGAGAAAGCCAGCAAAGCCAACGTGATCCAGAATCTCCAGCTTAATTTTTTCTTCATGATTCCGTCTCCTGTTCAAAATGGGGATAGACCCGATCCATCATAAGGGAGAAACCCGAGTTTGGAAAGTCTTGGTCAAGGAGCACGTTATGCTATAATAAAATTCCCTATCCCGGTTAGTGTTTCGGCTGAACATTCCCGGTAGGAAATTTTTCTTTTGATGTCAGGAGGATGCGGTGTCTCAAATCATGGTCAACGATCGCGTTTACGAACTGAACGAAGAGGGCTTCTTGGTTCATCCGGAAGAATGGAATGAAGACGTCGCTCGCGCCTTGGCCAAGGCAGAGGAAGATATCGAGGAGTTGACCGAAGCCCACTGGGCGGTGGTTAAATATATTCGCGAGTATTATCTGGCGAATCAACTCGCTCCCATGGTCCGGTCGGTCTGCAAGTCAACGGGCTTTCCCCTCAAATATATTTACGAGCTTTTCCCCTCCGGCCCAGCCAAGGGTGCTTGTAAAATCGCCGGCCTGCCCAAGCCGGATGGTTGCGTCTGAGAGCGGCGACTCGTCAGGAGGCCTTTTTCCGGAAGGCGGCGATCTCCCGGACGGCTTGAATAGCGGCTTGGATATGTTCCTCCGTGTTAAACGGTCCAATGCCGAACCGGACAGCACCGTCGATGGAAGCCGTGCCTAATTGTTCGTGAACCAATGGGGCACAATGCAGGCCGGCCCGGCAGGCGATGTTGTGATCCACATCCAGGATCGTCGCCACATTCGGCGAGTCCAGGCCGTGGACATTAAAAGATAAAACGGCGATGTGGTCGGTCAGATCGTCCTGGCAGTAGAGCGTGACCCCCGGGATTTCTTTGAGGCCGTCCCGGAGAAGCGAGGCCAATCGCATTTCTTGTTCATGAATCATCGCCATCCCCGTCTTCTCGATCCATTTGATCCCGGCCCGCAGACCGGCGATGCCCAGGACGTTGGGAGTTCCGTATTCAAGACGGTAAGGATATTCATCGAGATGGGTTCGCTGAGCGGAGCGGACGCCTGTTCCACCGGCCCGGGTATGACGGATGTCGATACCTTCCCGGACGTAAAGGCCACCGATTCCTGTGGGACCGAGAAGCGACTTATGACCGGTAAAAGCGACGATATCGATGTTCAGCGATTCGATGTCGACCGGAATCTTGCCGGCGGATTGGGAGGCATCAACGGCCAGGGGGATGCCTCGCTCCCGGCAGTAGTGCCCGATCTCCCTGACCGGCTGGATCGTGCCGATGACGTTTGAGGCGTGATTGATAATGACCAGTTTCGTGTTCTTCTTGAATTTGGGCGGAAAATCGTCGGGATCGACGAATCCGCGATTGTCGAAGGGGAGATAGTCGACCTCGACCCCCTGATATTTTGAGAGGTGATATAGCGGGCGCAGGACGGAGTTGTGTTCGATCGTCGTGGTAATCGCGTGATCGCCCTCCTTGAGCAGGCCGAAAATGATCAAGTTGAGCGCGTCGGTGGAATTATAGGAAAAACACAACCGGTTTGGATCCCGACCGTTGAACAGCCGTGTTAAGAGGCGGCGGGTCTCCTCGACCATTGCTCCCGTTTCCAGGCAAAGATCGTAGCCGGAGCGGCCCGGGTTGACGCCAAAATTCCGGTAAAAATAGTCCATAAAGTCGTAGACTTCTTTCGGTTTGGGAAAGGATGTCGCTCCATTATCGAGAAAAATCAGCTTATTCAATACGGTCCTCCTTGACGGCAAAGAATGAGGCCGAGGCTTCAAGCAAGGCGTTATGCTAATCGATCCTCAGGCCAAAATCAACTCGATCCGGCCACCGGAAGGAAAAGCACAGTTTCATCTTTTCCTATCGAAGGGGGCAGAGGGAGAACTATTCATCTGGAAATCTTGATCGCCGGTCGGAAGGAGTTCTCGTTATTACGGATCGGCGCCTGCGCAATGCTCATTTCCCCCGGCATTCTCGGGCATTAACAGAACCGGGATTCCAGATCAAAACGAGAACCCTGGCCTGGCCGGACTCGGGAAAAACCCCGAATATTCGGGAAAAAACAGGTGAAATTGACAGAATCGTCCTTCATCGTGTAAAATAACGATCCAACCTCGTGAGAGATGACAAGTCATCAGTGCTCTCTCCCGCTCCTTGTCCCCAAAATCGGATTTCATCTTTTTCAGTCGATCCGGTGGCGATGAAATTGAATGCGTCAAAGTCGGTGGAATTTCTCCTGGCCCGCGGCAGTCTGCCGGTTCTTTACTGGCTGAAAAAAGACATCCTAGAGGTCCCTGTCGACCGGGAAGTGAAGAATTTGCGCAAGTTCGCCGCCCGCGTCCGGATCCTGGAAACTCAGAAGCCGGACGGAAGCTGGTGGGACAAGAGATCCGACACCCCAATCCAGTGGGAGAAAACGCTCTATCGGGTCGATACCCTGCGCAATCTTTACCGTCTCTATGATTACGGCTGCACGATGAGGGAGGAAGGAATTCAAAAAGCGTTTGATTTTCTTTTCTCGCTCCAATCCAAGGAGGGGGATTTTCGGGGAACGGTCCTGAACGAGCACACTCCAACATTCCACGCTCTGGCTCTGGAAATCCTCTGCCGCTATGGGATGGATAGGGATCGCCGCGTCCAGAAAGGCTTCCGCTGGCTGATGGACAACCGCCAAAAAGACGGCGGGTGGGGTCTTTTTTCTCGGCTAACGCCAAAGAATTTGACCAAGGGAGCGTCCTCGAAGCGGACGAATCCGAGAGGAGTGCCGTTCAAACCTTCCCGGTCGCAGCGATTCTCCTATCATGTCACGGGAATGGTGATGAGAGCTTTGGCGGAATCGCCGACTTGGAGAAAAAGCAAAGAAGCCCGTCAAGCCGGGGAGATGGTTCTGAGCTGTTTCTTTCGCGAAGAGATCTGCGGCGATTGGACCATTCCATCCGACTGGGAGACGATCTGTTATCCCTTCTGGAACACGGATATTCTCAGCAGCCTGGACTCGCTCTCCAAGATCGGGTTCAGCCCCGAAGATCCAATGATTCAGAAGGGGCTGGAATGGCTGGCGGGGAAGCAAAACAGCCTCGGTTTTTGGGAGAGCGGCCATAAAAAAGCGAGCTTTGAGGACCATCTCTGGGTCACTCTGGCCGTTCTGCGCGTTTTTCGGCGTTTCGGTTTGCTCAAAATTTGATCCCCCGCGGGGCCTATTTTTACTAATTTTATCGGAAGACGAAGATTTGCCATGCGCTATCATCTCGGCCTGGGAAGCAACCTCGGGGAGCCGAGGAATAACCTGGCCCGGGCGAGGCGACTTCTCGGGCAAAACGGAATTCGGATCGTCCGCGCTTCCTCACTTTACCGGACCCAGCCGGTCGGGATGACGAATCAGCCCTGGTTTTTGAATCAGGCTCTCGAGGTATCAACTTCCCTTCGGCCGCTCGAGCTCCTTCGCCGGCTAAAAAAGATCGAAAAAGAGATGGGTCGGACGATCGGGGTGGTCCACGGACCGCGGCTGATCGATCTTGATATCCTTCTGGCCGGGGAAATCGTCCTGAAGACGCCCCGGCTGACCGTTCCTCATCCCGAGCTCCACAAGAGGAATTTCGTCCTCGGGCCTCTGGCCGAGATCGCCGGCGAGACGGTCCATCCTTTGCTCAAATCGACGATCCGGAGTCTGTTCAAGAAATCCAGGGACCGCTCCGCTATCCGCCGGCTGGAAAGAGGCGGCAAAGATTCGATCATCGGTGGAAAGAAGCCGGCGGATGCGATGGGCTGATTCCGCTCTAAAATCGGCGTGAGATCTTGGCTGGGATCTACGAAAAAGCATCGGGAATGTGCCGGATCTGGTATCCCGTCTCAGGCTCGAAATAGAGCGAGACGACATCGAAACGACACGGCACGTCACCCGGGTTCTTTAAAGCCAGATAAGCTTCGGCGATCCGTCGGATTTGTCGCTGTTTCGCCGGGGTCACCGATTCCTCGGGCAGGCCGTGCTCCCATTTCCGTCGCGACTTGACTTCGATGAAAACGACCGTCTCTCCATCCCGGGCGATGATGTCGATTTCTCCTTTGTGAAAGCGGAATCCTCGCTCCAGGATTTTGAACTTCTTTCTTTGGAGATATTTGATCGCCGCCTCTTCTCCCGAGCGGCCGAGATCGTGAGAGCGGCTCATTCTCGGGGCTGGCCGACCTTGACGATTCGGGGACCCTCCTTTGTGTCTTCGATCAGAATGCCCTTGGTGAGAAGTTCACGCCGAAGGGCGTCGGCGAGAGCGAAGTTCTTCTCGGCTCGGGCTTTTTCTCTGAGCTCGATTTTCTCTCGGACTTCCGGGGAAAGATGGATGAGGTCGGCAGCGGAGAACTTGTCTTCTCCTGGCTCGACTTTGAGGATCGACTTTTTTTTCGGTTCGATGATGGCGAGAACCCTGTCGACCTCGGATAAAAACGACTGAATTTTCTGAGCGTCATTCTGCTTAATTTGTTCCTGAGCGAGCAGGGTATTGGCCTTCTTGATCAGGTTGAAGAGAGCCGTGATCGAGACGGAGATGTTGAGGTCGTCGCCGAGACCGGCGCGAAATTTCTTTTCCGCCTCTTCGAGGATCCGGTCGGTTGCCCCGGTTTCCCCGGGAGAAAATCGGCCGTATTTCACCCGGCCGGCGAATTCGTCGATCCGGTCGAGCGCCTCGGCCGCCTCATCGAGCGCCTTGAACGTGAAATTCAGCTGTTTTCGGTAGTGGGTGGAAAGAAGGAGGAAGCGGAGAGCTCGGGGGTTATTCCTCTCTCTGAGCACCTCTCCAATCGTGATCGTGTTTCCCCTGGACTTGGACATTTTCTCCCCATCCCGGATGAGATGGTGGCAATGGAGCCAGTAGCGGACAAATTTTTTGCCCGAAAAAGCTTCCGATTGGGCGATCTCATTCTCGTGATGAGGGAAAATGTTATCCACCCCGCCGCAATGGATGTCGAAGGTTTCTCCGAGGTATTTCCTGCTCATGGCCGAGCATTCGATATGCCAGCCGGGCCGTCCCGGACCGAGCTCGGTTTCCCAAAACGGTTCTCCTTCCTTTTTGGCCTTCCAGAGAACAAAATCGTGGACGCTCTCCTTTTCGTATTCATCCGTCTCGACGCGCTGTCCCGGCCGGAGATCCGCGAGGCTGATTTTGGACAGCCGGCCGTACGGAGGGAAGCGGGAAATGCTGAAATAGTAGGACCCGTCCTTTTCGTAAGCATAGCCTTTTTCAAGGAGGCCCCGGATCATGGCGACCATTTCCGGGATATGCTCGGTCGCTCGGGGATAACGATCGGCGGGCAGGATCCTCAACCTTTTGAGGTCTTGAAAGAAGGATTCGATATACGGCTGGGTGTATTCTTCCAAACGGATCCCGCGTTCGTTTGAACCCCGGATCGTCTTATCGTCGATGTCGGTAATGTTCATGATATGGGTGACTTTAAAACCCATCCAGATGAGAAATCTCTTCAACAGGTCTTCAAAAACGTAGGCGCGGAAGTTTCCGATATGGGCATGGTCGTAAACCGTGGGCCCGCAGGTGTAGATCTTGACTTCATTCGGGGTGATAGGGATAAACGGCTCTTTTCGGCCGCTGAGTGTATTGAAGAATCGAATCATCGGTTGATACTATAGGAGGAACGAAACGGAGAGTCAAATCGTCTCACCGGTGGATCGGCGGGGTGTCCCGTCACGTTGACCGTTTGGGCCTTTTATGCCATAATTTATGCCTTCATCAGGAAGAAAAATTTGGCCTATCCATTCATCCTCGGGATCCGCCGGGAAGACAAAAACCCTTGGGAAAGGCGCACTCCCCTCATTCCTGCTCATGCCCGGGAGCTGATCAGAGAGCTGGGCCTTGAGATCTGGATTCAACCCTCGGCGATTCGGGTCTTTTCTGACGAAGACTACGTCCGGGAGGGTGTAAAAATCAGCGAGGACCTTTCTTTTTGTTCCGTCGTCCTGGGAGTGAAAGAAATGCCTCTCCATTTCTTCCGTGAGGATGGCATCTATGTTTTTTTCTCTCATACGATCAAGGGACAGCCGCACAACATGCCGATGCTCAAAAGATTGATCGAGCGCCGGGCGACATTGATCGATTATGAACGGATCGTCGATGAGCAAGGCCGCCGTCTCGTATTTTTCGGCCGCCAGGCGGGTCAGGCCGGGTTGATCGATACGCTCTGGGCGCTCGGCCGCCGTCTCGAGACCGAGGGGATTCGGACGCCGTTCTCCTCGATTCGCCAGACAATCGAATATGTCAGCCTGGTGGAGGCCTTGGAAGCGGTCAAGTCGGCGGGTTGGGAAATCTTCGAACGCGGTTTGCCGCCTCAAATTTCGCCGCTTGTTTTCGGCTTTGCCGGCTATGGCCATGTTTCCCGAGGCGCTCAAGAGGTCTTCGATTTGCTTCCCTTTATCGAGATTCCTCCTTCTGAGCTCGCCGGTCTGTTCAAGAAGGATCGGGGCCGGAGCGATCGAGTCTATAAGACCGTTTTTAAAGAAGAAGACATGGTGCGCCCCAAGGTCGGGACGGAAGCCTTCAACCTCCAGGACTACTACGACCATCCGGAGAAATATCGGCCGGTCCTGGATAAGTTTCTTCCTTATCTCACGGTTCTGATCAATGCCATCTATTGGACTCCGAAATATCCGAATTTTGTGACCAAAAAAACCTTGAGAAGGCTTTATCGCGCGAATTCGATCCCTCGCCTCAGAGTCGTCGGCGATCTCTCCTGTGATATCGGAGGGGCGGTGGAATTCACGACCCGCTCGACGAACCCGTCCAATCCCGTATATACCTATGACATCGAAACCGACCAGGCGGTCGACGGCTTTGCCGGCCGAGGACCGGTCGTCCTGGCAGTAGACAATCTTCCAGCCGAAATTTCTCTCGAATCCTCGGTTTATTTTAGCCAGGTCTTGAAAGATTTTATTCCTTCGCTTGCCGCAGCCGATTTTGCTGTCGATTTCGACCGTCTGCGTCTTCCGCTGGCGCTGCGAAAGGCGGTGATTGTTCACCGGGGCGAATTCACCCCAGACTATGAATATCTGGGCCATTTTATCCGTGAATGGG
>CAZNVB010000127.1:0-12002 GCA_964576265.1 uncultured Eubacteriales bacterium | reverse complement strand
GTCTTGAGGAATTCGGAAGCTCATCTCGAGCCAGGGGTTTTCGTAGACACTCTCCTCTATGCTAAAAGCTTTTGCCCCCTCCGGAACGATGACTTTTTTCCCGAATGTCTCGTACTCGAGAATGCGAATTTCGATTTGGCCGAAAACCTGCTGGCCAGCGGCAAAGCTCAATTCTCCGGGACCACCGGCGAGCGAGGTGGCGATCAAATAAAAGCGTGCGGCGTCGGCCGTCCCTTCGTTGACTATCGCCGCATCCAGGGGGATCCATTCTTTTCCGGCGAGGACTTCCGTCCAGGCGTGACCTCCGAACATGCCCATGGCATAGACGTAGCCCATGACGACGCGGGAAGGAATCCCGGCGGCCCGGGCGAGGGCGGCGAGCAAGGTCGCATAGCCGAGGCATGTTCCCCGGCGATGGCGGAGGATTTCGCTTGAAGGGGCGAAGACGATGCCCAGGTCAAGGCTCATCTCCTCGGTCACCCATCTGCGGAGGGTCAATGCGGCTGAAAAGAGATCCTTCTCTCCCTTGATCAAATTCGCAGCCCATTCACGGATCTCCGGGTCATCGGACTGGATATAGGCGTTAGGCGCGAGATATTCCCGGTTTTCGGCTGAGATTGCCGCCGGAAACCCCAGGCCAGCGGGAGGCCTCAAACGCCGGATTTCAAGGACGAGTTCGCGGTCGCTTTGATCAAGCGTCATCTGATTTGGAGCCCTGAAATCGGGCCAGCCCAGAGCCGGATTCTTGTGGATGAGGCGCAAGCGGAGACGCTCGATCGGGTAAGCCCGCGGCAGGCGGATATTTGTCCGAACGATGGAGCTCGCGGACATTTCCCGGGGCAATCCGGCGCCCGAGACAGCGGCCAAAGCTACGGCTTGATCCGCGCTCCAGACCGTCATTGTCCCGAACGGCCCGGGCTCTTCTTGTTTGATTGGGTAACCTTCTTTATCCAGCCAGAGGGTCCGCTTCACGGGCATTCCTTCAAGGGATTCTTCGATTTTTAGCGTTTCGAGTTCACCTCCGGAGATAGTCAGTCTTTCGGTCCCGAGCATGGTCCTGATGAGGTGGCTGACGGCCGAGGCCTCGGCCACGAATGTCTGCAGGATTACTCTGTCGCCTGGCTTCTTGAGTCCGGCCGCCGAGAAGCGCCGGATCCCTTCAGGACCGAGGAGTTGGCCCTTATAAGGAAGTCTGGAGGTGTAGGCTTGTCCGCCGGCTTCGCTTTTGAGTACGATCGCGCCTTCCCCAACGAAGGCCTCCGACTTGATCGCCTGGCTCGAAGCCTGCATTTCATAGCTTGTGCGGCGCAGCCATCCATCGACGGATTCTTCGGTTGATGAGGAAAAGCGGATCTCAACGCGACTGCCCATGCGGTTGAGGACGAGATGCAGCTCGGAGTCGGTCCGCCACGTTTCTTCTCGATTCGAAGAGAGGCCTTCCGGGCGGCGTTGACTTATCTCATGGAGGTAGCCGACCGGAGATTCAGCCATCTTGATGATATACCAGCGCTCGCCGTGATTGGCCGGTGCGGAAAGGTTCGGCTGTTGGCGATCGAGCTTGGGGGCTGATAAAAAAAGGAGAGAAATCAGGGCTGCGGCGAGCGCAGCCGGGAACATACGTTCTTGTCGGTCAGGCCATCGCATCGGGCGGCCGCCACCGTCTTTAAAGCTTGGCGGGGCGAAACAGGGATTTGAGGATTTCGAGAAAAGCGGGATCGTTATAGATCGTGTGAGGCCCGAAGGCCAAGCCGCCGATCGAATAAATCCCGATGGCCAGCCCGCCGATGGCGATATAACCGATGGCCATTCCGCCGGCGGCGGCGAAAAGCCCGACAGCCAGGCCGGCAAAGGAAATGACCCCGATTCCGATTCCCGCCAGGGTCAGGATTCCGAGCGCCAGGCCGCCGATGGCGACGACTCCGATGGCGACATTCCCGATGGCGATGAATCCTTTGGCTACCCTCAATCGGCCTTCAGGCGTCAGCCCTTGGGCGATGTGAACGAGGGGCATCCCGAGAAGCGTCATTTTTGATTTGTATTCATAGCCGAAAAAAGCAGGATAGACGGCCCCGGGACGAGCTCCGGCCGGCGCCAAGATAGGACGGCCGCATCCCGGACAGGCGGCCGCTTGATCGCTCACCCGGCCGCCGCATTCAGGGCAATTGACGAGCGCCATGGATCCTCCTTCTTATTCCCTATAATTGAAATTCAAGAATGACTTCCGATAGGAAGGAAGCTAACACAAATTCTCTCCCTCTGTCAAAGCGTTTCCCTTTCCCGCAGCCGTCTCTCTTGACACGTTCATTTTCGTGATGCCGGCTCATCGTTCTTGCTAAAACCGGCCGGAAAATATAACCTAAGGAAGATTCTGGTGGCGCTATGACCTGGACGGTAAAAATTCTTTCCCACGGCAGGACGGTCGCGGTGCGGAAAAAGCAAGTTCTCTCGGATGTCCTTCGGCAGGCCGGAGTTCCGATCAGCCTGTACTGCAATAAACGCGGGCTTTGCGGGAAGTGTTTCGTCGAGATCAAGCGCGGGAAACTTCCTCCGCTCGGGGAGAAGGAGCGATCCTGGCTTGTTGCGAAAGGCCTTTCGCCGAACTACCGTTTGTCCTGTCAGTATGAAGTCGCAAGCGACTTGGAAGTCCGCGTCCCGAGCGCTTTTACTGTCCAGGAAATCCCCATCCTTCCTTCGATCATGCGCTCGTTCATCCGGCCGGATCCGGCCATTCGCAAGTACTATCTTGAGCTCCGACGGCCTGATATTCGGACCCCCGAATCTTTGCTCGAGATTCTGCTGGACGGTCTGGGCGGTGTCCGACTTGGCATCCAGCCGGCCGTGCTGAGAAAGCTGGAGGAGGCGATGGCGAAAGGGGATTCCAAGGTGACGGCTGTCGTTCACCGGGAAAGGGAAATTCTCGCTCTTGAGCCTGGATATACGGTCGGTCGAAGCTTCGGCCTGGCCATCGATGTCGGGACGACGACCCTGGTCATGGAATTGGTCGACCTTGATTCCGGAAAGACCTTGGATATGGAAGCGGCGATCAATCAGCAGGTCAAGCGAGGGGCGGATGTTGTTTCTCGAATCAGCTATTGTTATGAGAACTCTGAACATGCCGCCGAATTGCAGTCCCTCGTCCTGGAGACGCTGAATTCAATGATTGGCCGTCTTCTGGCGAGGAGCAGGATCGATCGGGAATCCGTTTACGAGGCGGTCATCGCTGGCAATACGGTGATGACCCATCTGCTTCTCGAAATTCCCGTCCGAAGCTTGGCCAGGGCTCCCTATGAGGCTGTTTTTTCGCGGCTTCCAGAACTCCATGGTTCAGACCTCGGCCTGAACATCCATCCTCAGGCAAAAATTTATTTTTCGCCGAATATCATGAGTTTTGTCGGCGGTGACATTGCGGCTGGCCTTCTCGCCTCTCGGCTTGCCCGGAAGCGGGGCCGATTCCTCTTTCTTGACCTGGGAACAAACGGCGAGATTGTCCTCCGAGCCGGCGGCCGGATCGTCACCTCCTCGACGGCGGCCGGACCGGCTTTTGAAGGAATGAACATCAGTTGCGGCCTGCCCGCTCTGCCCGGAGCGATCTTTAAGATCAGAGACGAAGGGGAGATCAGAATCGAGACGCTTGGAGACTCGACACCCCGGGGAATCTGCGGAACCGGGCTGATCGACGCCATCGCTGTTTTTCTGGCCAGAGGAGAGATCAGCCGGAGCGGAATCGTCCGGAATCCGGCCAGGCAAATTCGAATTCGGGAAAACATCGTCCTCACTCAGGAGGATGTCCGGCAGATGCAGCTCGCCTGTGCCGCCATCAAGACCGGCATCCGAATCCTGCTCGAACAAAATCGCCTTTCCGTCGAGGATCTGGATGGCATTTATATTGCCGGAGCGTTCGGGAATTATCTGAATATCGAGAACAGCATGGATATCGGGCTTCTGCCCAGGATCGATAAGGGCCGCCTCAATTTTATCGGCAATGCCTCGCTCGCCGGCGCCCGGCAAATGCTGCTTTCGGCAAGAGAGCGGGAAAGTGCCGAAAAGATG
The DNA here is from genome assembly GCA_964576265.1 of uncultured Eubacteriales bacterium. GTDB lineage: Bacteria > Acidobacteriota > Aminicenantia > Aminicenantales > UBA8522 > CAZNVB01. Next base: position 7,952 of record CAZNVB010000127.1, on the reverse strand, counting down.
GTCCAGGCGGCTCGCTATGTCTCTCTGGCTTCGGAGCCGCAATTCCAGGAACGTTTCATCGAGGCCCTGGAATTTGCTCCTTGGCCTTAAGATAAGCGCCATGTCTGAGGAAACGAGGAGGAATGGATAAAGAACACATTTTAGAGACGATGGCTCGAGCGATCGTGGCCGGAGAAAGGTCTCAGGCGCAAGAACTTGCCAACCAGGCCGTCCGGTTGGGGCTTGATCTTCTCGAAGTCATCGAAAAGGGTTATGCCCCGGGCCTCAAAGAGGTCGGAGAGTTGTGGGAGAAAGGAGAATACTTTCTTCCCGAACTCATCTCCTCCGCGGAAAGCATGAAGGCTGCCATGGCCGTCCTTGAGCCCGAGCTCCGCCGGGCCCGCATCGATGCCCCTTCGAAAGGGAAAATCGTCATCGGAACGGTCGAGGGCGATATCCACGACATTGGCAAGAATCTGGTCGCTTCCATGCTCCAAGCTCACGGGTTTGAGGTTCATGACCTCGGTGTCGATGTCAAACCGGAACGGTTCATCGCCCGGGCTCTTGAGGTCAAAGCCGATTTCCTTTGCCTCTCGGCTCTTCTCACGACGACGATGCTCGGGCAGAGAAGACTGGTTGAAATGCTCCGGGCCGAGAATCTCGACCGTCGGTTCAGGGTTCTGGTCGGCGGCGCGCCGGTGACGCAAAAATGGGCGGACGAGATCGGCGCTGACGGGTATGCCGAGAACGCTCTGGAGGCCGTCAGACTGGCGGAGAGGCTGAGAGAACGTTCGGTCGGCTGAGGGAATGGAGGATGACCATGATCAAGACCAAAAAGCCGAAGCTTGAACTCCTGAGCCGCCCGTTGGTCGAAAAGATCGTCCGTGAAGCCATGGCTCTTCTCGAGCGCCGCGGCGTCTTTATCGAAAATCAGGAAGCGATGGCTCTTTTTCGTGAGGCGGGCGCAGAGATTGACGAGGGGTCGCGGCGGGTGCGGATCAGAGCTGAACTCATCGAGGAATGCCTCTCCTCCACCCCCTCCGTTATCAGATTCTACGATCGGTCCGGGAAAACGAAATTCCTCGTCGGTCGGGACGAAGTTCATTTTGACCCCGGCTCGGCCGCGACGCGGCTCCTTGACCACACGACGCAGTCAGAGCGGAAACCTCAGACAGAAGACTTGGTCCGCTGGGTCCGGGTGGTCGATGCGCTGCCGCAATTTCATTTTCAAAGCACGGGACTTATCAGCGCCGACGTCCCGGAAGAAATTGCCGACAGCTACCGCCTGTTCATCGGGCTTTTGTTCTCTTCCAAGCCGGTCGTCACCGGGACCTTTCGCATCGAGGGCTTCCGTCCGATGTACGAAATGCTGGTGGCCGTTCGAGGAAGCAGGGAAAAGCTGGCCGCCAAACCGCTGGCCATCTTCGACGCCTGCCCCTCCCCTCCCCTCAAGTGGAGCAACCTCACGGCCCAGAGCCTGGTGGATTGCGCCCGGGCGGGGATTCCGAGCGAGCTCATCTCGATGGGGCTGACGGGAGCGACCTCCCCCGTGACCATCGCCGGGACATTGGTCCAGCATGTGGCCGAGAATCTCTCCGGCCTCGTGATTGCCCAGCTTGCCCGGCGGGGGGCGCCTGTTATTTTCGGCGGCTCGCCGGCGAGCTTCGACATGCGCTTCGGGACGACGCCCATGGGCGCCATCGAGACGATGATGATCGATGTCGCAGCGGCCCAGATCGGCAAGCATCTCGGGCTTCCGACCCATGCCTATATGGCGTTGAGCGACGCCAAGATCAACGATTCTCAGGCTGGATTGGAGACGGGAATCGGAGCCGTGCTGGCGGCGCTCGGCGGAATCAACGTTGTTTCCGGCCCGGGGATGCTCGACTTCGAAAGTTCCCAGAGCCTGGAGAAGCTCGTCATCGATGATGAAATCTGTGGTTTAGCTTACCGCTTGATCGAAGGAATCTCCGAGCGAGATGACCCGATCGCCCTGAGCCTGTTCGAAGATCTTGGGGCGGATATGAATTTTTTGACCCTGGCGCACACCCGGCGATGGTACCGCATGGAGCACCGATTTCCGCTCGTCTCCGACCGCCAGAACTATGACAGCTGGGTTGCCTCCGGCCGGAAATCGATGGCCGACCGGGCCGCCGACCGTGTGGCCCGATTGTTGGCGGCCGACCCGGAAGCTTCCCTCCCGCAGACCGCCGTTCTTCGGGAACTCGGCCGCATCATGACTGCCGAAGCCAAGAGAGCGGGCCTGGAGAAGCTTCCTCCGCTCTCCATTGAAAACAAGTTCAAAGCCCAATAGAGAAGCGATTTTAGAGTTTCACTTCTTCGGGGATTTTGAGCGGCTTGAACTTGTGCGCTTCAAGAGTTTTGTTCAGGCCGGGCAAATCTTCTCTGATCACCTCGTTCAGCTTTCCCGCAAGCTCGTCGACCTTGCGGCCAAGTTCGGCCAACAGGAAAAGGTCGGTTTTTGTAGGGGCTGACGGATAGCCGCTGATTGAAGAGCCGAGGCTGAGGATCTGCTGATTGATCGGACCTCCGCGGAGAGCGGTGTCGCGCGAGCTCGGCACACCGAAATCCGCGGGTCGGATCTCCTTTTCGAGCGGCCGGAATTTTTCTTCAAACCCGGCGATCGCCTGGGCGACGGCCTGGGCAGGCGTCCCTTCTTTTTTTAGGCTCTCATCCAGGGATTGGAGCTCGCGCCGGATGTTCGTCGCGGCCGTTATGGAGAGCCCCATTTTTTTCGCCAGAATCATGAGCTCGGCCAGGGATTCGGACTGGGCGGCGAGGTCGGCCTCGAAAATCTCGATCCTGGGATCGGGCCGGACGGTCGCCCAAGAACGGAGTGTCTTTCCTTCTGCCTCAAGTTGAAGGGTGAACTTTCCGGGAAAGACGATAGGCAGGGCGGCCATTGCCAAGCCAGACGGTGTGATGCGCTTTCCGTCTTTCCCCCGGGGTGCGACCTGAAGGTTCCAGAATTCTCTCTGGATTCCCTCTTTGGCGCCGAGTTCGATCTCGAATACCGGCTGGTTCTCCTTGTCGAGGAAGGAAACCTTCGGTTTTTCCTTAGGTTTGGTCCTGAAATAAACCGTGACGCCTAGCCCGTAAGAAGGGTTCCGGGCAGCAAAGGTCGGTTTGCTGAACGATTCGCGCCTGGTCCCCTGATAGAAGGCGGTCGTCGGCCGGGGATTAAAAAGATGGACGTCTGAATCCAAGATTTCCGGGCTCATCTCTTGGAGGAACGAGATGTCATCGAGAATCCAAATCCCCCGGCCGTGGGTGCCGATGATTAAGTCGTTTTCCCGAGGATGGATGGCGATATCATGGACGGCGACGGTCGGCAGGTTGTTTTTCAAACTGAACCAGGTCGCGCCGCCATCGAGGCTGGCGAAAATGCCGAATTCCATCCCGACAAAGAGAAGATTCGGGTTCCTCGAATCCTCCCGGACGACATGAACCCAGCCGAAGGGAAGGTTGCCTTTGATAGATTTCCAGGTCTTGCCGAGATCGGTCGTTTTATAGAGATAGGTTGCATAGTCGTCCGTCCGATGGCCGTCGAAAGCGACATAGGCCGTCCGGGCGTCAAAGTGCGAAGCCTCGACCCGCGAGCACCAGGTGTTTCGGGGCAGGCCTTTGATGTTGTTTACGACATTGGTCCAGGTTCGGCCGCCGTCTTCGGTTACCTGAAGATTGCCGTCGTCCGTGCCGCACCAGATGGTTCCTTTTTTCAGCGGCGATTCCGCGATGGTGGTGATCGTGCAGTGAATTTCCGCTCCGCTGTTGTCTGGTGTCAGCGGCCCGCCCGAATCTTTTTGTTTTGCCGGATCGTTCGTCGTCAAATCGGGACTGATGATCTCCCAGTGAACTCCGCGATCGACGCTTTGGAAAAGGAAGTTTCCTCCTGTATAGATGACGTTCGAATCATGAGGTGAAAGATGGATCGGCGAATTCCAGTTGAATCGGTAGGGCGGGTGCGAGATCGGCGCGGCCGGACGGATCATCTTGCTCCGGTTGATCCGCCAGTCATAGCGATAGATATTGTTCATCTGCCAGTTGCTGTAAATCGTGTTTGCGTCGTTCGGGTCGGGCTGGGTGAAGAAGCCGTCTCCGCCGCCGATGGCCACCCAATCATCGTTCGTGATCCCGACGGGGTCGGTCGTCGCGCTCGGGCCGGCCCAGCTTCCGTTGTCCTGAAGGCCGCAGTAGACATAGTAAGGGAGCCGCATGTCGAATCCGACCTGGTAGACTTCGGCGGCGTCGATGTTTTGAACCGGCAGCCATGTTTTTCCCATGTCATAGGAGATGTCGATCCCTCCATCGTTCCCCTCGATGAGATGAAGGGGGTTGGAGGGGTCGATCCAGAGAGCATGATGGTCGGGATGGATTCCGCTTCCGATCGGACGAAACTTCTGGCCGCCGTCGGTGGAAACATGGAGTCCCGTCGAGAGGACGTAGACGATTTGATCGTTGGTCGGGTCGACTCGGATCTGGCTGTAATAGAACGGCCGTGTGTTGACCCGACGGTAGGTGGCCGGATCGCACATCCTTTTCCAAGACTCTCCCCTGTCTTCCGAGCGCCAGATGCCGCTCTCCCGACTTTCAATCAGAGCATAGACGACGCCGGGGGCGCTGCGGGAGACATCGAGTCCGATCCTTCCCAGGACCCCTTCGGGAAGGTCCTTGCTTAAACGAGTCCAGGTCTCGCCGCCGTCGATTGTCTTGTAGATTCCGCTCCCCGGACCGCCGCTCGAAAAATGATAGGGCAGACGGCGATGCTCATAGGCTGCCGCATAGAGGATGAGCGAATCTTCCGGGTCCATCGCCAGATCGGCAATTCCCGTGTTTTCATCAATGTAGAGGATTTTTCTCCAGGTCTTTCCGCCATCGGTCGTCTTATAGACGCCGCGCTCCATGTTCGGACCCCAGAGATGGCCCATGGCCCCAACGTAGACGATGTTGGGATCTCCGCGGTTGATGATGATTCGGGCGATATGTCGGGTTTCTCCAAGCCCCATGTTCGTCCAGGTCTTTCCCCCGTCTGTCGATTTGTAGACTCCATCGCCGATGGTCACGCTGTTCCGGCAGGTCGCTTCTCCCGTTCCGACCCAGATCGTCTCGGGATGCGACTGGGCGATCGCGATGTCGCCGACCGAAACGGTCGCTTCCTTGTAAAAAACGGGAGACCAGGAAACGCCGCCGTTCTCGGATTTCCAGACTCCGCTTGGGCCGATCGCCGCATAGATCGTCCAAGGTTTTTTCTCCACCGCTTCAATGTCGACGGTCCGGCCGCCCATCACGGCCGGTCCGATCCCGCGCCAAGACATTTTTTCGAACAGGCTTCCAATACGCGCGGCATTCTGTCCCGGTGCGAGCGAGGCGCCGATTCCCAGAGAGAACAGAACGGCGGCGAGAAGAAGCATTCCTCTCCGTCTTTTCTCCAGCATGAAGCCTCCTTATTCTTGAATTGCCATTGGAACGCTTTTAATTATAGAATACGGCTTCACCCAAAGATAGGTTTTCTTTTATCCGATCGGTGGAATTGATTTTCGTAAGGAAATGGTCATTCCAGGATAAACCAGGAGGAAAGATGGTCCGACGATTTGCTTTCGCTTTTCTTCTTGCGGCCGGCTTGAGTCTCGCTTTTACCGCGGCTTGGCCCAAGAAAATTTCATTTTCCGGCTATCACCGGCCGGAAGAGGTTCGCGCTCTTCTCGAATCGTGGGCTTCTGCGAATCCGCAGCTGGCCAAATTCATGGTCATCGGGAAAAGCCACGGGCTGAGGGACATCGCCGGCCTGAGGCTCGCGGCGCCGTCGAAGGAATCTCCTGACCCCGAAACCCGGCCGGCTGTCCTTGTTGCGGCCAACATCGAGGGAACTCATCTCATCGGGACGGAAGCCGCCCTCAAGCTGGCGGAAAGGCTTCTCACAGGATACGGTTCCGACAAGGCCATGGCCGCCCTTTTGGAATCGAAGACGATCTATCTCCTTCCCCTTCTCAACCCGGACGCGGCAGCGGCTTATTTCGCCAGCCCAAAATTCGAAAAAACGTCTAACAGCGCGCCTCTTGATGAAGATATAGACGGGCGCGTCGACGAGGACGGCCCGGACGACCTGAACAGAGACGGCCTGATCACCGAGATGCGGGTCAAGGATCCGGAAGGGAAATGGATGGCCGATCCCAAAGAGCCGAGGCTCATGCGTCTGGCCGATCCGAAAAAAGGCGAACGGGGGATCTATAAAATCTATGTTGAGGGTCTGGATAACGATGGCGACGGCGAGTACAACGAGGATCCGCCGGGCGGCGTCGAGCTCAACCGCAATTTTCCTCATGATTTCGAATATGGAGTCAAGACGGCCGGGCTCTGGCCAGTTTCGGAAAAAGAGACGATCGCCTTGCTCGAATTTCTCCTTTCTCACCGTAACATCGCTCTCGTCCTGAATTTTTCGGGCGAGAACACAATTCTCAATCTCCAGCAGACGGGTCAGGCCCGTGTCGGAGCGGACAAAGTTCGCGTGCCCAGACAATTTGCTGCGTTCCTCGGACTCGATCCGCAGCAAGAATACACCCTGAAAGAAATTGTCGATGTTCTCAAAGCGACCGGAATCGGCGGGGGGATGGAAATCACCGAGGAGATGGTCGCCTCGTTTCTCGGACTCGGGCCGGCGGTGACGATCGACCGCCAGGATTTGCCTCTTTTCGAGACCGTCCAGAAGGATTACAAGGACGCCCTCAAAGAGGCTAAAATCGACTATCCGGAGAGCCGGGCCAAGCCGGTGGGAAAAGGCTCGTTCGCGGCCTATTGCTATTATCAATACGGGGTACCGGTCTTTTCTTCGGACTTGTGGAAGGTCCCTGAACCGAAAAAGGAACCGTCCAAGGATGCGATCACTGCCGAAAGGCTTAGATCCATGTCTTCCGATGATTTTTTGGCCTTGGGGGAAGAAAAAATCAGCGCCTTTCTCAAGGAACAGGGCGCGCCGCCGAATTTCACTGCTGAGATGGTCGTCAAGATGGTCAAGTCCGGCCAGGTGACCCCGGCCCGGATGGCCGAGATGATGGAGAAAATGCCCAAAAAGCCGACCGCCGAAGGAGAAGAACATCCGGAAGCTTATGTTCTGAGATGGGCCGACGCGGCGCTGAAGGGAAAGGGATTTATCGACTGGACGCCGTTCAAGCATCCGACTCTGGGAGACGTCGAAATCGGCGGGTTTGTGCCATATCTCAGGATCAACCCGCCGGCGGAAGAGGTGGAAAAGACAATTTCCTTCCATGTGGATTTTTATCTCAAGCTGATCGGTCGGCTTGCCTGTCTCGAAATTGTCGAGGTCGGGGCGAAAGAGCTGGGCCCGGATCTTTTTCAGGTGACGACCTATGTCAGAAATCCGGGCTGGTTCCCGACTTCGACGGCTCAGGGCCGGAGAGCTCTGACGGCCTGGCCGATCCGGGTCCAAATTCAAATAAGGGCCGACCAGGCGTTGTTTTCCGGCCGTCCGGTGGAGACGATTCCTTTTTTGGAGGGAAGCGGTGGGACCCAAAAGGTCGAGTGGACGGTCAAAGCGAAAAAGGGTTCATCGCTCACCGTTCTTGCCTCCTCGCCGCGGCTGGGATCGGCGTCGAAAACGCTCGTTTTGAAATGACAAGGAGGAGCAGATGATCTTACAAAGTCAAAAACGGATCATGGCCTTTGCTCTGGCCGGCGGTTTGTTCGTCGGTGGACTGCTTTTTTCCGCCGAAGTCAAGCTCTCCTATGACCATTTTTATGATCACGCCGAACTGACCCGGGCGCTCCAGTCTTTGAAAGCCGCTTACCCCGAGTTCGTCACCCTTCAATCCATCGGCAAGTCGGTCGAAGGCCGGGACATCTGGGCGGTAATTCTGAACAATCCTAAGACGGGCCCGGCCGAGCGCAAACCGGGATACTATATCGACGGCAACATCCACGGCAACGAGATCCAGGGG
>CAZNVB010000126.1:0-22647 GCA_964576265.1 uncultured Eubacteriales bacterium | reverse complement strand
GGATGGGGCAGGAGTCTCTCCGGTGAGACGATGAAGTTGGCCTGACGTTCGTCGACGACTCGACCGTCGCCGCCGATCAGCCTGAGCTTGAGCTCGTAATAATCCGGCGCAAGATCGCTGAGGGCGAGCGAATGGTCCAGGCCGATGATCCTGCCGAAAAGGCGATCTCTGAGTCTCAGGGAGATGGACTTTTGCTGCGGGCTGGCGGCTTTCATTCCCCTGATTTCCGCCCGAACTTCACCTTTTTCCCAAGTCTCTCGGTCGCAATCGGCGACGGTGAAAAGAAAGGCGAGGCTTTCCCCCGAGCCGAAGGTGTGTTTCGGATCGACAACCAGCTTGCGGTCGTCGATCTTGTAGGGAATGTGGACCTGGGGGCCGTAGCTTTCGAACTTGTAGCCGAGGTAGGGACCTCCGAGCCGCGGCCGGCCGCTCGCCTCAGGAACGACGATGTCTTCCTCGTGGATGCTGAATTCCTTGTCCACGGAGTTCTGGAGGAGGATGGTCAGGCGGTGCGTCCCGGCCGCGACGGGGAACATGTCCTCCACGGAAACGCCGTTCGCCTGGATCCGGCCGGTGTCTTTTTCGGTGAAATAGATCGAGAAATCCCGGTTGTACTGGAAGATGATTTTTTCGCCTCGGCGAAGGCTGACATCGAGCCGATAGTTGCAGTAATACTGGTCCTTGGGCTCGTAATAATGGATCGACATGCTTTTGGGCGCCAGAGAAAAATGGACGAAGGGAAGGCCGGTCGCGGGGTCCTCGATCAGGCAGACGTCCGCTTCGCATTCGATGTAATTCGTCATGTACTCGGTGCTGACGATTCCCTTGTAATTCAGGAAATGGGTGGCATAGGAGGCGTTGACGTCTTTCTTCGGCGACTCGAAAATGTTGGCCAGAATGATGTTGTTCTGAGCGGACGGCGTGTAGTCCGGGTTGAACTCGCCGGGAACGATGGAAATGGAGATGTCGGCCAGGGTGGGAGCGATCTGCCTGATTCGGTCATAAAGATCTTCATAATTCGTCGGATCGATGTTCCTTTTATCGAGAAGGAGAGCCGCCGGGCCGTCGCTCAGCGGATCATAGAGCCTGTAATCTCCCGCTCCTCCCCGCTGGTAAAAGAGAAGGACAAAATGCGGCGGCAGGTCTTTTTCCGGGTTGCCGTAGTAGGACCAGGCCTGGCAGGGGACGATATGGCTCGTGGCCTCGAAGCGTTCGATGCTCGCCGGCTGACCGAGCAGAATATAGATCCGGCCCATGTCCGTCTGCCAGCCTTCGCGGACCGAGCTCCGGCCGAAAAACTTGTTGGCGTACGTGAACCGCCGGAGATGCTCATCCTTGTATTCGTTGGCCGGAGTGCCGGGTGTCGGATCGCGCTGCTTCCAGAAAGTCTCGATGAAAATGTCCCGGTCGCGGTCCGAGGTGAGCTGAAGAAAGACTTCTTTCTCCACCGGCTGGATGATGTAACTGACGAGCTTGAGCCACTCGCGGTATTTCTCGCCGAGGTCCTTTTCGTTGATTTTCTGACCTTGGGGAGATTTCCGGGCCTGGGCGCCCGTGGGAAGCGAGGGGGAGAGAAATAGAAGAGCCAGGCCAAGGAAAGGGACAAGGATCCGTTTTCGATTCATTCTCATGGCGGCTCAGGACTTGATCTCGAACATTTTGCGCGTCTTTCCCAGGCTTCCGTCCTTTCCGACGATGATGACGTCGAGATAGAACCGCGGCGCCTCCTGGGCGTAGGGAAAAGTGAAGACGATCTCCTTCAGGTTGAGGACTTCCGCCTCGGTCCGGAGAAACGTCTGGTCCTGGCTGAATTCCTCCATCTTTTTTCCATTCGCGGCATAAACGAAGAACTGGAACCCGAGGTGAGCCCGGAGGACCCCGGCCTCATCGCGGAAATTGAAAACGTCGATCGGAATGGCGATGGCGATTTCCTTTTTTGCCCGGTCGTAAGTCAGCTTGAAGTTGGCGAACTTCCGCTTCTCGCCCTTCTCGGTCGGGACGTCCCCTCGCTTGAAGCTGTCCAGAGCGCCGAAGAAATCGCCGCTGAATTCCCGCATTTTGTAGACGCCGTTATTCCGCTCATCGACGAACTCGATCCCGAGCTCATAGGCGTAATAGATCCACCACAGGATCGGACCCCGGATATTGGGATCGTCATGGGTAAAGAATTCTTCGAACTTGTCCGGCGGGCCCATGTAAATGTAAATCCGGCCCCGGTCGGTCTTCCAGCCGGGCGGGCCCTCTTTGAACCGCTTGTTGGCGTATTCGATCCTCCTGTAGAACTCGGTTTTGTACTCGTTTTCCTCCGTGTCGGGATCCGGATCCCGCTTGCTCCAGAAATCGGCGATAAATTCCCGGCGCGATTCGGCGTCGGGGAGATGGGTGAAAAGATCTTTTTCCTCGCCGGTCATGATCAGCCGGGCGTATTCATAAAAGCCCTCGCTTTCCGGGTCAAGCGCGATTTTCGGACCCGAGCTGCAGCCGACCAGGAGAAGGGATAAAAGGCCGGCGACGACGGCCGGAAAATTCTGCGGCATGAGCAATCCTCTTTGATTCAGAATCCGGGTTTTCCCCATTCACTTTTTTTTGAGAAATTCGAGAAAACTCTTGACCTGGCCGGCACGGGCGGAATCCGGATCCACTTTGAGGTATCTCTCGAAGACGGCGATGGCCTCCGGATTATTCCCCGTGTTCAGGTAGGTCAGCCCAAGCTGGTAGAGGCCGTCGGTGAACTCCGGCTGAAGATCGATCGCTCTCCGGTAATACTTCAGCGCCTCCCCGAACCTGGAGTTGTTGTAATAGTTCGTTCCGACGTTGTAGAGGACGATGGGGTCGTCGATTTTTTCGAACTCAATCCTGGCGTACCATTCGAGAGCCTTCTCGGTCTGGCCGCGGTTGGCATAGGTGTTGCCGATGAGGAGCATGGCTTCGTAATTGCGCGGGTCTTTCTCCAGGACCTTGAGGTAATACGCCTCCGCCTCCTCGTATTTCTCCTGGGAGAAATAGCAGTTGCCGATGTTCTTGTGAATGAGGTAGGCGTCGGGATATTTCTCCAGGATCGCCTTGAAGGCGGCCGCCGCCTCCTCGTATTTCTGGGCCTCGAAAAGCGCGTTGCCGTTGTTCAGCATCTCTTTCAGATCGTCGGTCAAAACCAGCCCTTCGGCCTTTTTCAGGTTGATCCTGATCTCGGGATTCCGCTGCCATTCGTTGACCTCGATGGCGATTTTGCGGGGCAGGAACCCGAATTTTTCGAAATCGACGTTCCAGGCGCCGCCGCCGATGCCGAAGGCGACCCACTTCCCCGTCTTATCCGTCTTGAGCTCGAATCCCTGCTGGACTTTTAAAGAAAAGAGCTTGACCGTCACGCCCTCGAGCGGCGCTCCTTGCTCATCGAACACATAGCCGACCTGGCGGCCTTTTCCTTTATAGTCTTGGGGATGGGAGGACACAAAAAGGACAAGAATCAATATAACGAGGACCGGAATTTTCCTCATGGCTGACCTCCGGAAAAGATCTTTCTTCCCTTTCCACATTGTTGCAAAATTAATGCCAAACGGCCTTCAGAAAACCCAGTGATGAATTATTCAAATCTTATTCTATCATTTTGAAGAGGGGTTGAAAAGCCGGCGAGGAATGGAGTGGATTGCGTATGGCGCCCCTCTAAAGAAAAAGCCCCTTCCCCCGGCCGGGGGAAGGGGCTTTAGGCTTCTGCCTTTACTCTCTCTGCCTCTAAGTTTCTTTCTCTGGTTCTACTCCTACTCGGACTTTCTCTTCTTCAGGTGGCGCTCAGAAGGTGAACCGGACTCCGAACCGGGTGACCCTGGGGTTGAGGATGCCGTCGATCTTGTAGGTGTTGGGATCGGGAACCCATTTGTCACCGACACCGCCCGCATAGTGATAGAACGCGCCGTAGTACTTCTGCTGGCGGCGGATGATCGTGTCGGCGTTCATCACATTGAACATGTCGGCCATGACGTAGATCCGACCCGTGTCGCCGAGCCGGAGCATCTTCTCTACTCTAAGGCCGAGGTTCCACAGGGGATCGAGCCGGTTTGTTCCGAACGGCACCATGTAGAGGCTCGCGGATACGCTCGCCGGGTTGGGCAGAGTGTAGTCGTAGTAGGCGAAGTACTCGTTGATAATCCAGCCCTCGCGTCCCATCAGGGTGAAAGAAGCGTTGATCTCGAACGGGAACTGGTAGAGGCCGGTGAGCTTGACCAGCCAGCGGGAGTTCGTGTACTGGTCGAGAAGACCGCTGGCCCCACCGATGTAGGCCGAGGAATCCTTCCCGTCCACGGCCCAGATGTTGGTCGGGTTCATGTAGCCTTTGGTGCCGTAGTGAGCCGTCTGATCCTGGTAGGTGAAACTCCCGTTGAACATCCACTTGTTCGAGAGCCGCTTATTGATGACGAGGTCGACGCCCCAGTAATCGTTATAGCGGTCGGAGGGCATCCTTTTGTAGATCGTCCAGGGAGAATAGGCCGTGCCTTCGGTCGTCGTGTAGTACCATTCGTGGTTGGCCGCTTCTTTGGTCGAGCCGAGTCCCGGCAGGGTGGCCGGGGGCTTGCCGGCCGAAGCGTACCAGCTCTGGTTCTGGATGACGCCCGTCGTGTCCTTGAACCACTTCAGGCCCCAATAGAATTGGTCATACTTTCGGTAGGTGCCGATGAGGGAGACGGCGAAATCGGTGAAAATTTCCTTTTCCAGAGTGAGCATGGCTTCGGTCGTCCGGCTCGTTCCGGCGTCTTTTTCGAACTGAGAATAGGGGATGGTGGTCTTCAGGGGATTCGTGTAATCGAAATTCGCCCAGTAATAGCCGGAAGCGTCCGTCCAGTTGCCGATGAAGTTTCCGGCGTCGTCGAAGGCTCGATAGGGAGCATAGTTCGTTCCGGCCCCGCGTCGGTAGAGCCAGTAGAGCTCGTCGAAATTGCAGATTCCGTCGCCGTTGTCCTTCCACCAGAAAGCCAGGTTTCCGGACCCGCCGCCGGGCAGCCAGTAGTCGGCCATGCCGGTGCCCATGAAATCGCCGTACATCCCGAAGGACGCCTTGGCCAGGGTCTTGCCGTCGCCCATGACGTCCCAGGTGATGCCGATGCGGGGCGACCAGGCTTTCCAGCCGTACTTCGCGCCGTCCACGGATTTGGCCGTAATCGGATCCTTGAACGCCAGGCCGGGAAGTAAAGCGTCGATCTTGTCGATCGTCGCCGAGGTGAAAAACTTCTGCCAGGCTCCCATCTCCTTGTCAACGGCCTTGATGGTGAACGGGTTCATCGACGGCGTCTGGTAGTCGTAGCGCAGGCCGAGCATGATGTTGAACCGGCCGACGGTGATCGTGTCCTGGAGGAAACCGGCATAGGCATCGACGTGCTGGTCGCGGTAGTAGCCGCGTGAGGGACCGCTGATGTAATACCAGGTGCTCGGCGGAACATCGGGTGCGCCGTCGCCCGTCAGGTCGATCTGAGGCGTGTTATAGTTCCGATAGAGGACGTAGTTTCCGGGATTGACCGACTCGACATACTGGTTCCGGCCGGCATACTCGAACCCAATCTTGACGTCGTGGCTCACGCCGAACAAACTGTCGTTGAAGTAGTTGGCCAGGAAATTGTACTGATTGACCGGCCGCTCGACATAATAACGGGACGCCTGGGAGCCGTAGTTCCGCCCGGCGGTGACATCGACGATCAGCCGGTTCGTGAAATCGAGGTCGACCATCGGCGTCAGGCTGAACCCGGAATCGGAGAAGCTGTACTTGAGGGACAGGAACAGGCTGTCGCCGAACATGTGCTCGTCCTGGAGCTTATAGATCGGGCTCCCGAAATGATACCGGCCCTGCTGGTAGAGGCCCTCCGGGTTCGCCACAGACGAGGAACGGCCGTACTTGATCTTGCCGCCGACGTGGGCGAAGGCCTCGAACCGGTTCTGGGGGATGATCTGAATGTTCAGCTTGCCGACATAGTTCTGGAGAAGCGTGTCGTCGGGCTTCTTGTAAACGGTCGTCGTTTTGATGTCCTGGACGCCGTAAGAAGCCCAGAGCCAGGCCTTGTCTTTGACAAGCGGCAGGCCGATGTTGAACCCGAAATCCTTGTTGTTCCGGATTTTGTTCACGCCAGCGGCGCCCTGCTGGGCGAACTCCGGCTTGAAGTTGTCGGCCTGGAATTTCTCGTCGATGGCGTAGAAACGGCCGCCGAAGCTGATCCGGTTTCCGCCGCGGCGGGTGACCATGTTCAGGGCGATGCCTCCGGTCTGGACGGTGACGTCCGAGCCGCCGACCGTGATCTGCATCTCTTCAAAAGCGTCGAAATCGTAGTAGCTCGGCGACGCTCCGATCGCGGCCGGGTCGGTAATGACGATCCCGTCCATGGCCCAGACGTTGTTGTTGTAAGTCGTCGACCCGCGGCTGACATAGGTGGACTGCTGCCCTGACTCCGCGCCGCCGATATTCTCACGGTCCATGATGACCGAAGGCGCCATCTGGAGGATGACCCACGGGTCGCGGGCTGTGGGCAGCGACTGGAGGATTTCCTGGGTAACGTTTGTCCCGACGGACGTCTTCTTCTGATCTACCATCGGAGAAACGGCGGTGACGGTCACCGCCTCTTCAAGAACACCCGGCTCCATGGTCAGGGTGAGGTTCGTGTTGTTTCCGACCGTGACGACGATGTTCTCCTCGATCCTCGTCTTGAACCCGGTGAGCTCCAGCTTGACGCCGTAAGCTCTCGAAGGCGGGAGAGACAGGAAGCGGAACACGCCTTCGGCCGAGGTGACCGAAGTCATGGCCGCGCCGAAGGGGTTGATCAAGGTCACGGTAACACCGGGAAGCGGGTTGCCCTCCGGGTCGCTGACCGTGCCGAAAATATTTCCTGTTCTCTGCTGGGCGACGAGGGAGACCGAAAGCAAAAGCGTAAAAAGAATGATTAACGCCTTACGCAAACTTGCCTCCTTTTCTTTTCCCTCTTGTCAAGGGTTAAAACAAAATCATTGCCCTGGAGTAGAATTTCTACTCCTCCCCAGACCCAAAAATTAATTTTCTTCGAGCCGCTCCTCACCTCCTTTACTCAGATTTAGATAAAAAAAATCTTTTGCGATTAATATATGCAATAAATGTGCCAAATCATGATGATATTAATCTGTTTAAAATCAATAACTTAAATCATAACCGAAAACTCTTTCCAGGAGGATAATCCATTATTTTGGATTCCTATCCAATTTTCTGTAATAAATCCGAAGTCCCGGCCTTGCCTTTTCTCGCTTATTTGATCAGGCTTTTCGCCTTTTTTTCAAGCTCTCGGACAACCGGCTGATCCGGAACAAGACCGAGGGATTTTTCGAAATAAGGCAGCGCCTTTTCCGGCTGATGGAGCTGAAGGTGGCACTCGCCCGCCAGGTTGAGGAGTCCGACTTCGGTCGCGCCGGCCAGGAGTTCTTCGAGCACGGCCAGAGCCGCCGGCCAATCTTTTAAGGCCGCGCGGGAAGCGGCGACGATTTTACCGGCTTCTCTGGATCTCGTCGCTTCATAGACCGGCCGGGCGGCGTCCAGAGCATCCTCAAATCTTCCCAGAGCGAACAATATCCGGGCGAGAAGAATGCGAGCCGCGGGATCATCTTTGAGTCGAAGAGCCTCCCCGGCCCGGGCAAGGGCTTGATCGTGCTGTCCGCTCTGGAAATGCTCGGAGCCCAGGAGATAGAGATGCCCGGCATTTGGAAAAGGCGGATGAACTCGGGCATAGACCCAGGGTATTAGGGGAAGCGGCCGCGGAAGAAGGACAAAGTTTCCTTTAGCTGAAGCGACCGGACGGCTATTCTCATCAACCAGGAACAACTCTGCCGAATAGTATCCCGGCTTCAAATCGGCAAGAGAAAAAAGCCCGGTATCGAGCCCCTCACCCTCTCCGACGAAAGTTTCCGCCAGAGATTTTCTCACGCTCATCCCACCGCCGTCGGCTTCTACAGAACGGATCTCGACGAGGACGGTGGTTTGCGGGCTGAGACGCATGTCGCTCAAACCCGAAACTTGGACGAAGATTCCCATCTCCGCTCCGGGCGGAAATTCGTTCCGGGCATTGACGAGATAATGAAGCCCGCCGAAAGTGAAGGCGCGCAGGCCGCGTCCGGTTTCCCCGCCCGCATTCTCCCGATGATGATAGATGAGAAGTTCGCCGAGCTGGATTCCTGTCGCCGGCCCGGGAACCGTGATCAGAGCGCTGAAAGAAGTGAAATCCTGGGCGGTCTTGTTTTTGAGCAGCCCGAAAAGCCTGAACCGGCCCGGGATCACCGGCAGGACATCCTGGAACGCAAACGCCTGGCGGGCGTGGGCCTGATACTGCTCCGGCGCGAGGCTGAGGGGAATCTCTTCCGTGTCTTCGAGGATCAGCGTCCCGTCCATGTCTTCGAGCCGCAGGACGAGATCGAACGACGCCTGGTAACGGCCCCCCCGTTCGGCAAAATTGATCCGGCGGGGCTCGAGCGTCCAATGGATGAACGCCTGACCGCTGTGGCGGAAAATTTTGGCCGCAAAGCTTGAGTCGATAAACCGGTCCGAATATTCGGTCTCGACATAATCCTTGTAGCTGAGATAGTTTCGGGCATAGGTATCGGAAAACTTCTTTTCCGGAAGCGACCGGACCGAGGCCAGGACCATGTTCGAGGCGAGGCCGCTCGAACTCAGGGTCTGCTCGCCGGGGAGGTAGTTCAACGAGGCATTGGCCAGCTCGGCATTGACCTGCCTGAGAATCTGATAGGCGCTCGAGCGGCTGAGGCCCCGGGAAGACATCGCTGGGATGACGAGCTTCTCCGGGCCGTCGATCCCGGGCGAATAGAGCCGGAACTCGCCCGACCCTTGAGGCTGATAGAAAATCAGGTAAAAATACGGCGGGAGACCGAACTCGACCTCTCCTTTATAGAACCAGAGCTCGAGCGGCCAGATCTGGGAGTGGGTGGCGAACTGCTGGCGCTCCAGGGGCGGGCCGAGGAGAAGATAAAAATAACCGCGTTCGGTCTGGCTGCCGCGCTTCGATGTCCCACGGCCGAACATCTGATCGGCAGTTCGGACCCGCTCCATATATTCTTTGTAGAACTCGTTCTCGGCCGTGTCGGGAAGAGGGTCGCGCTGGCGCCAGAAAAATTTGATAAATTTATCGCGGTCGGCTTCGCTTTTCAGCCGGCTGAAAATTTCCCGCTCCGCGGGCGTGAGGATCGGAGAGACATCCTCGAGCCACTGCCGGTGCCGGGGAAGAAGATCGTCTCGGGCAAAAAGAAAAAAAGAAAATCCGAGCAAAAAAAGGCTCAGACCGACAATCCGTTTCATTTTCGGCCAGCCTTCTGAAATTAGCACAAGGTCGGTTCTGTTTCAATCTCGGGTCGAGCCCGGCCGCGGTCCGCTCCGCAGCTCCGGAGACCATGGAGCATCCGGCCTTCAACCGGAAAAGGAGAAAGCTTTTCCTCCCGGACGAAGAGTTCCCGAACAGGGCTTGACCTGGGAAGAAAATTGCGTAAACTGAAGGAGCCGGTGACAAGACGCGACAAAACTTAGCTTTCCGATAAATACGATAGGAAAAATCTGAAAAAATTTCAAAAAAGAGACATCCCAACCCGAGAGAGGAAAACAAAAATGAAGAAAAAAGCGAGCCTGATCGTTCTGGGGCTTGTTCTGAGTCTTGCCCCGGCGGGCTTCCCTCAATCCCGCGAGACGGGAGCCATCTCCGGCACGGTGACGGAACAGGAAGGCGGGCCTCTTCCCGGAGTGACGGTCACGCTTTCGAGCCCGAGCCTGATGGGCACCCGGACATTCATCACCGAGTCCGACGGCGCTTTTCGATTTCCCGCCCTTCCGCCCGGGATGTACGAGGTCAAAGCCGAGCTTCCGGGCTTCAAAACCGTCCTCCGGAAGAATATCCGCCTGACAACAACCGTCCGGCTGACTGTCGACATCGTCATGGAGCCGGCAACCGTGGCCGAGGAAGTGACGGTGATCGCCCAATCGCCGACGATCGACCTCAAGTCGACCGAGACCGCCTCGGTCACTCTCTCCAATGAAATTCTGCGCAATATCCCTTACAGCCAGTTCACGGCCGATATCGTCAATCTGGCTCCGGGAGTCAACAATGAGGTCGCCTTCGGAGCTCAATCCGATACGGGAATCGCCTACACTATGGACGGAGTCAACGTCGCCGATCCCGAGGCGGGCTCGGCCTGGGTCTTTCTCGACCACAACATCATCCAGGAGGCGAAGGTGATGGGCGTCGGCCTGCCGGCCGAATACGGCAATTTTACCGGCGTCATCTTCAACCTGATCACGAAATCCGGCGGCAACAACCTGTCCGGCCATTTCGAGTTCAATTACCAGGGGAAAAAGAAAACGGGGAATGAAGAGCTGGACACGCCGTTCGACGGGACATTCTGGCAGGCCGACAACAACGCCGCCTATACCGAAGACTTTCCGAACCTGACTTCCCCGCTCTCCGAGCTTCTCGACCTCAACGCCCACCTGGGAGGCCCCATCCGGAAAGACCGCCTCTGGTTCTACCTCGGACTCCAGTATTACAACAGCAAAAACTACCCTGCGGGATTCCCGGAGCCGCTGGACTACAAACAGCCGCGGAGCTTTTTCAAGCTGAGCTCCCAAATCACCCCTCAAACCAACATCAACGTCTCCCTCGAAATCGATACCTATAACGGGATTAATCGGGAAGGAAGCGCGACGGTTTCACCGGAAGCCACCCTCAGCCAAAAATCGCCCGAGGTGGTGGGCAATTTCAGCCTGACCCGCATCGCGAGTCCAAAATCGTTCTTCGAGGTCAAAGGCGCCTTTTTCTGGGGGTATTATGATCTTAATCCCGAAGTCGGCCCCGAGATCGCCGGCCGATTCGATCAGGGAGACAACATGCGCTACGACAGTGCCGGTCATTTCGGTTATTATGACCGGACGCGCCTCCAGGTCAACGCGAGCTATACCCATTACGCCGAGGATTTCATCGCCGGCGACCACGATTTCAAGTTCGGAGTCGAGGTCGAACGTTCGTCCGTCCGCAACCGGTTCGGCTACACGGGGCCGAACGCGACCTATTACATCACCTATTTTGACCAGCCTTATCTCGCCTACCAGTATGAGGGCTACGACTTCAACACCGCCTACACGAGGATCGAGGGCTTCGCCCAGGATTCCTGGCAGATCACCCCCCGACTCAACATCAATGCCGGCGTTCGATTGAGCCAGAATTGGGGGACGGTCAAAGGCGTGGAAGGAACGGTCTATCAAACCTTCCGGCTGGCGCCCCGAATCGGATTGACCTTCGATCTTTTCGGCGACAAGACGACGGTTCTTAAAGCCCATTACGGCCAGTTTACCGAGGCCATGCTGTCGAGCTACCACGACCGCCTGAATCCCGCCTCAGCGATCAGCGATTTTATCGGTTATTACTGGGATTCCGACTTCCAAGAATACGTCGAGTTTTTCCGCGTCGTGCCGGAGAACCTTTACAAAATGGCCGAGGACATCAAGCATCCCTACATGAATCAGTTTGTCGTCGGGATCGAAAGAGAACTCTTTAAGGACGCCTCGTTGGGGATCAACTACATCCGCCGGGCCTGGAAAAACATCATCGGCCGCTACGACCTCAAGGCCGACTATCAACCTTACAAGGTTTTTGTCCCGGACCTCGGAGCGACGTTCCTGATCTACGAACGGACGGCGGACACGGTCGATACCTATGAATTCATCCTCGACAATTTGGAAAAAGGGCAGCCCTGGGTCGAGCTCGATCCTTACCGGAAATATTGGGGGCTGGAGCTCGTTTTCAACAAGCGTTTCTCCAACCGCTGGCAGCTTCTGATGTCTTATATCTATTCCAGGGCGTATGGGACGATGGATAACGGCTTTGCCGACGACATCGGTTGGAACGACCGGGACGGGCTGACGACCGGCGACCCGAACTACTGGATCAACGCCGAAGGGAACTCGACCGCCGATCCCACCCACCAGATAAAAATCCAGGCGACCTACATCCTGCCGTTCGAGATCAGCTTGAACGCCTATTACCGGGGAATCACGGGCAATGCCTGGACGACGCGCTTCCGGACGACCCGACTCAACCAGGGACGGGTGACCTTTTTCGCTGAAAAAAGAGGCTCCAATCATTATCCGATGCAGAGCCTGCTCGACCTGAGGCTGGAAAAGATCTTCACCCTGAGCGGAAAATATAGGCTCGGCTTGCTGTTCGATCTTTTCAACGTGCTGAACGCCGACACGATCACCAGCTGGGGGACACGGATCGGCTACGACTGGCACCCGGGGGAATATCCCTCGACCGACGGTCACGAGCTCTACAGCATCGTCTCTCCCCGCCAGGCGAGGGTTGGAGTTCGCTTGATCTTTTGATCTTTGGGAGTCAGCGGCCATCAGGATCCCGGGCCGTCCGCTTGTTATCACTTTCGCCGACACCTCGGGATTTTCACTTTATCGCAGAGCGCTCGTCGTTTTCTTTCCCCCGGCGGCAGGGGCGGACCTAATCACGCCTCCAAATATCGCTCTGCCCGACGAAGCGGATTCACGGCGGGAAGAGTCCCCTCACCTGATCAACCCCTCCAAACAGCCCGTGAGCAAAAGCGCTGGATTCTGGGGTCGCTCAGAGTTGCCTTCCCGGGGCTTTTATTCATCCTCTGTGCTAAAATAGATCTGCGTCCCGAATCGAGATGCGCTGATGAAAAAAAAGAGTTGGATTCTTACCGCGGCTGCCGTCACGGTCCTGGCGGCGCTGGCGGCCCTGGCGGCAGTCCGCTTCCTGGCCAGGAAGCGCGATTTTTCCCGCTTCCGGGGCGATCGGGAATTCAACTGCATTCTCATCACCGTAGACACCTTGCGCGCCGACCGCCTCGGCTGCTACGGCTTTCCGCGGATTAAAACTCCGGTCATCGACGGGTTCGCCGGCCGCGGGATCAAATTCGAAAACTGCATTGCCCAGACTCCGCTCACTCTGCCGTCTCACACGTCGCTCCTGACCGGGACCTATCCATTCTATCACGGCGTCCGGGATAACGGCGGGTTCGTCGTGCCGAAAGAAATCAAAACCCTGGCCGAGGCCTTCAAAGAGTCCGGCTACGAGACCGCGGCCTTCGTCGGCGCTTACGTCCTCGATTCCAAGTGGGGGCTCAACCAGGGGTTCGACGAGTATTTCGACCGCTTCGACCTGAGCAAGTTTGAGAAAATTTCCCTCGCCCATGTCCAGCGCCCGGCGAACGAGGTGCTCGATGAGGCTCTGAAGTGGCTCGAGGGCCGCAGGGAATCGAAATTTTTCGTCTGGATCCACGTCTATGATCCCCACACCCCTTACGAGCCTCCGCCCCCGTTTGACGCCCAGTACCCGAAGAATCCCTACCTCGGCGAGATCGCCTTCACCGATTCCCAGCTGGGGAGGCTCTGGGATTGGCTCGAAGGATCGGGCCTCGCCGACCGGACATTCCTCGTCTTCGCCTCCGACCACGGAGAAAGCCTGGGCGAACATCAGGAAGCCGCCCACGGATTTTTCGTCTATCAGGAAGCGATTCACGTCCCCTTGATCTTCGTGACTCCTTTTGAGCGGTTCCAGGGAATCACGTCTTCCGAAGTCGTTTCGCTCGTCGACGTCATGCCGACGGTGCTCGAAATGTCCGGCCTTCCGGTCCCGGCTGAAGTCCAGGGCGAGAGTCTCGTTCCCTATTTCTTTCAACCCGAAAGGGATATGAACCGGTACGCCTACTCGGAAACCTTCTACCCGCGCTTTCACTACGGCTGGTCGGAGCTGAAAAGCTACCAGAACAGGAGGCACAAACTCATTATCGCGCCCGAGCGGGAGCTCTATGATCTCAGCGCCGACCCGGACGAGGAGACAAACCTGGCGGCCAGAGAGTCGGGAACTGCGGCCGATCTCGAAAAGCGGGCGCTGGAGATGATCGAGCGGTTGAGCCGGAACGCCCACCGGATGGACCTCCGGAAAATCGACGAGGAAACGAGGGAGAGACTCGCCGCCCTCGGCTACATCGGCTCCTTCACCGATCCATCGAAGCTCGAAGGGAAAGTCCTGGCCAGCCCCAGAGAGAAGATCGTCGTCTTCAACGAGCTCTCGCGGGCCAGAGAAATGGGGATGAGCGGCCGGGCGGAAGAAGCCATTCCGATCATTCAGGCGATCATCGCCGCCGACCCGGAGATCAACGACGCCTACTTCTCCCTCGGCAACATCTATTTCAAGCAGGGGAATTTCAAGCTGGCGATCTCCGCCTTCGAGGAGGCGCTCAAAAGGAAGCCCGACGACAGCTTCTGCGTCATCAACATCGCCAATTCCTATCAGAGGATGGGACGGCCCGATGAGGCCGAGAAGTTCGTCATCGATTATCTGAAAAAGGGGTTCTCCGACCCGCAACTCTACTATCTTCTGGGGACAATCGCTTTCGCCCAGAAGAAATACGACGAGGCGATCAAGTACTACGACGAATGCCTCTCCTACAACACCGACTCGGCCGCCTCGCACACGGCCCTGGCGGCGATTTATTTGCTCCGCGAGGAGCTCGGGCGCGCCGCTGAGCACATCCAGGCCGCCCTGGCGATCAATCCCCGGCTGACCAATCTTGAGTACAACCGGGCGCAGCTTCTTGAAAAGCAGGGGAAAATGACCGAGGCGGCTGCCGCCTATCGGCGAGAACTCGAGAACTCTCCCAAGCACTTCAAGGCGAGCTTTAATCTGTCGCGCCTCTGCCGCCTCCTCGGCCGGGAAGACGAGGAGCGGCGTTATCTGGAAATGACGCTGGAGATCAACCCGGAATTCCCGCTGACTTATTTCTATCTCGCCCGGCTGATGCTCAACCACGGCGAAAACTTCGCCGAAGCCGTGCGCCTGGTCAAAAAGGGAATCGAGCTCGGGCCCGAGCCGAAAGATCTGCCGCTCGGCTACTTTCTTCTCGCCGACCTCTATAACAGACTGGGGGATCCCTCGCTCTCGGCCGAATACGCCCGCCAAGGCGAGCGCCTGGCCAGAGCCGTCAAGCCCCATTCCAAGGAATGATATCCGCCGAACGAATAGGTGCCATTCTCGCCTGAAAATCCGGGCGCCTTCTTTTGCCGAGTCCAGTCGTTGCCCAGGAGTCGGCTTCCGTCGCGGGGAAGCGATCCAAAATAAAAAAATCACCCTTGCAATAATATTTCCGATTCACTAAACTTGAGCCTTCATCCCGATGAAATTTATTGCCGATCTGCATATCCATTCCAAGTTCAGCCGGGCGACCTCTCGCGACATGACCTTCGACAATATCGCCTGCTGGGCCAAGCTCAAAGGTCTTTCTCTCGTCGCTTCCGGGGATTTCACCCACCCCGAATGGTTCTTCTTGACCCGACAGAAACTCGAGCCGGCAGGAAACGGCTTTTTCCGCCTGCGCAGCATCCAGCCTCCCGGAAACGGCTATCTCAAGGGCCTCCCGGTCAAACCCGACGACGTCCATTTCGTCCTGTCCACGGAAATCAGTTTCATTTATTCAAAGAAAGGAAAAGTGCGCAAGATCCACCTTCTCCTTCTCGCGCCCGACTTCGAATCGGTGGAGAAAATCAACGGCCGGCTTTGCGGCCTGGGAAATCTCCGCTCGGACGGCCGTCCGATCCTCGGCCTGGACGCAAAACAGTTCGTTCGCCTGGTCGCCGAGACCGCGCCCGGCTGCGTCGTCATCCCATCGCACATCTGGACTCCGTGGTTCTCGCTCTTCGGCTCAAATTCCGGGTTCGACGCCATCGAAGAGTGCTTCGAAGAGCTGACCCCGTTCATTTTCGCCCTGGAGACCGGGCTCTCCTCCGACCCGCCGATGAACTGGCGGCTTTCGGCTCTCGACCGCTATGCCCTCGTCTCGAACTCCGACGCCCACTCGCCCTCCCGCCTGGGTCGGGAGGCGAACGTCTTCGACACCGATTTCAGCTACAAAGGACTGGTCGATGCCCTGCGGCGTAAGAACCCGGACAAGTTCTTGGAGACGATCGAGTTCTTTCCGGAAGAAGGAAAATACCACTACGACGGCCACCGCAAGTGCGGCGTCGTCTTTTCGCCCAAGGAGTCGCTGGCTCATAAGGATCTCTGCCCGAAGTGCGGCAAAAAATTGACCATCGGCGTCATGCACCGGGTCGAAGAACTGGCGGACCGCGAAGAGAACGCCCGGCCGCCGCAGAGGATCCCCTTCCGCAATCTTATCCCGCTCAACGAGATCATCGCCGAGGCGATCGACAAGACCCCCGAATGTCAGAGCGTCTGGGAGATCTACTTCCGCCTGATCCGCGAGTTCGGCAACGAGCACGCGATCCTGACCTCTGTCCCTATCTCGGAACTCGCCCGCATCCAGCCCGAGCGCGTCAGCCAGGGCGTGGACCGGATGCGGAAGGGCGCCGTCCGCATTCAGCCCGGCCACGACGGCTTCTACGGCGAGATCCGTCTTTTCGAGGCCAGCCCGGCTGAAGATTCCGCCGGCCAGCTGACTCTGTTTTAGCTTCTCTTCGGCCACCGAATGGCCGGCCGAAGGGCCTCCGCGACAAAACTGCGGTTCATCTCAAGCCATGGGAAGAGATCAGTCGCTGACGGCCGATCGAGACGGGCAAAAGTTGACTTTATCCCCGCCAAAACTTATATTAGGTTTATCGAGGTAACAGGACGATGGAAATTCAGATGAAAATCAAGGGATTGGTCGTCGACCCCATCTCCAAGATGCCGATCGTCGTCTTGGAGGACCCGTTGACAGAAAGAATCCTGCCCATCTGGATCGGAATTTTCGAAGCCAACGCCATCGCCCTGACGATCGAGAATATCCCCACTCCGAGACCGATGACCCACGATCTTCTGAAGAACGTCCTCGATAAGCTCGACGTCGCCGTGGAGAAGATCGTCGTCAACGACGTTCGGGATAACACATTCTACGCGATCATCCACTGCCGCTCGAACAATACCCCCGTCCTGATCGACTCCCGTCCTTCCGATGCCATCGCCCTGGCTCTGCGGATGAACTCGCCGATCTTCGTCGAGGACGAGGTCGTTCAGAAGGCCCAGAGTTTCAAATTCGACGAAAACTGGGAAGATTCGGAGAAGCTCCGCAACTGGCTGGAAAACCTCAAGCCCGAAGACTTCGGCAAATATAAAATGTAAGCTCTAAGTGCGGAGGCGAAAGATCAGATAGAGCCCGAGCGGGGCGAAAAGAAGGTTGGGTCCCCAGGAGGAAAGAAAAGGGCTCAAGAAGCCGATATACCCCAGGCTGCGGAAAACTCCGAGAGCTCCCCAGTAGATCATGGCAATGGCGACGCTCAACCCCAGCCCGACGAGCGCTCCCCGCTTCCCCATGGAAAAGGCGAAGGGAACGGCAAGAAGAGCCATGATCAGGGAGACGAAGGGGAAGGAAAGCTTCGCCTGAAGGTCGACTTTGAACCGCGTCGTCTCGAATCCCATTCCCTCGACCTCGGCAATGTAGGTCTTGAGCTCCCGGAAACTCATCAGGGCCGGCTCGGTCCATTCTTTGACGAAATAACTCGCCTCTTCCTCAAGCGAGATCTTCTGGTCAGCAAACGTCTCGAACCGGCTCTCTCTTTCTTTTCCGAAATCCCTCACCCACCCCTCAATCAGGTTCATCATCGCCCCTTCGAGATGAGCTTTGCCGGCATAGATTCTTCTCTTCAGCGACCAGGTCGGTAGGTCGAGGTCATAAAAGGACAGCTGACTGAACGCCCCGCGCGCGGGCTCAAAATAGGTGTAATGGTAGATCCGGCTTTTATTTCGGCCGAGGACCCAGCGCCGATCGAGAAAGCTGTAGCTCCGCGCCGGGACATCGTTGATTGCGTTCCAGATCTCCTCGGCTTTCTTATTGGCCGAGGGCAGGATACGTTCCTGAAGGGCCAAAGCAAACAGGCAGATCAAGCCGGAAAGGAAAAGGACGGGCAGGATCAGGCGATAAATACTGACCCCGCAGGCCTTCATCGCCGTGATCTCGTTCGATTTCGTCATCAGCCCCAGCGTCAGGAGCGCGGCCGTAAGGACGGCCACAGGAAGAGCATAGCTCGAGAACTCCGGAATCCGGTACTCGATATATTCGAAAAGGAGAGAGAGCGGCTTGCGGTGTTCGTAGATATTGTCGATCCGCTCAAAGAAGGTGACGATGGCGGAAATCAGAAGAAGGGCGGAGAAGACAAGAAGGAAAATGGCCGAACTCTTGCGCATGATATAGCGGTCGAGGATATTCGGAAAGCGGAGCTCGAGCTTCGGCCATCGCCAGCCGGAGGAGAACTGCCGGCCGGTCGGCCGGACCCGGATCCGAAGAAGAAGCACCCGGGTCCGACGCTTTTTTCTCCGCTCCGACCTCAGGCGAAAAAGCGGCGACTCTTTCGTCGCCCGGACAAAGAGATAGCCGCCGAGGAGAAGAAAAACGATGTTCGGCCCCCACATCCCGAGGAACGGCGAAAGCCGCTCCTCCATGGCCATTTTTTCGCCCGCGGTGATGAGGACGTAATAGACCAGAATGACCCCCAGGCTGAGCGTGAATCCGCTCGTCCGGCCGCCCTTTCGGGTCGAGATTCCGAGCGGGATGCCCAGGAAGACAAAAATAAAACAGACAAAGGGCAGAGCGAACTTTTTATGGACCTCCACCCAGTGAGACCGCCATTCGCGCCCGCTCTGCTCAAGGGCGAAGCGAATCTCCCGTCGACGGCTCGCGGCCTCCGGCGGGCCGCCTGAAACCGCCTCTTGTTTCGATAGTTCCCGCCGCAGTCCGGTTTGCTTTTGTTTGATCTTTTCGATCCCCCGGAAAAGCTCGCCGATATCCTTTTCCCGGACGCGCTTCTCGCTCGAAAACTGGGCGAAGAGACTTTCGACATTGATCTCTTCCTCGATGCGTTGGAAAAACGTGATACTGTAATGTTCCGGCTCTCCGGCCGGCAGGGTGTGCAAAGCCCCGCCGAAGAGCTCGAGCGTCGCTCGCTTGGCCTCGGGGAAAAAATTCAGCCGGCCGGCGCGGGCAAGGATGAGCCGTTCCTCATCCGGCCGATTGCTGAGGTGGACAAAAACATTCTTCCATTGATTATCGGGGGTGATATCCTGAATAAAGAGGACGGTCTGAGGAATGGACTCGTTGAACTCGCGGGGCTTGACATTGAGCTGAACTTTGGAAAGGACCGATCGGGTCAGGGTCTGGACCCAGCGGTAATTCGACCAGGGCGCAAGATAAAGGGCCAGAGCCGAGGTCATCAGCCAGCCGACAAAAGCAAAAAAGAGGACAGGCCAGAGAAGACGGGTGTTGCGGATGCCCAGGGTGCGGAAAGCGACGATCTCGGAGTCCGAAGACAGGCGGCTCAGACCGGCCAGGATGCCCATGAGCACGGACATGGGAACAGCGAAGGCCAAAACCGAAGGGATGAGGTAAAGGAAAATCCGGGCGACAACACCAAAAGACACCCCCCGGGCGATGAACAGCTCGGAAAGAATGAACACCTGGTTCATCAACAGGACAAAGGAATAGACGAGCAGTCCGACCAAGAACGGCGGGACGATTTCCTTCAGGATGTAGCGGTCGAAGAACTTCACCATCCCGCTCCATTGTATAGAAAAAAAAAGTCCCTGTCATGTCGCCGGAAGGGTCGGGCCAGAATTGTTCTTCTTTCGCGGCTCATCGGACAGGCTTCGCCGGCGCGCGACAGACCGGCCGGAGAATTCTCCAACTCCGAGGGCCCTGGAGGCCGAGTTTTCTCCGGCTACGTTCCGGCCCTGCCATTACAGAAAGGAAACGCGCTTTCTTCTCCCATGGACAAAATAAAACAAAGAAGATATCCTTTAGCCTTGTCTAATGGACGAAAGAATGATCATCAGGTCCATCGGTGCTGGACGGCGGAAATGAAAAGAAAATTTAAATGCTTCGTTTTGATTCTTCCTGTTGCCGCATGGCTTCTGTCTACGGCGGCCGGACGGAAAGCTTCGGCCGCCGCGCCCCGGCTCTTGGCCTCCGACATCGCCGTGACATTGAATCCCAGCGGCATCGCTCCCCTGAGCGCCCTGGCGAATTTCCGGACGAACCTGAACTGTAGCGTTCTGGTCGAGGTCTTGGACGAAAACGAGCCCGCTCCGGGAGAGGAGCCGGCTCCCGTCTCGAAAATCTTCGAGAACGACGGCACGGACCACGCCGTCCCGATCCTCGGGCTCTATCCGGGACGGATGAACTCCATCATCCTGACTCTGTTTTCCCACCATGGAAAGCCGGAAAGCTACCGGCTGTATATCGAGACGGATCCGCTGCCGAATTTCTTCCCCGATATCCAGGTAAACACCGCCGATCCCGGCCGGATGGAGCCCGGGATGAACTTGAGCACCTTGAACATCCGGACGCCCCAGGGCGGGCGGATGTATCCGATCATCTCCGACCGCAACGGCGTCGTCCGCTGGTATCTCGATTTGAGCGAGCACAAAGGGCTTCTCGCGCCCTTCCGGCGTATCCGCAGCGGAAACTTCCTCGGCAGCATAAGAGATTGGGTCTTGGAATACGATTCTCTCGGCCGACTGGTCGATGAAATCAACCTGCCGGGATACAACTTTCACCATGACATCATCGAATTGCCGAACGGAAACCTCGTCGCTTGCGTGGACAAAAAGGGGACGACCATCGTCAACAGTCGCGGCGAGATCCCGAGCACGGGCGACTTCATCATCGAGATCGACCGGAAGACGAAGTCGGTCGTGAACTCCTGGGACCTGCGCGAAATCCTGGACGTCGACCGCAACGAGCAGATCAACTCCAACGGCGACTGGTTCCACATGAACGCGCTCTGGTACAGCCCGGATGATCATTGCCTGATCGTTTCGGGGAGGCATCAGGGAGTCATTAAGGTCACCTGGGAGAACGAGCTTAAGTGGATTCTGGCCCCGCACCAGGGTTGGGGGAATGCCGGTTATGACGGATCAGGACCGCCGACCACCCCCTTTCTTCTCACCGCTATTGCGGCCGACGGCCACCCCTACCCGAATGAAATCCAAGACGGCTATGCCGGGGCAGACGATTTTGACTGGAACCACGGTCAGCACTATCCCCTCCTCCTTCCGAACGGAAACCTGTTGCTGTTCGACAACGGAGATTTCCGCTATTTCATGAGCGGATTTCCCCAGTTCTCCCGCTGTGTGGAATATCGGATCGATGAGGAGGCGAAGACCGTGGAACAAGTCTGGCAGTACGGCAGGGAACGGGGAGCGGAAACGTATTCCCGGATCATCAGCGCAGTTCACTACCTGCCGTTTACGGGCAATCGGCTGTTCTGTCCCGGAATCATCCAGACGCCCGGCGGCACGGCAGCAAAAATCATCGAGGTCACGTATCCCGAGAAGGATGTGGTTTTCGAGGCCACCTTCCGCTTCAAGAATCTTCTGGCCCCGCCCGGCGCGCTTGTCGCCGATAACATCTACCGCTCCTACAGGATATCGATCTACCCGTGAGGCTTGGGGCGGGAAGACGAACGAGGCTGATGAAAGCAAAGTTTTGGAGCTCGTTTTAGGCCGGAGGAAAAAAATGCGAATTTACACAATTTCGTTCGGCCTGGCCCTCATTTCTTTTATCTTCTTCGCGCCGCCAGTCTTCGCAGCGACAAAAATTCCCGGACGCCCCATGGAGTTCTCGCTCTGGGCTGGTTTCTCACCCGTCCGAGTTATCGGAAAGACGACCATCGCAGACACCTGGAGCTCTTTTTTGCTGAATTCGGTGAATGAACAGACAAAGATTCGATCCCGGGCCGTAGCGTCAGCCGCAGCCGGCTTTTCTTTTTCATTTTTTTATTCCCCGCATCTGGGGTTACAGGTTTTGGCCGGTTACGCGACAACGGACCTTACGCCCCATTCGGCCTTCGATTTCTCTTATGAATGGGCGGACGGAACCGCCGCCACAAAGAGAAAATCCTGGGAGGGAAGCGGCCGCCTCACCCGGACCCCCGTTTGTTTAAACCTCGTGTGGAGGCAAGGAGCCGGCCGCTTCGTCGCCGAGGTTTCGGGGGGACCCGCGCTTTACTGGAACGAGCTCCGGCAGGGATCGACCTTTGGCTACGGAGTGACGCGCATTTTTCTTGATCCGCAGCCGCCCGGGGAGACGATGACTCAAAGCGTGGATGCACTCCTCGTCCCGTTGACCGTTCCGAAAATGTCCTGGCGGTCGGCGGGGGCGAACCTCGGCGGAAGTCTGAGTATTCGACTTGCCGACCTCATCGGCTTGAAGGCCGAAGCCAGGTATTTCTATTGCCCGCCGAAGCGGATCGCCTGGAAGCCTCAGCCCGGAACCTATGACGGCCTGTTCGGGGGCGGGATTACGGCGGAGCCGTTCACGGCTGACGACATCGCCTATCTCGCCGGAATCGGGCAGAAGCTCGAACAGAAAACAGAGCTATCATTTTTCCAGCTCTCGCTGGGGGTGATCTTTTTCCTGGGACGCCGACTTCCCAGCTGACCGTTCAGGTAACCCGCCGATTCTCTCAGCCAGAATCTTCAGGCTGAGGTTCAGCCGGCTGAGCCTCTCTCCAAAATTCGGACAGGGCAATAAGGTGATTATATGAAAGCGCTGCAGTTCCTGCGAAATAAGTTGTATAAAGGAGGAAAGGAGGGATTGCAGGATGAAGAGTTTTATTGGGTGTGACGCCCACAAAAG
>CAZNVB010000125.1:0-5170 GCA_964576265.1 uncultured Eubacteriales bacterium | reverse complement strand
TCCTTGACGTGTTCGCCTGAACGCCTAAAAAAAGAGATTTTCTGGTTGGTCGCGTCGGTGATTACCAGATGATTGTCCGCTGTCAGCTGAATGCTGGCCGGCAGTCCCAGCTCGCCCGGGCCTTGCCCCGGCTTCCCGATCAAGCGCAAGAATTTCCCCTCTTTATCAAAAACCTTGATCTTGCGATCCTTGACATCCAGAGCATATACGTTTCCCACGTCGTCGACCACGAAGCCGGTCACCTCAGAGAAAGCCTGGTCGGGATGATCTCCAAGTCCGAAGGTCATTTCTTCGCTGAGCTTGAGCGTCGCCGACCGGCCTTTCGGCGGCGTCGGCTTTTTTCCGTTGGAAACGACGGTGACTCCATTGACCGTCCTGACTTTTTGAGCCCAGGCTGAGCCGAAGCATAGAAAAGACAAGAAAAGCCCGAAAATCAAAAAACGGCGAGCGGTTTGATTCATTTTTCTCCTTTGATTCACGGCCATCGTCTTCTTATACGTCCATCCGTTCTCTTTTATTTTATGGCGGAGTTTTATTTCATAAAGAGCGGGGAGAAATACAAGAAGACAAAGACAAGAACGACGACCACAATCAGAGAAAGAAGGACATCCAGGAAATTCCAGCTGGCCCGCGACTTCGCCCGGTCGGCGGCCACCGTCGTCGCATAAGTCAACCCCTCGATGCTCTGGGCGCTCGGCGCAGGCGTTAATAGACTGACGACGATCATGGCCCCGATGCTCACCAAGAAGAGAGCAACGCAAAAGTAGAGAAAATTGACCGTGGCAAACTGATGAAGCCAGCCGCTGAGATTGCCTTTATTGAGTTCGGCAGCCAGGCGGATCATCCCCAGGCCAAAGCCGCCGACGAGGGCGGTGACCGCACCCTTGGCGTTGATTCGTTTCCAGAAAACCCCCAGGAGAAAGACGGCGGCGATGGGCGGACCGAGGTAGGCCTGAACGCTCTGGAGATAATGGTAGAGTTCGCTGGAAATATTTTTCATCAGCGGAATCCAAAGGACTCCCGTAAGGACAACGACACCGGTCGCGATCCGGCCGACCCGGACGAGCTTCTTCTCCGAGGATTCGGGCTTGATCTTCTTGTAAATATCCATCGTGAAGAGCGTCGAGCAGGAATTGAACACGGCGGCCAGGGAACTCATCAAAGCGGCCAGCAACCCGCCGACGACCAGTCCTCGCAATCCGATCGGCAGGAGGGCTCTGACCATAACGGGAAAAGCCATATCGGCCCGGTCGAGAGAGATCTGGCCGGATTTCGCCAGGGCATAGGCCATCACGCCGGGGAGGATGAAGATGAAAAACGGCGAGAGCTTCAGGTAGGAAGCGAAAATGCTGCCGCGCCGCGCCTGGGTCTCGTTTTTCGCCGCCAGGGCGCGCTGCACGATGTACTGGTCCGTGCACCAGTACCAGAGGCCGACGATCGGCGGCGCCAGGACCATGCCCGGCCAGGGAAATTCGGGATGGTTGGCCGGAAGGAAAAGGTTGAGATGGTCGCTCCCGGCCAGGGAAACCAGGTTGCTCCACCCCCCGAGTTTGATCAAGCCGGCAATCGCCACCACGGCCGACCCGCCGATGAGGACAATCGCCTGGAGGGCCTCGGTGTAGACGACCGCCCTCAACCCTCCGAGGACGGTGTAGATCCCGGTCAGGGCCAGGATGATCAGGGCTCCGGTCCAGAAATCAATGCCCATCAGGACCTGGAAAACGACGGCTCCGGCGTAGACGTTGACCGCCACCTTGGTCAAAACATAGCTGATGAGCGCCGTGAGAGAAAGAAACCAGCGGGCGGTGGAAGAATAGCGCTTCTCCAGGAATTCCGGCATGGTGAAAACGCGGCTCCGCATGTAGAACGGGACGAACACCCATCCGAGAACAAGGACGAGCCAGGAATGAAGCTCGTACATCCCCATGGCGACGCCGGTCTTGGCAGCCGTCCCGGCCAGGCCGACGATGTGCTCGGCGCCGATGTTCGAAGCAAAGATGGAAGCGCCGACGACGAACCAGCCGACATGCCGTCCGGCGAGGAAATAATCGGCCGAGGAATCCTGCCTCTGCCGCATTCCCCACCAGGCGATCCCCAGGACGATGAGAAAATAAATGCCGACGACGATCCAGTCCAAGGTCTGAAAAGCGTTCATGCCTTCTCCTCCTGGAAGAGATCCGACGCTCGGCCGCCGATCCCTTTAGAGATTCCACAGCTTGGAACAAGAAGGATCAATGGCTACCGGTCTCCGAGCCGGGAGAAATATTATATCGATCGGGAAATCAAAAGCCATATCACATGTCATCTTGCGTCCTGTCCCATTTTCCGATTGGACAAATCGGGCCCTGACCGAATTCCCGGAAGAGCCGAAGGGAGAACTTCTTCCTTCCGGGCCTCCATCCGGGAGCCGGATCTTTCCGCATCGGCAGGGAGAAAATTCCTCGTCGAGGTTTCACCGGCGGATCGTTCTCTGCGCTTCCGGCCTGTCAGTGATGCCGGGAAAAACGGCGATAGAGGAGATAGGTTAGGACAAAAGACGCAAGAAAGATCAGCGCCGGAACGACAATCCCGATCATGGCGACTCCTTTTTTCCTTTCCTCCTTTTCCGATATGAATAGTAGGCAAGCAACAACCCGAGAAAGGAGAAGACATAGGCGATGCTCATTCCGATGACGACCGACAAACTCTGACTCATCTCATTCCTCCCAGCGCTCGATTCTTTCGACCTGCTCGAGGTATTTTTTCTGCTTGAGCTCGTAATCCAGGGAAATGGCCTTGAGCTTAGGGTCGATGATCCAGATCATCAGGCCGAGAAGAGCCAGGCCGACGGCGAGCAAGACCCATCCGTACCAGAGGAGGAGCAGGCTGAGCGCCGTTCCTACGGCGAGCAGCATGTAGACGAGCGGCGAGATGACGAAGACGAGATAATCTTCCTTAGTCCAGCGGTCGGCTTCGCTGGCCGTCCACTGACGTTTGATTCCTTTCATCTCACTGCACTCCTTTCGAGGGCGCCGGCACCCCAGCTCCCAGCAGGCCTCGGCGCTCCGCTTCGAGGCGCACCGGTTTCCACCAGCCGAGCGGCCTGGACATGACATAGTATTTCACCAGGCGATCCATGTCCTCCGGTTTGGTGAGAAAGGTCAGGGGCAGATAGACGAGGGCGCCGAGGACCATCATAATCCAGAACTGAAGATAGTCCGGGAGCGCGGGAATGACATGGAACTCCGGCAGGATCCAGACGACGAGCCAACTGAACCCCAGGTTCGCGATCCAGGAGGAAAGATATCCCCAGGAGTTGAACCGCCACCAGACGACCTGGAGGATCGAGGGCAGCCAGATTCCGGCCGCCATGATCCAGATGGCGAAGATGAGCCACTGGGTGATCTCCTTCATCATCAGGCCGTAGAGAAACGAGCCGAGAAGCAGGATGAGGGTCGAAACACGGCCGACCCAGACGAGCTCCTTCTCGCTCGCCTGCGGTTTGAAGTAATGATGATAGAGGTCGCGGGTGGCATAGCTCGCGCCGAGGTTGAGATGGGCCGAGATGGTCGAGAGGTGGATGGCCACGACCGCCGCGAAGAAGAGGCCGACCATCCCCACCGGAAGATATTCGAAACCGAGCCGGTACCAGGCCATCTCCGACTGGGCCGTCTCGCGGATGTTGGGGTAGAGAGCGAAGAACCCGAGGATGGCCACCGCCCAGAGGGAATTCCGGACGACGATGAGGGCCGTCCCGGACCAGATCGAGTAGCTGGCGTCGCGGACCGTCTTCGCCGACTGGATGCGCTGGGCCTCCGGATACCAGTCGATGGCTGTGCCCATCCCGAAACCGCCGATGACAGCGATGACCAGCATGGTCAGGAACCAGACCAGCGGAAAATCGCCGGTCGTCAGCCCGGAAAACGCGAACGGGTTAAGGCGCCAGCTCTCCCCCAGGTCATTCAGCTTGGCGATGATCCCTCTCGGTCCACCGGCCACGAAGATTCCCCAGAGGGAAACGATGACGATGACCAGGAAGGCGATGACCCCCTGCTGGAAATCGGACATGACGACGCCCCAGTAGCCTGCGGCGAGAACATAGACGGCGCAGATCGTAGAAAAGAGCACCAGGCCGACCCACTCCGGCCAGCCGAAAAGATAGGCGCACAATTTGCCCATGGCCATGCCGACCCAGCCGAGGACGAACATGTTCATGAAGACCTGCCAGCCGGCGATCCAGCCGCGGAGAAGCTCGGCTCCCAATCCCGAATAACGGAGCGTCTGCCATTCCGCCTGAGTGTAGGCGAGGGAGCGTCGGAAGATCCGGGTTGAGGCGAAGGCCGAGATGGCGCACCAGGCCGAAAAGAAAGTGTACCAGATTCCCCGCAGCCCGTATTTGTAAATCACCCCGCTGACCCAGATCGGGGTGTCGGTCGCCGTGTGGGTCGCATAAACGGAGGTCGCGGGAAGCCACCAGGGGAGGCCGCGGCCGGCCAGGAAGAAATCGGCCATCGACCTCTTGCCCAGCCGGTAAAAAAGGATGCCGCAGACGGTCATCAGAATGATGAAGGAGACGACCCAGAACCAGTCAAGAAAAGCGAAGTGGACCATGACCAACTCTCCTCATCTCTCACTCTTCCTTTTCCGGTCAGTAGGTGTCCCGAAGGGAGACGATCTTCAGGCCGCTGCGGAGCCGTGAGAGATCGCAGGGCTCCGCGGGAAGAAATTCCACGCGCCGACGGCGTTTGGGAACGAGGTCGAAAAAATTGTCGCCGAAACGTCCCTCGACCCCGGGAACCGAAAGGTAAACGTTCTTCGCCAAGCGGGAGGATTCGAGAGACAACCAGAGCTTTCCCCCCTCTTCGCTGGCTTCGACACGGATTTCCGGCCGAGGAAGGTCCACCCGCTTGAGGGCGGTGAAATGAAAGATGTTGTGGCTCTGGACTTCTCCTCCCCTGAGGAGCTCGCAGACGAGATAGAGCTCTTCGGCCGGGCGGTTTGCGCGCAGCTCGTCGAGGGGTCGGTCAAAGAGAATCCGACTCGACCGCGGTTCGATCCGGACTTCGTTTTTCCCTTCGGCGATCGTCTCGCCGCCATAGGTATAAATCCCCACCTGAAGGACGGCATCCAGCGGCTGTCGGAGGTCGGAAATCCCGTAAATACGCAGGTTCTTCCCTTCGTCGATCGGAGC
>CAZNVB010000124.1:0-6195 GCA_964576265.1 uncultured Eubacteriales bacterium | reverse complement strand
ATGCATTCCTCGGTGATCTTATAGGCCATATCGCTCCTCCTTATTGAAGTTGAAGGTCCATTATATCTTTTTTCCCTCCGTTTACAACCCGGAAATCAGCGCCCCGACCCGAGCTTTCTCGCCTTTCCTGAAGCCTCATACCCGAAATAGGATTGAGGGAAGTCCGTCTGGATTTTTTTATACACTTCTGCGGCTTCCTCGGTCTCCCCTTTTTTTTCGAGTGCTTCCGCCTTATGAAAAAGAACGACATCGAGTCCGTACTCTCCGGGGTTCTCCTTGTAAATCCGATCGTAGACGGCGATCGCCCGGTCAAATTCCTTCTCCCGGATGAGGATCTGAGCCATGAGATCCTGAGCCTGGTAATAAATGAAGTCTTTTCTCTCTGGACCGATTTTCTCCAAGGAGACTTTCGCTTTCGCCAAATCTCCTTGTTCGATCCAGTGGGTCGCAAGAAGCACGTAGCCGAGCCGGGAGAATTTGCCTTTTCCGGCCAGCTTTTCGAGCTCGGCCAGACTCTCCGGTTTAGAGACCAGCCCGGCGCGAAGATCGAGCATTTGGGTCAGGATGCGGCTTTCCTTACGGAGATTTCTCGCCTCGATCAAACGTAATCCGACGTAGACCAGAGCAAGAAAGGCCACGGCGGCTGCGCCGACGGTGATCTCTCTCGTGTGGCTCTGGATGAACCGGAGGACTTTGGTCAGGGTGCTGACGAATTCGTCCTCCTTGAGTTGCTTCTTGACGACTTTCTTCATCCCAAACTCCCGGTGACGGAATAAGGTCTATTTTTACCACATTCACCACGAAAAAGCCACTTCCTTCGGGGCTGGCGAACGGAAACAGGGCCATCGAAAGTTCGAGTCGCCGGCTTGTTGTCGGTCAGATCTCGGGCCCGGCGAGATATTTTCTGATTTCGTCGAGCAGTCGTTCCCGCTCAAAGGGTTTCGAGAGAATGGAGATCTCGTCTTGCGGCCGTTTTCTCCTCTCCTTTTTCTCCGGTATGAGAACGGAAAGAAAGATGATCGGGATATCCCGGGTATTCTCGTCTTTCTTGAGGGCATTGGCCACCTCGACGCCGTCCATGTCTGGCATCATGATATCGAGGATGATCAAACTCGGGCTGCGCTCCTGCGCCAGACGGATGGCCTCCTTCCCGCTCGGCGTGATGATCGGAGAGTAACCCGCATCAAGAAGCATTATTTTGAGGATATTTTGGCTGATCAGGTCATCGTCCACGACCAAAATTTCCTTCTTCATGCTCGCCTGCGCTCTTCGATCTTCTTCTCAGGCTCCTGAAAGTGGAGAGAACGTGCCCCTGGCCTGACTCGAACAGGCGACACAGGGATTAGGAATCCCTTGCTCTATCCATACTGAGCTACAGGGGCACTTCGCGGAGAAAATATACTCTAAGCGGGACGCTTTTTCAAATTCGACCAGAATGAAAATGTCATTCGCTCCGGCGGAAACGGAGGACAAGATTTTTCAGCCGCTCCAGGATCGAACGGGGATTTGTGCCGGCCTCGATGTCTGCCGACGAAAGCTCTTTGATCTTGCGCAGAAACTCCTCGTTTTTCCGGTTGCGGTCGCTGACCAACTCGGCGATGACTTCCCCGACCCCGGGATTCCGGCTCAGGAGATCGACAAAATCGTCGGCCTCGATCTCCAGAAGCTCGGCGTCCTCTTCGACAAATATCGTGGCCGTCCGAGGGAGGCCGGTGAAGAGCGACATCTCGCCGCAGACGCCTCCAGGACCGACTTTGAATTCCGATGTGAAGCGCTTCCCTTTCTCCTCATAGGCGACCTCGCCTCGGATCATCCCCCTGGCCACGATATAGCAGGTTTCTCCCCTTTCTCCCTGTCGGAAAAGGATTTCTCCCTTGGTGTAGAATCGCCGATCGACAAGCTCGGCCAGCACTCGAACCTCCTCTTCAGGAATTACGAGCTGGCCCGCCTTTTCTCCTTCAGGATAACGAAGCAGACTGGACTCAAGAAGCTGCCTGAAGTTTCGTTCCCTCTCGCTTTGCTCTTTCTTTTCTTTTTCTTCCGGCCGGACCGTCCGGGCGACTTCCTTAATCCCTTCGGCCAGCGTGACGGGGATTTCGATCCCCTGTCGGCCGAATTTATACCAGATGCGACGAGCGACATCGCCTGTAATGGTGTGCTTGCGGGCGAAATCGGTCACCCAGTATTTCAACAAATAGGAAATTCCCAGGTCGTCATAGCTCAAGATATATGCCTGGGGAGCCGGCGCTTTGAGAACCTCGGGAACTTCCTGAGCCGCCTCGACCAGCTGGCTCAAAACATTGGATGGCGGAGCGCTGTAGCTCACTTTGAGAGGAATCGTCAGGGCTGTTTTTCTATCCGGCCGAGAATAATTGACGATCATCTCGGAAGCGGCGACGTTATTCGGAATGACGATCACGTTGGAAGCGCGGTCAAGGACGAGAGTCTCCCGCCAGTTCGTGTCGATGACGACTCCCTCGTGCTGGCCGATTTTGACCCAATCGCCCCGGCCGAACGACTTTGTCAGGTTGAGCGAGATTCCGGCCAGAACATTGCTCAGAACGCCCTGAAAAGCCAGGCCGATAATAGCCGTGAAGATGGCGGACGTGGCCAGAAGGGGCGTGATGTTGACTCCCAGGATTCCTCTGAGAACAGCGAAGAGAATGAGGAGATAGATGACGAGGAGAAGAAAGCCGTGAAGGACGCCCGGCAGGGGAAAAGGGAGGCGTCTTCTTTCATAGCGAAAAAGGATCCACGAATCGACCAGCCGGATCAAAAAAAGGCAGGCCAGAAAGATGACGGCGGCCTCGACATAGCTGCTCATCCTCTCGCTCAGGGAAAGTGCTTTTTGCACCCTCTCCGTTCGGAGGACGATGGCAAGAAGAAGAAAAACGGCGGGAAGGCTGATATGAGAGAGAAAAGAGATTCTCGCCTCAGGTGCGCGTCTATTGATCTTGCCGAGCAAACGCTGCCAGAGGAAAAAGACGACAAAGCCGGCGATCAGGAAGGCAAGGAGGACCAAGAGATCTGCAGAATTCAAACCTGAACTCAAGCTTATCTTATCCATGAACGATCCTTTCAAATCCGCTGCCAGGGCGGACGTGTTGACAGGGCTCAGATTTCAAAGCTCAAACCCTCGCAAGCGACGGCGGTGGAACGGAACTCCCGCCGGGCGAGCCGGACCATCTCGTTCACCTGGCGGTCGTCGTAATCGGGATTGAGATGGGAAAGAATCAGGTTTTTGACCCCGGACCGCCGGGCGAGCTCCGTCCCGTGCTGCCAGGTGCTGTGTCCCCAGCCCTGCCGTAGGCTGAATTCTTCCGGTGTAAACATCGCGTCACAAATCAAATACTCCGCGCTGCGGCAGAAATCCGAGAGCCGCTCGTCCAACTTCCCGTCGGGCGGCTCGGTGTCGGTAGCAAAGACAATACTCTTCTCCCCCTCCCTGACCCTGTAAGCGACGCTCCCCTGAGGGTGATTCAGCGGACACTGGTCGATTTCGAGTCCGCCGATCGAAATCGGATCCTCTTCCACCCGGACGAAATCCTTGGCCGACGAGGTCTCGCCGAGCGCGATTGGAAAATAGCGGCCGCCCATCAGGCCGCCGAGCCATTTTTCAGTCTCTTTGGCCTGAAGGGGAGAATAGAAAGATATCTGAGCGCGAGAGGAATAGAGCGGGGCAAAAAACGGCAGCCCGATGATGTGGTCAAGATGGAAATGAGTCAGGAAAAGAGCGACCTCCAGCCGGCCGGATCCGTCCCCCGACATCAATCGTTCGCCGAGACGCTTGATCCCCGTCCCTGCATCGATGATCACGAGATCCCCCGCCGCCGACTCGATCGAAGCGCAGATCGTATGTCCGCCGTATTTAACATAATTTTTTCCGGCGACGGGCGCCGTTCCCCTCACTCCCCAGAATCGGGCTTTCATTCGTCCCCCTTCCCCCCGCTATTTATGCTTGAGTTCATAGACGCCGTCCCAGTCGGGCGGCGGCGGCGAGGTTCGATAC
Source organism: uncultured Eubacteriales bacterium (assembly GCA_964576265.1). Classification (GTDB taxonomy): domain Bacteria; phylum Acidobacteriota; class Aminicenantia; order Aminicenantales; family UBA8522; genus CAZNVB01. The sequence continues at coordinate 2,186 of CAZNVB010000124.1, read as the reverse complement.
TCGCGCAGCCGGGAAAGATACAGCGCCGCTGCAGGATCGCCCCCAAGCCGGGCAAACAAGGCTTCCGCCGCCTCCCAGTCCCGACGGCTGTAGGCTTGGCGGGCCTTACCGAAAACGGCGAGCTTTTCCACCTCCTCGACGCTCACCTCACCCCTCTCGCCGACAATCTCATAAACGGAAACCGGATTGGCTTTGCCGACGACGCGAATCCTGTCGAGCTCCCGGGCGACGATGGCTTCTCCGGCCTGAGAGACCGTCTCCTCGCCCGCCAGAATGGTGACCTGGTAGAGTTTTGCCGCCCCTTCCAGCCGGGCGGCCAAGTTTACGGTATCGCCCATGGCCGTGTAATCGAACCTTCGACTCGATCCCATGTTCCCGACGACCGCCGGGCCCGAGTTCAGCCCGATGCGCATGGCTATGGGCCGACCGATCCGGGAGCTGAACGAAGGGCCGAGTTCGATCAACCGCTTCCGGCAACGGAGCGCGGCCCGACAGGCACGCAGGGCATGGTCGGACTGGTCAAGAGGAGCGTTCCAGAAGGCAATGATCGCATCCCCCTCGTATTTATCGAGCGTCCCGCCGAAAGCCAGAATGATCTCGGTCATCTCCGAAAGATATTCGTTCAGCAGCCCGACCAAGTCTTCCGGAGAAAGCGCTTCCGAAATCGAGGTAAACCCCGCGACGTCGGAAAAAAAAGAGGTGATCTCGCGCTTCTCGCCGCCCAGCCGGAGGAGCGAGGGCTGGCGGATGATCCGGTCGATCACTTCGGGACTCAAATAGTGACGGAAAACGCTCTTGATGAACCGGCGCTTTTTCCCTTCGACGGCGTAGTTAAGGAGCGATGCCCCGATATAAGCGACGATGACCCCGAATTCCGGCACCGCAAACTCGAGCCAGCGGCCGGTTTCAAAGGCGATCCAGGCGGCCATCCAGGGAAGCCCAAGACAAAGCAAAAAAAACGGGACCTGGAACGACATCTTTCGCAGGAGAGAGGCGCCGACAGAGGTCAGAAAAATAAAAAATAAAAGCAGACCAAAAAAGACGGCGGGTTTTTGCGGCCGGACAAAATCTTTGTGCAGGAGATTATCGAGGACGGTCGCCTGAATCTCCACTCCGGGATAGACGGCCTGGAGAGGAGTCGGCCGAAAATCGAGCAGTCCGGGCGCACTTCCACCGATGAAGACAATCTTACCGGCGAACTCGCCCGGCGGGATTTGGGGGGTAAGGCCCGATTCGAGCTGGGCCCAGGAATTGATGACGGCGGCGATCGAATACGTCTGATAAGTTCCCGAGGGGCCGTGATAGCGGATGATCAGCCGTCCCCCTTTGTCGAGAGGAAGATCGGCCAGGTCTTCCCTGAATCCCAGAAATCGAGCCAGGGCAACAGGAAGAGCCGGGATCAGAAGATCCAGATAACGAAAAGCAAGGGGAAGCCTCCGGAAGACTCCGTCGCCGTCGGGCAAGAACGAAACATTGCCCGCTCCTCGGGCCGCGCCGAGCAGGACGTCAACCGGAAGGCTGGCCGATCGGACTTCGGGGAATGATGGGGCGCCGGACGCTTCTTGAGAAATGGAATAGGGCTTGAGTTTTTCGGGCGGGACTTCCTCCAGCGTCTCTTCGCCGGCGCTCAATGAAAACGGAAGAAAAACGTTCCCCGCCCGCTTCATGGCTCGGGCAAAATCTTCGTCGTCCTCAACGCCGGACCGCGAGCTTTCGCTGAAGATCAAATCAAAGAAAACCGCCCGGGCTCCTGCGGTCCGAAGATAATCCGCCACCGCCGAATAGAGCTGCCTCGGCCAGGGCCAGGAGAGCCCCTGCTGTTTTTCGTAAACATCGAGGCTGTACTGGTCGATCAAGAAAATCGCAATCTTTCGGCTGGCCCGTTCCTGATCGGCGAAAAGCCTCAGCCTCAAGTCCCAGGACTTCCATTCGAGGGGTTGAGCGACTTTTAGGATAAAAATCGCCGCCGAGAGAATAAAAGTCCCTCCTCCGACCAGGATTCCCCTGGCCAGCCTGTTCCCGAGGAGCCCGTCCAGCGTCGGCAATGGTTATTTCAGCCCGGCCAAAGACTTCTCGAATCGCCTGGTCCGGTCGGGGTTTTCAACCGGCAGCTTGCCCAGGGACGCCGTCTTTGTTTTGACTCTCTCGATCCGATCCTCGGCCGAAGGATGAGTCCTGAACCAGCC
>CAZNVB010000123.1:0-23722 GCA_964576265.1 uncultured Eubacteriales bacterium | reverse complement strand
TCTTTCAGCTCGGTCTCGGTGGCCGCGCCGACTTTGATCAGGGCGACGCCGCCGACCATCTTGGCCAGCCGTTCCTGAAGCTTTTCGCGGTCATAATCGGATGTCGTCTCATCGATCTGGGTGCGGATCTGCTTGATCCGGGCCTGGATCTCGGACGCCTTACCTTTCCCTTCGACGATCGTCGTATTGTCCTTGTCGATGACGACCTTCTGAGCCTCGCCCAGCCAGTCGAGCCCGACGTTCTCGAGCTTGACGCCGATGTCCTCGGTGATGACCTTGCCGCCGGTCAGAATAGCGATGTCCTCAAGCATGGCCTTGCGGCGGTCGCCGAACCCCGGCGCCTTCACCGCCGCGCTGACGAGCGTTCCCTTGAGCTTGTTGACGACGAGAGTGGCCAGGGCTTCGCCCTCGACTTCCTCGGCGACGACGAGGAGCGGCCGGCCCATCTTGGCCACGTTCTCGAGCAGGGGGAGAAGCTCCCTGAGGTTGGAGATCTTTTTCTCATGGAGCAGGATCACCGGATTTTCCAGGACGCACTCCATCCGTTCGGGATCGGTGATGAAATAGGGCGAAAGATAGCCGCGGTCGAACTGCATCCCTTCGACGATCTCCATGGTCGTTTCGAGGCCTTTGGCCTCTTCCACGGTAATGACGCCGTCCTTGCCGACTTTATCCATGGCTTCGGCGATGATCTTGCCGATGGACTCGTCGTTGTTGGCGGAAATCGCGCCGACCTGGGCGATCATCTCGCCGCTGACGTCGCGGCTGAGCTTCTTCAGGTCTTCGACGACCGTCTCGACGGCTTTATCGATGCCCTTTTTGATGAGCATCGGGTTGGCCCCCGAAGTGACGTATTTCATGCCCTCGGAATAGATCGCTTGGGCAAGCACGGTGGCGGTCGTCGTCCCATCGCCCGCGACATCGGAGGTCTTGGAAGCGACTTCCTTGACCAGTTGAGCCCCCATGTTCTCCCACGGATCTTTAAGCTCGACTTCCTTGGCGACCGTGACGCCGTCTTTGGTGCTCGTCGGGGATCCGAATTTTTTCTCCAGGATGACGTTCTTGCCCCGCGGACCGAGCGTCGACTTCACCAGGTTGCTGAGAATGTTGACGCCCCTGAGAAGGGATTGTCTTGCCTCTTCTCCGACAGTGATTTGCTTAGCCATGTTTGCTCCTTTCCTTTCGTTTACTCAATCTTGGCCAGGATTTCCTCTTCCCTCAGGATGACGTGCTCGACGCCGTCAATGTTGACTTCCGTCCCGCTGTATTTGCCGATCAGGACGCGGTCGCCTTTCTTGACGTCGAGGGGAATGAGCTTGCCTTCATCATTGACCCGGCCTTTGCCGACAGCGATAACCTCGGCCTCCTGCGGCTTTTCCTTGGCGGTATCGGGAATGATGATCCCGCCTTTCTTCACTTCCTGTTCTTCCAGCCGCTTGAGAAGAACCCTGTCATGTAGTGGTGTGACCTTCATAGAGACCTCCTTTTTTTATTTAGCAGATTGCTTTAAGGATTGCTAATTTTAATAAAAAAGTCCTTTTTTGTCAAGGGGAAAAAGGGAAAAATTAGCAGTCTAAACAGAAAACTGCTAAATGAGGCTCTTGATTTTCAGGATTTTTGCCCGGCTGTTGAGGGTATTGCGGTGGATGCCGATCTGCTTGGCCAGCTTGGTCTTGTTCCCTCCGTATTTTTTCGCCGCCGTGTCGAGAAAGATCTTTTCGAACTCCGATTGTGCATCCCTGAACTGAACTTCCTTGTCCACCATTTCCTTAATGACAATCTCGAGTTTTTGATGAATCGTCAGGTCGCTAAATTTTTTTTCCATGGTCCCTCTCGTGTTCGATGAGACGCTGGTAAGTTTCGTTGAAGGCATCCTTGAGTCCCTGAGGAACAAGCTGGGCCATTCCTTTGGTCAGCCAGTAGCAGTAGGGAGCGAGCGTCGATCTGGCCAGGGTATCCGTATCCGCCGGAAATATCAATAGGCCGATGACGATGACGCCGCTGATCAGAACGCCTTTGATCAAGCCCAGGGCTCCGCCGAGCAATCTGTCCATCACACGAAGCGGGCCGCGCATGAGCTTCGATAAAAGAAAGCCGACGAGACCCCCAACCGCCAGGGTGCCGAAAAATATCATCAGGAAAGCCGCCAGATTCGCCCAGCTTCCGGAGGCGAACGCCCGTCCGAGGGCTCGGGCGAGAAAAGGATGATAGTGGGCGGCCAAAAAGAACCCGGCCACGACCGCAGCCAGGCCGATGGTCTGACGGACAAATCCCTTGATCAGACCGAAGACCAGGGTCACAACCATGACCACCAGGAGAAGAATGTCCAGCCAGTTTGTGATCATCAATGCCGCCTCATCCTCAGCTCTTCAACCATCCGGTATGTTCCCTCCTTGAGCGAACCGAAGGCCACATGAGGCTTGACCCGGCCATGAAAATCGGAACCCGCCGTCGCCACAAGCCCCAACTCTTCGGCCATTTTCTCATATTCCTCGACGAGACTTCGGGTGCGGTGATAAGAGGAAAAAACCTCCAGGCCTTCCAGCCCGCGGTCCCGAAGAACAACGAGGTCTTCTCGCGTCGCCGACTCAAAGTAGGCTCCGGGATGAGCCAAAACAGGAACCGCCCCATTCCCGGAAAGCGTGTCAAGGACATCGAGAATCGGGACGGCTTGCTTGGGGACCCAGGCCGGCTTCCCTTCCAGAAAATAATCCTGGTAAAACCGGTAGGGAGCAAGGAAGGCGTTTTCTCCGGCGTAATAGCGTTCTAAAGCGGGTGCCTTTGTCCGGCGCCCTTTGTCGATCAAAACCTGGGCGATGGTGACTCCAAGAGGCGGCAGTCCTCTGGCCCGGCGCCTGACTTCCTCCCAGCCGATGTCGAACCCGAGCTTCTGGAGCTTATCGATCCTCGCTTTCGCTTCTTCCACCCTTGCCTTGGAAACCCGGTCGAGGATTTTTTTCAGGGAAGAGCTGTTCCACTCGACAAAGGGAAGAAGGAGATGGAACTCGCGGCCGTTATAGACGGTCGTCAGCTCAATGCTGGGGATGAGTTCAACGCCCGCTTTCCGGCTCAACTCCAGGGCTTCAGGGTAGGCTTCGACGGTGTCATGATCGGAAATGGAAATCGCCCGGAAGCCGTTTTCCTTTGCCAGACGAAGGAGATGAAACGGCGTGAAATCCCCGTCGCTCGATTTCGAGGAGTGGATGTGGAGATCAACCCGATCGCTCATCAAAGCTCTGATTTTCCCGTGAGAAGCGAATAGATTTCAAAATATCTTCGCGCCGTCTGCTCGATGATTTCCTGCGGCAGCGGAGGCGGCACCGATTTCCGGTCCCAGGCACTCGCCAGTAGGTAATCGCGAACAAACTGCTTGTCCAGGCTGGGCGGAGAGCCGCCGGGAGCATAGCTCTGAAGCGGCCAGAAGCGGGAGGAGTCGGGGGTGAAAATTTCATCGATGAGAATCAAGTTCTCCCCATCCAGGCCGAACTCGAATTTCGTGTCGGCGATGATGATCCCTTTGGAAAGAGCATAGAGCGAAGCCTTCTGATAGAGCTTCAGGCTGATCTTCTTGACTCTTTGGGCCAGGTCATCGCCCACGATTTTCTTCATTCCCTTAAACGAAATATTGAGGTCGTGTCCTTCCTCGGCCTTGGTCGCGGGAGTAAAAATCGGATGCGGCAACCGATCGGATTCCCTGAGGCCGGACGGAATCTTCACCCCGCAGATTTTTCCCGTCTCTCTGTACTCGTTCCATCCGGAGCCGGCAAGATAGCCCCGGACCACGCATTCCACAGGAAGAACCCTGGTTTTCTTAACCAGGATCGAACGCTTCTCCAGGATGTCCCGGTACCGGCCGAGAGGTTTCGGGAAATCGTCCACATGGGAAGAAAGGACATGGTTCGCGCAAATATAGGAGGTAAAATCAAACCAGAAGAGAGAGAGTTGGGTGAGGATTTTTCCCTTTCCGGGAATAAACGAGGGCAAGACGAAATCGAAGGCCGAGATGCGGTCGGTGGCCACGATCAGCAGTTTGTCGTCCAAATCATAGACATCACGGACTTTTCCCTTTTTAAAGAGCCGAACCTCAGGAATAATGGTTTCGGAAACGACGTGCGTCATAATGGGTTAAGGATATAAGAATCAAGCACGCATTGCAATAGTCCCGTCCGTTCGTTCGCACGGAATCTCAAGTCGCATGACGGAATTCCCCACCCATTACCCTCGCCCTTTTCCTCAAAGAATCCAAGAACGCGGCGGCCCCCTCAGTTCGGCATTCGACTCAAATCATGAAAGCAAGGCCGCTTTGCGTCCTCGCTATGCTGCCCGGCCGATAAAACTCAACATGCGGCCGGTGGCATCCTTATCGCGGCGGTAGGAAGGATAGCGGGTGTCGCAATGAGTGCAAATGTGGACGGACAAAATATTTTTGGGCTGAACGCCCTGACGCAGAAGCTGGAAGCGGTTGGCCGCCGCGAGACCGAAGAAATATTTTCCCGGACGGCCGGGAACCGGCTGAAAGAGAGAGTCAGGGAATTCGGCGGCCGCGTAGCTGCGCCGCACCTCCGGCCCCACTTCGTAGCAGCGGCGGGAAATGCAAGGACCGAAAGCGGCCAGGATAGAGGCGGGGTCGGAGCCGTAATGAGCCATCATCCCTTGGACGACTTTGTCAAGAACCCCGCCCAGCGTGCCTTTCCAGCCGCAGTGTGCGGCGGCGATGACCCCCTTCTTCTCATCAACCAGAAGAACGGGAAGGCAATCCGCCGTCTTGATGACCAGGAAAACGCGGGGGAGGTCGGTGATCGCAGCGTCCCCCCTCAGCGGCGCGCGCGGAACGCGCCGGATGATATGGACGATATTGGAGTGGACTTGGTTGAGGGAAAGAAGTCTGAAATTTTGCCCTCCGCCTCTTTTCTTAATGTCTCCGGCTTTTAAACGAGCTTCGCCGAAGCCATGACGCAGAAAAGGAATTTTGCTCAACCGCGGAATCTCTATCAAGGCGGGCTCACGCTCACTCATCAGAACAGCTTTCCGGCGCCGCCAAAAAGCGATTTTTAAGATCGATGATCGGCCGCGCGGGCTTTGAACAATTTCATCCCTGATACAATGGTCATGCCTAATATATTTAATCTTCCGCGATTTATCAATGAAACGGTCGGTCTATTTCATCGGCCTCCGACCTCTCCGGAGACACCGACCGCATTCCCCTTGATCCTCCAAGGGGGTGAGGGGGTTGAATATCATAAATAAAATCTGTCTCGGGTGTCTCCGGAAATCAACGCCGGAGCAAATTCTCCGCCCTGCGACCAAGGGGGCCTACCTCCTCGGCCACTCCTAACGAACGGCTCCGGACGACTTGGAACGGAGCATATTCGCCAGGCCTCAACCTAGCCAAATTCGAGTCGCTTCATCTGATCATCTGCTGTTGTTATAATACTATTGTTACCGATGAAAGTTTCCGAGTTTGAGCCGGCCTATCTTCGACTCCATCGCCGGGGGCTTTTCTCGGAACGGATCAAGAAAGCCCTGACGCTTCTCGAAAGCTGCGCGGTCTGTCCCCGCAACTGCCGCGTCAACAGGATTAAGGGTGAGAAAGGAACCTGCCGGGCGGGATCTCTCCCCGAGGTCGCTTCCTACGCGCCGCATTTCGGTGAGGAGCGCCCGCTGGTCGGCACAAACGGTTCGGGAACGATTTTCCTCACCCATTGCAACCTGCGCTGCCGTTTCTGTCAGAATTTCTCGATCAGCCACGGCGGGGAAGGAAGAGAGGTTTCTTTCGAGCGGCTGGGCCGGATGATGATCGAGCTCCAGAGAATCGGCTGCCACAACATCAACTTCGTCACTCCAACGCATTATGTGCCTCAGATTCTCGGCGCGTTGCCGAGCGCCGTCAAAGCGGGCTTGCGGGTGCCCCTCGTTTACAACTCGAGCGGCTACGATTCGGTCGAGACCCTGGCCCTCCTCGACGGGATTTTTGATATTTATATGCCCGACTTCAAGTTCGCCTCCGCGGCGCCGGCCGAAGAATACTGTGACGCCTCCGATTATCCGGAAATCGCGCGCCGGGCAATCAAGGAAATGCATCGCCAAGTGGGCGATCTGGTCCTCGACGAGCGGGGAATTGCGTTACGGGGACTTCTCGTCCGTCATCTCGTGCTTCCGGAAGGATTGGCCGGGACGCCCGAAGTCGCACGTTTCCTCGCCGCTGAGATTTCCCCCAACACCTATCTCAACATCATGGATCAGTACCATCCCTGCGGAGACATTCCCCCGCGCTCGCCTCTTGGCCGCCGCATCACGAGAGAAGAATATGAAGACGCCGTCGCCGTCGCCAAAGAGGCCGGCCTCACCCGCCTGGACGAGCGAGACCGATTCCGGCTGATCTGGATTTGAGGATAGAGAGCCGCTTCTGATTGACATCGGCCCGGGCCCCTTATATATTTAGCCTGAAATATTCGGGCGGAGGCGACTCTTTTTATTCATGGTGAATGAATGGATAAGTCAGCCAGGGGGTGAACAAATCGGATCAAACTCGAAAAAGCGGTTGAGGAAAAGAGGATGAAACTCGCTGTTTCTTTAGTCTTCACTTGGATGGTCCTTGGCCTCGCCGGCGGCCCGTCGGCCGATCGGCCGCGGCTGCGCGAGCTCGGGATCACGACAGGGGTGCTCCCGCCCGGACCATTGAACGCCATCACGGACGTGGCCGGCGTCCTGGTGGGACAGGTGACCGTCCTCGAAGGCACCGACGTCCGCACCGGAGTCACCGCTATCCTGCCCCATGGAGGAAATATCTTTCAGGACAAAGTCCCCGGCGCCATCGCCGTGGCCAACGGATACGGAAAACTCATGGGTTATACCCAGGTCGAGGAACTGGGGACGATCGAGACCCCCATCATCCTCACCAACACGCTCTCCGTCCCGACGGCGGCCGATGCCGTGATCGATTATATCCTCGCCCTCCCCGGAAATGAGCGGGTCGAATCGGTCAACCCCGTTGTCGGCGAGACCAACGACGGCTGGCTCAACGACATCCGCGGCCGCCACGTGAAAAAGGCCGATGTCCTCGAGGCGATCCGGAAAGCGGCCGGCGGACCGGTGGAAGAAGGAAACGTCGGAGCCGGGACGGGCACGATGTGCTTCGGCTTCAAAGGAGGGATCGGCACCTCGTCCCGACGGCTCCCCGAATCGCGCGGCGGCTACACCGTGGGCATCCTCGCCCAGACGAATTTCGGCGGCGTCCTCCAAATCAAAGGCCTCCCCGTCCGCGATCTCATCGCGGGCAGCGGAGCGGAACAGAGATCCGATGTCCCAGGCGACGGCTCCTGCATGATCGTCGTCGCCACTGATGCGCCCCTCGACAGCCGCAACCTCAAACGGCTGGCCCGGCGGGCGCTTCTCGGGATCCCCCGCACCGGCGGGTATTATTCCAACGCCAGCGGCGATTATGCGATCGCCTTTTCTACCGCCAGTGCCGTCCGCGTTCCCCATCGCTCCTCGTCGCCCACCCTATCCCCGACCCTGCTGACGAACGACCAGATGTCGCCGCTCTTTCAGGCTGCGGCGGAGGCCGCCGAGGAGGCGATCCTCAACTCGCTCTTTAAAGCCGAGCGGATGGAAGGCCGGGACGGCCGCATCGCCGAGGCTCTGCCGCTGGATAAAATCAAAGAGCGTTTCGCCGAAAAAAAATTGGACCGATAATGAGTAAAACGATCGGAATACTCGGAGGGATGGGCCCCGAGGCGACGGCCTATTTTTTCGAGCTCATCATCAAGCTGACCGCCGCCCGAAAGGACCAAGACCATATCCCGGTCATCATCGACAGCAACCCGAAAATTCCGGAAAGGACGGCGGCCGTCCTGGGAAAGGGGCCGAGCCCGGCTCCTTTGCTTGCCGCCGGCGTTAAAAAACTGGCCGCGGCCGGCGCCGATTTCATCGTCGTGCCCTGCATTACCGCCCATGCCTTCTTCAAGGAAATGAAAGCCGCCTCTCCCATTCCGATCCTCCACATGCTGGATGAGACCCTGGCTCACGTCCGGAGAAAATTTCCCCGACTCAGGACCGCCGGGCTCCTGGCTTCGACGGGAACAATCCGGTCCGGACTGTTTGAAAAGACGTTCTCCCGGGCCGGGATCAAGATCATCCCGCCGACCGAGGAAGAGCAAAGGCGGGTCGTGGAAGCCATCTTCGGCCGATCCGGAATCAAGGCGGGATTTGCCTCCGGCCGGCCGCGCCGTCTTCTTCTCGGCGTCGGGCGCAGGCTCATCGATCAGGGCGCGCAGGCCGTCATCGCCGGCTGCACCGAAGTTCCCCTCGCCGTAAAAGACGGCGACTTTTCCGTACCGCTTCTCGAGCCGCTCCGAATCGCCGCCGCGGCCAGCATCCTTCGCGCCGGCGGCCGCCTGAGATCCCCCTGACCGGAGTCGCTTACGCTGATCTTCGGCCCCAACATTTTGTTGACAAAGACAGGATGTTCAGGTATAAACTTCGGTGCCAACCGGTAAGTGAGGAGGTGAAACTTATTGGCTTTTATCGTGGTCGAAAATGGAGAATCCCTGGAAAGCGCTCTGCGTCGATTCAAAAGACGGGTTCAGCAAGAGGCGATCATTAAAGAAATCAAGAAACACTCCGTGTATTTCAAGCCCGGAGAAAGAAAGCGAATGAAGGAAGCCCAGGCCAGAAAGAGAATGCGACGCAGGATGAGGAGAGAGCGCGACCTCGAGTATTGAAATTTTTTGCTCCGAATTGATTTGACGCCGCACGGATTTGGCGAACTTCAAGCCCATTTCAAACCCGGCCGATCAGTCTATCTCTTCCGAAGAATCTCTGACTTCCGGAAAACCGCCTTGGCTTAAGGTCAGGCTCCCGACCGCCGCCGGCTTTTTTCAAGTGGCCGAAATCCTGAAGAGCCGCGGTTTGCACACGATTTGCCAGAGCGCTAAATGTCCTAACAGCGCCGAATGCTGGTCGGCGCGAACAGCCACCTTCCTCATCCTCGGCGACATCTGCACCCGGAGCTGCGGCTTCTGCGCCGTGAAAAAGGGAAAACCTCTGCCGCCGTCGGCTGAGGAAGCGGAGCGGGTCGCTGAAGCCGTCGACCTTTTGGGCCTCGATTACGCCGTCTTCACCTCGGTCACAAGGGATGACTTAAAAGACGGCGGAGCCTCTATTTTTGCCGCCACCGTGCGCGCCGTGAAAGCCAAACGGCCGCAGACCAAAGTCGAGCTCCTGATCCCGGATTTCGGTGGCGATGAAGAAGCCCTGGTCACGGTTATCGACGCCGGGCCGGATGTCCTCAACCATAACCTGGAGACGGTCGCCTCCTGCTATCCTCTGATCCATCGTCCTCCCGAGTCTTATCACCGGTCCCTGAATGTCCTGAAGAAAGCCGGAAAACTTGGAGCTCTGACCAAATCCGGTCTGATGGTCGGCTTAGGAGAAACCTTAACCGAGCTCCTGGAGACGCTGGCCGACTTGAGAAGCGTCGGCTGCAGCTTCCTCACCGTGGGCCAATACCTGCGGCCCGGCCGCGAGCAGGTCGCGGTCAAAAAATATTACCCGCCCGGCGAATTCGCCTCCATCAAGCATGCTGCCCTGGAAATGGGTTTCACGGCCGTGGAGGCGGGCCCGCTCGTGCGCAGCTCCTATCAGGCAGCCCGAATGTTCGCTTCCCGGCCGAAAGGAGGAACGGTCTCTTCATGCGCTACCTGATATTCGCCGATATCCATGGAAACCTGGAAGCCCTTCAGGTCGTTCTCAAGTTCGTCCAGAAAAAGAAAATCGACCATTACATTTTCCTCGGCGACCTTGTCGGCTATGGCGCTTCACCCAACGAAATCGTCCACCGGCTCCAGGTTCTCAAGCCCCTGTCGATGATCCGGGGAAACCACGACAAAGCCGTCTGCGGGCTCGATTCCATCGAGACGTTCAACCCGATCGCCGCCTCGGCGATTTACTGGACGAAGGAACGGATGCTCAAGAAGAACCTCGGCTTTCTCTGCCGTCTGAAGGAGGGCCCACAGGTCCTCCACGAGACGATCACCATCTGTCATGGGGCGCCTTTCGACGAGGATTATTACATCTTCGGCGAGTTCGATGCCGCCCAGGCTTTCGGCCATTTTCAGACGCCGATCTGCTTCTTCGGCCACACCCATTTTCCTTTTGTTTACAGCGACAAGGACAACCTCGTCGAAGGGACATTCATCGAGGGCGACGTCAACGAAATCCGCCTGGAGAGGGGGGTAAAATACTTGATCAACCCGGGATCGGTCGGTCAGCCGAGAGACCGGGATCCGCGCGCATCTTTCCTGATCTACGACTCCGATGCGCGACTCCTCCGCTTCCAACGTCTCGAGTATAACATCCAAGAGGCCCAGCGGAAAATCCTGGCGGAGCGCCTCCCCCCCGCCCTGGCCGAGCGGTTAGCCCTCGGGATCTAAAGGCGGGGATTGGCGTAGCAGTAGATGCAGCTGTGGGGACACGACTGGGTATAGCTTCCGATATCCGCCGATTCGGTGCAGCCGCATTCCGGCCGCTGCGTCCGGTCTTTGCGGAGCGGCGCAGTCTCGCAGGCGGGATGAAGGGCGGAAAGCAAAGCCCCGTCGATGCAGGATGATGGGCGGATGCCCGGGACTCCGGTCAGAAAATTCTGAGCGCAGGAATAAAGGCTCAACCCGGCGGCCGCTGCGATCTCCGCCAAGTTCCGGCAAGCGGCGAGTTTCTCCGCCTTCGGCGGATCGATGAACCGGAATTCCCGTCGCCCCGCCCGGCGCTTCGCTTTCGGGTACCACTGGGCGAAGCTGAACCGGATCGTCGTTATGCCCAACCGGCTCGCCACCCGGGCGAGGTGCTCAAAAAAATTCAGATTGCTCATCATCCGACCGTTTTCTTCCCAATGCACGATCGGGTCAAAGCGAAGCGAGAGACGCTCGGGGCGGGCGACGATCTCAAGGAGGGGTTCGATCTGGCGAAGGGCCACGGCCGGCTCCGGAACGTGCCGTTCTATGACGGTCCCTCCGAGCCCGGTGACGGTGAAATGGAAATAGAGCTGGTCATATTTTCGGACCGCGTCCAACAACCGGTGCGCATTGGAAATCAGATGGGCAAAGTCTTTTGACCAGAGGACGAGCGTGTGGACGTTTGGCGGGCTGAGATCGACGTCATGGGAACGGCCGGAAGGGCCGAGAACACGAACTTTTTCTTCTCTAAGAACGCCGGCCAGCCAGTCGGGGAAGAAGGCGACGAGATCGGTCCGGCGTGAGGCGCTGATGACCTGCTTCACCGTCTTCTTTCCTTGACAGCCGCAGAGATTGCTCTTAGTATCATAGCCGTCGAGGTCGATTCGATCAATGGCCGTGCTCCGGGCGGAAAACCTGACCAAAAGCTACGGGCGGCGGCTCGTCGTCAAGGGCGTCGATCTCACGGTCAGCTCGGGAGAGATCATCGGCCTTCTCGGCCGGAACGGAGCCGGCAAGACGACGACCTTCCAAATGATCATCGGTCTGATCAAGCCGGACGAGGGCCGGATTTTTCTCGGGGATATGGATATTTCCCGGCGCACCACGCCCGAACGTTCGAAGCTCGGTCTCACTTATCTTCCCCAGGAAAGCTCGGTCTTCCTCAAGGCCTCGGTCAAGGACAACCTCAGGCTGATTCTCGAGCTCCTTCCCTACGACGACGAAGAAAAGGAGCGCCTGTCGCGCGAACTCCTGGCAGAGTTCGGCCTTCTGGGACTCGCCGATCAATCGGCTCACAGCTTGAGCGGAGGAGAACGGCGGAAACTCGAAATTTGCCGGGCTCTCACCCTGAAGCCGACCTTCCTGCTTCTCGACGAGCCCTTTACCGGGATCGACCCGTTGACCATCCTTGACCTGCAAAAAATGATCGTCGGCCTGAAAGAGCGGGGAATCGGCGCGATCATTTCGGACCACAACGTCCGGGACACGCTCCGCATCACGGATCGGGCTTATATCCTGGATGAAGGGGTCGTCTTGGCGGAAGGCACTCCGCAGCGCATCGCTGCCGACGAAAAAGCTCGGGAAAAATTCTTGGGAAAAGACTTCACTCTTCCCGTCGAAGGTCTTCCTCTTCCGCCAGGAAATAATGATCTCCCAGGGTCTCTCCGAGAAAATAAAGAAAAAGAAAAAAGTAGAGAAGAAGAAGGATCAGGTAAAACGCCAGCACCGGAATAGGCGACCCGAAGACCAGCCGGGAAAAAGACACCCCGATCACCCGGGCGGTGAAAAAAAGGGAGATCAGCCAAAGGGCGGTAATGATGACGATATCGATCAGCCGGGCTTTGATCTGGAGCGAGAGACCGGCAGATGGCCGCGCTTCCTCAGTCGAAATCAGGCTCTCGTCTTTCATCGCTTCCCCTTCGGACGGCTGAGCTGCCGTGTCGGCAAAGGGCAGGGTCTTTTGAGTGATCTTCTCCGGGATCCCGATTCCTGAATCCGTGGTCCATTCTCGAAGGCCTGAGCTGTCTTCGATCTTCGGCTGCGCCGCCTTTTCCTCGGAGACGGAAACTCCCGAGGATTCTTTGATGCTGCTCGCCCAGGGGGGGAGAACGTCGGTCGTTCCGGTAGGACGCTCCTCATCCAAAGAAACAGCGGCCGATTCCTCGACTGAAGCCGGCGTTCTTTTTTTCTTTTCTTCACCTTCTTTGAAAGCCCGGAAAAAGCTCTCCAGCTCCTTTGCCCCTTCCTCGACTGTCGCGGTAAGTCCGTCGAGATCTTTGGTCCTGAAAACCAGCTCGTCTTCCTCGATCGCGACCTCGTATTTTTTCTCTTTCTCTTTTTCTTTTTCGATAAGGATTTCTTTGAACTCTTGACGCTCATCGCGCCGGTGACGGGCTTCTTCGCCCGCGGGCTGTTCGGCAGGGATTTTTTCGATTTCCCATTCCGCGGCTTCAGCCTCGGCCGCGATTTCTTCCTCTTCCTCGTCGATTTTGCCTTCTTCTTTGAACTCAAGATCCAGCGGCCTTATTTTTTCACCCCACTCTTCTTTGATCTCTTCTTCGGCCTCCTCAACCGGGAACTCGGCTTCCCCGGCCTGAAATTCCAGCTCTTCTTCCTCTTTCTCCGCCTGTTCCTCCTCTTCGCCCTCTTCTTCCTGCTCATCCCCGAGATCTTCGTCTTCTCCAGTCAGAACTTCCTCTTCTTTCTCCGCTTCCGATTCCTCTTCGGCCTCTTCTTCTTCAGCCTCCTCGAGCGTCTCGTGTTCCTCGATTTCTTCGAGCTCCTTCTCTCCAGACTCCTCCTCATCCTCGTCGACAATTCTGTCTCCGGGGATCTCCTCCTCGATGGATTCGTCTTCCGGGAAAAGGAGCTGGGTGCCGCAATTGTTACAGTATTTGTCTTCCTCGTCGATGATGGCTTTACAATAGGGACAGCGTTTGATGGCCATTGTTTTATTTATAAAAGGAAACCCCCCTCTTGTCAATAAAGAGTTGATCTGGAAATTCAGCTTGTTGACAGGCCGTGCGAAATCGACTAAAAATATTCCCGTGGGCGATTAACTCAGGGGTAGAGTGCTACCTTCACACGGTAGAAGTCAGAGGTTCAAATCCTCTATCGCCCACCGACCTCTACCAGAGACGCTTACCTATGAATGCCCCTCCTATTTCTCTAGGAGGGGAAGGGGAGGTAAATACGAATAAGAATGATTCTTAAGAGCGTCTCTGGAGAAGCCTAATGCGAGACGCTAACCTGCTTGGTGGCCTCCCCTGATTGGCCAGGGGAGGTAGGTGGGGTTAATAGATAATAAAAGAGTCTTAAAAAGTGTCTCGGGAAAAAACTCAAGAGACGCTTACCTATGAATGCCCCTCCTATTTCTCTAGGAGGGGAAGGGGAGGTAAATACAAATAAGAATGTTTCTTAAAAGCGTCTCTGGAAAAGCCTAATCCGAGACGCTAACCTGCTTGGTGGCCTCCCCGTCATCTTCGGAAGACAGCCACCTTTTCCGCACCCCCCTTTGATTGGCCAAAGGGGGTAGGGAGACCGGACTTTGAGCGGGGACGACTTTTCCTCGCCGCCTTCGACTTGTCGGTCGGACGACAGGCCACAAAAACGTCTCCGAAATCAAGGTCGAGGTCATGTTCGGCCGCTGCCGGGCCTCCCTCGGCCGAAACCATAGCCTTAGGAAGATGAAGCAAGCGTTTTCCTTTGTCGGTGGCCACCAGACAGACGGCGTCTGCGGTGGCGGTGACGATGTCAGGCTTTGAACTCCACATCCGGACACCCGCCTGGCGGGCGAGCTGGCGAAGAATCTCGACAGGAAGAGGAGCACTGCCGACGTAAATGGATGTCCAGCCGTCCTCTTTCTTTCGGGCGAAGGCGGTATGCTCCGGTCGGTCGATCCACCGGCCCAGCGGAATGATCTCTTCGCCTTTGACCGCGAAGCGTGGAGAGGCTCGTTTTTTGACGCCGAAAACCAACGGCCTGCCGGCGCCGAAGTCGGCCCCGACTTCGATCATCATCGGCCCGGGCTCTTCAAGAATCTCGAATTGGAAACCGGTCAATCTCTCCATCTGTGGCCGATGGAGTCTTTGGGGAGTGACGAAACCGGGCGCAAAGAACCAGACCACCGTTGCGCCGCTCCCGGAGAGGTTTTTTCGCAGCGTTTCTGCTTCCGCGTCGTCAAGGAAAAAGGTGTTCACCATAAGGATCAGGCGGTAGCGGACGGCGTCCTGCGGAGTGAAATCAAAACGATAGAGAAAATCTGCCGGCGATCCGAGTCGGTGAATCGCCCGCGCCTGGGAATCGAGGAACCAGTGATTGAAGAAATCACTGTGGGGAACACCCATGCCGGCCCACGGTTCTTCGGCCTTCCAATGGCTGGTGACAAAAAAGCTCCGGGCGTCATAAACGGCGAGGATTTGAGCCGGCGAGCCGATGTCGAGTTGAGGCCGCTTTTGGCCGAGCCGGGCGAACCGCCGAATCTCGTGGATGATCGGGGGCGAGTCATACCAGCCTCGCTTCGCCTTGTAAGGCGGGTCGAGATGCCCGAAATCAAACAGCCAACCTCCGTTCCCTGAGGCAAACATCCGCCCGAGATCGCGGCGGAGAATGCGGAGTGTTCCCTCGACCGTTTGATGTCCTGAACCCCCTTCGTGGACTTTATGCGGCTCGAGATAGGTGGAGGGATCAATCTCCACGATAAAGAGTTTCCCGTGGCGCCTCAGCGACTCGGTGAGGACGCGGTAGCCTCCGTCGCCGCCGACGCCCCGTGCTCGGCCCAGCCAGTTGCCGGCTTCATCAAAGACATCGCTCTCCCACCGCTCCTGCCCCTCCCTATTGGTGTGCTGGTAGCTGTAGGGAGAGACAATGAAGTCAATGTCCGGACTGGTCAGGACGTTCTCCGGCGCGAGGTGGCCGGCTTCCTGGATCATGACATTTTCCAGAAGATAGGCCGTAAAGGCGCCGCAAAGGATTCTCCGCTCTGTTTCCTCTTTGACCACTCGAGCAAAATATAGAAGGGTTTCCGTCAAGATCTCATGGAAACGTTGGTAGAACAGGATCACATCCTTTTCCTTCTCCGGATCGCGGAGGAGGCCCTCCGCTGTCCGCATTCTCGCCACCGGACTTGGGATCTCCCCACAGGCCGCTTTCATCGGCGCGCTGTAATCCGGAAGAAAAGCGGGCCCGATCATGTGCCATTCCCCGTTCAGACCGCCGGCCACTTGATAGCCGATCACCCTGCCGGCCAGAGGCGAACTTTCCAGGTGACGGATGTACGCGCGGAGAAGATGACCGGCATCTTTTCGCCAGGTCGGAGAGGCCCAGGAAGCATGACAGAGGTCGGTGAGCTGGCTCCAGTTCATTCCGCCTTCATAGAAGCGTTTATCGATCCGATAAAGCGCGGGATCGAAGGCCAGCCCGTAGCGAACAAGGTCGTCCGGGTGAGCCTCTTTCCACCAGTCGGGAGCATAAAGATGAAGGCGAGGCAAAAAGAAAGCTTCCGGATGAAGAGCCTGAAGTCTGGCCAAATAATCGTCCAGCGGGTCCCAGTTGAAATTTCCTCGTCCGAGCCAGGCCTCATCGAAGCCGATGAGAGGAGCCAGGATCCGGATTCCCGCCCGGCGATAGCCGCGAACCGTTTCCAGAAGCCGGATGCTGAGAGCCATCAGGGGAAAGATCTCGCGGCCGTTGATGAAGAGGCGCGGACCGCCGCGCTCATTCCTGACCTCCGCGACGGCTTTCGCCGACGGGCGTCCGGAATGAGGACTCATCACGCTCGTCCCGCCCTCCTCATCATTGTTGCCACGACGGACGAGAGGGCTCGTCGGCTACCGAGAAAGCCAGAAGATAGGCCAGCTTGACGACCGCCGCCATCTTGTCGGCGTTGATCCTCTCGACCGTATCGAGCGGCGTGTGAGCGTATTCGTTCCCGCCGGTGAAAAAGAAAACCGACGGAATTTTTTCCAGGGCAAAGAAATAATGGTCGCTATTCCCGAGCATGGGAAAGGAAAGAAGCGGAACAACTTCCAGACCCACGTAATCCCTGTTTGTCCGGACAATTTTCGAGGCAAAATCGGGCGACGGAGAAGAAACATAGGCCCGCACCAGCTTTTGGGGCTCGTTGGGAATCCTGGCGATCTCCTCTTCGGTCAGATGAAACATCCTGCCTTCTTCGCGGACGTGCTCGACGGGGCAGTCGTGACTGATCATGTCCAGGTTGATCACGGCAACGATGTCTTTAAGGGGAATCGTCGGGAATTTGAGGAAATAACGGCTTCCGATAAGCCCCTTTTCCTCCCCTGTCCAGTGGGCAAAAACGACCGACCTTTTCGGTTTTTCCGGGTTGAGCGCCAAAGCTCTGGCGATTTGGAGAACTCCCACTGAACCGGAGCCGTTATCGTCGGCTCCATTGAAGACGTATCCGTCTTTGGTCATCCCCACGTGATCGAGATGAGCGCCGACGACCACGTATTCTCGGCGGAGGTGGGGGTCGGATCCTTCGACCCAACCGAGCAAATTGCCGCAAGCGGAAACCGTATGATTCATGTCGATGTTGATCCGGACTTCCAGCCCGGCAAGCCCAAAAGAGTTCGGCTTGAGATCGGCGTCGATTTTGCCGACCGTGTCCGCGAAATTTCTCGCTACCGCCTGGAACGCCGCCTCGGCGATTCGAGTCGAAATCCAGAACGTCGGCACCATCGGATCCGCCGTAGAGAGGGGAGGAGAGAAAACACGGTTGCTCATCGCGGCCATGCGGGCATCGCGTTTGTAGCCGTGGGGGCTCGCATAACGGTCGAAAGAGTCGTCGACGACAAGGAGCGCGGCGGCTCCCTTCTTAGCCAGAAGCCGCGCACAGTTTTCGGCCGGTGTTCGCCGGCCCTCGAACCGGGACCAGTGTTTGGGGCTGTTGAAAGGCGTATCGGGACGCCGGCCGCCCGGCTTTCCGGCGGCGATCAAGACGACTTTTTGGCGCACATCGACCGAGGCAAAATCGTCGTATCCCAAATCGGGAGCGGAAACGCCATGGCCGCAAAAAACGACGGGGCCGGTGATGGCGCCGGCGAAATCCACCCCCATGACGAAGCTAAAATCCTTGTCGGCGGCGAATCTCTGCCTCACGGAAGGCGACACTATTTCGAGCGTTGTCCCTTCCCCAAAGCTTTTGACGACCATCGGCACCCGCTGTTCATAAGAACGCTCGGCACCGCTCGGATCGCCGAGAGGAAGAATGCCCCAGTGCCGATAGAGACTCTGGATGTAGCGACGGGCGATTGTCTGACCTCTGCTCGGTGTATCCCGGCCTTCCAGCTCATCGCCGGCCAGAAACTCGAGAAATGTTTTTGAATCAGAGGCCGCGATGCTCATCCACCCCGGCCTCATCCTCTCGGGGATGTTTTGCCCTTCCCTCTCCCGGATTTCGGAGAAGAGATGAATTCCCAGGCCGAAAAAAAGAATGGCCGAGAGGCAAGATCTTAATTTCATCTTCTGTTCTCGGGACATCGGCACCTCCTCAGATTTTGTTTTCGCCCGCGCCGGCCAACGGCTCTCCCCAACAGCGATGGCCGGCGGCCTCAACACGCGCCGTCGCAGCTTTCTTCTGACGGACGTTGACTCGATAAACGAGCGCTAACACCTCGATTTTTAGCTGGGCCGCCAGTGTTGGCCCGACTCTCCGCTCCAACCATTGGGGCCAAGGATAAATTCTGACTCAAAAGATGTCAAGTTTAACCTGGATGTAGCAGAAGATCTTTTTGGACTCCTTGAGCCGACCCGGGCCCTATGATTCCATTGACTTAACGGCCGGAATGGAAAAAACTATGGCCATGTCATCGAAGCCCTTCCGTTCCGAAGCGGCCGGCGTCAAAGGCTTCATTTATGTCGACATGATCATTCCGATCTTCATGTTCATCCTGGGCATTTCCGTTCCTCTGGCTCTCGAAAAACGGATAGCCCGGGAACGATCATCGATTCGCGTTTTCGGTCATGTGTTGATCCTGGACATTTTGCCGGATAAAATTTAAAATAAAATATAAGAAGAGATTCCGCTGGGAAAGAATGCTCAGCGTTTCGATCTTCAACGGGAGGACTCATGAAATTCGCGATTTCGGCTCTGCTGAGCGCCCTTTTTCTAACCGCCGCCCTGCCCGCACAGACCATTGAACTGGGCCAGAAAGTTTTTCTCAGCCGGGAGGGCGAGATCACGGTCGTCATCGACGCTGCGCTCGCCGCTCAGAAGATGGAAAGCCCGTACGTGATGTTTATGGCGTTTTTCGTTGCTCCCGCCTACCAGAGTTTGTCCATCCACCGCGACGACGTCGCTCTGATCTATAAGGGCCAAGAAATCAAGATGCCCTCTTATGAGGAATGGCGCAAAAAATACCGGGCCGCTCAGAGCGATCTCATGATTTACAACAGCCTGGGGAAAGAAACCCTGATCCTTTCCGAATTGCGGAACTTTTATTTTCCCTGGGAATACGATTTCTTTTCCATCCTCGGCCGGGAGCAGCGCCTGACCGACGAAGGTTCTTTTTCCGGTATGATCGGATTCAGGACGAAGCTCTATTTCAAGAATCCCGGGTTTAAAAAGGGAGAGGAGTTCGTCATCACGGTCAGAGACCGGAAGAACCCGGAGATCACGGGATCCTGCGCCGTCGTTTTTTAGGACCCGCCAGGGAATTCCCTGCCAGCTGGCTTCCCTTTGCCTCGATTTTTGCTACAATGAAACCCCCTTCGGAGACGAGGATGGATTCATGACGACAGCGGTCGAAAAATGGGTGGAAGAGCAGGCCCGGCTCTTCGAGCCGAAGCACATTTATTGGTGCGACGGCTCGGAGGGAGAAGCCCGTCGGATCATCGAGATGGGCATGCGGGAGGAGAAAATCGTCGAGCACGACGTCTTCCGCGAACTCAACCAGAAGATCTGGCCCAAGGCTTATCTCCATCGCAGTCACCCGACCGATGTCGCCCGCACCGAGCATCTCACCTATGTCTGCCACTCCGACCGCGAGGCCACCGGTCCCAACAACAATTGGATGTCGCCCCGAGAGGCTAAAGTTTTGATGACCAAGCTTTCCCGGGGCGCCATGCGCGGCAAGACAATGTACGTCCTCCCCTACATGATGGGCCATCCCGATTCGCCCTATGCCAAAGCCTGCGTCCAGTTGACGGATGTCTCCTACGTCGCCGTCAGCATGCGAATCATGACCCGGTTGGGCAAGCACATTCTCGGCAAAATCGGCAAGAGCGACAACTTCGTCAAGGGCATCCATTCGGTCGGCGACTTCGACCCCGACAAGCGTTACATCATGCATTTCCCCGAAGAAAGCCTGGTCTGGAGCATCGGCTCGGGCTACGGCGGCAACGCCCTGCTCGGGAAAAAGTGCTTCTCGCTGCGCATCGCTTCCTGGTTGGGATACAAACAGGGCTGGCTGGCCGAGCATATGGTGATCATGGGCGTCGAGGATTTAAGAGGCAACGTGACCTATATCACGGCGGCCATGCCCTCGGCCTGCGGCAAGACCAACCTGGCGATGCTCGAATCCGCCCTGCCGGAATACAAGGTCTGGACTCTCGGCGACGACATTGCCTGGCTGAACATCGGACCCGACGGCCGTCTTTACGCCATCAACCCCGAGTCGGGATATTTCGGGGTCGCGCCGGGAACTTCGATGAAGACGAACCCGAACATGATCCGAACGCTCAAGGCCTCGAATTTCTACCCCACGATCTTCACCAACGTCGCCCTGAACACGGAGACCAACGAGCCGTGGTGGGAAGGGCTGGATGAAAAGCCGCCGTCCCATCTGCTCGACTGGCAGGGACGGCCGTGGGATCCGTCGCTGGGCACAAAAGCCGCTCACCCGAATTCGCGATTTACCGTCTCGCTCTACAACTGCCCCACGCTTTCCAAAGAATACGACAACCCGAAAGGCGTTCCCATTTCGGCGATCATTCTCGGCGGGAGGCGGTCTCATCTTATTCCTCTTGTCAGCGAGGCGTTCAACTGGGAGCACGGAGTGTTCATGGGCGCGAGGATGGGCTCGGAAACGACGGCCGCGGCCGCGGGCCAGGTCGGCGTGCTGCGCCGCGATCCGATGGCCATGCTGCCCTTTTGCGGCTACAATATGGGCGACTACTTCCGCCACTGGATCAACCTGGGCCGGCTGATGTCCCGGCCGCCCCGAATTTACGCCATGAACGCTTTTCGTCTCGATGAACGGGGGAAATTCCTCTGGCCCGGGTTCGGGGAAAATATCCGCATTCTGAAGTGGATCATCGACCGGGTCAACGGACGGGCGGAGGCCCAAGAGACGCCGTTCGGCCTTGTGCCTGACCTAAAAAGTTTCCCCACGGACGGCCTGAATCTCCCGAAGGAGAATTTGTCGAAGCTCTTCGAAGTCCGGCCCGGCGAATGGCGGGAGGAAATCGAGGACATCAAGAATTTCCTCGACCGGTTCGGCCACCGTCTTCCCTACGAGATCCGGCAGAACCTTCAGACCATGTCTTCCCGCCTTCTTTAATTAGGGAAAGCCGCACGCGGCAAGCCGCTGGGAAAGGCTCATCGTTTTCCTTATCCTTTCCTTCTTTTTCTCGATCGGCCGGGATTTTTCAGGTGCTCCATCGAACCGTAGAGGGCGACAAGCTTCCTGAATTCCACCTCATCGTAAAAAGCGCAATCGCCCGCGCCGAACGCTTTCACCACTTCGACACAGAACCGGACCGCCATCGCCATGTCGACTTCATGGCTGGCTCCGGTGGCGCAGCCCGGGACGGCGACTTCCGTCGTCAGGGCGACACCGACGACAGGAGCGTGGGTGGCTGTCGCCGGCTGCATGATGCTGTTGAGATGATAGACGCCGTTTCCGTACGGAGTGATGTCTTGAGTTGCGATGGGGAAGACCACGGGAAGCCGGCCCGTCACGTTCTGCATGATGTCCAGCAGGTCTTCGCTCACCCTCAGGATATAGCCGTCCTTGACGGTGGGCGAGATGGCGAACCCCCTCCGGTTGATGACGCGGTTTCCCTTTGTCGTGTCGATGGACAGTATGGCATCCATGGCCGCGTCCACCTCCAACCGGTTCATCTCGGCCATGGACAGAGGCGCACCCATGAAAGAGACGGGCTCATGAGGGATCACCGGAGAATGTGGGCAAAGGTGAGTGGCGACGATCACGTCGCCCTCGAGAATATCCCCGCGGGTTCTCATCTCGACAAGCTTTAGGGCGGTAGCCAAAGCCGCGATCGCGCCGTCGGCGTCCGAAACCAGGCCGAGTCGGTGCGGCCGGGCACCCACCCCGCCGAGCCGGCCGATGATCCCGAGGGTCGGAGCCGGCGTTCTTCTTCGGCTGAGCTTTCCCCTTCTCCCGGGAATGCGGATCCTGACGAAGTCCGTTTCTCCCTTCCTGCCCTTGATTCTTCGAGACTCGAAATCCTCCGCTTTTAGGCCGCGCTGAATAAAAAAACTCTCGAGCGCCGGCAGATCGATCTTCGGCCGATCAAGAAAATCGGCGATTTCCATTACCTGTTTTAACGCCATGCCCCTCCTCCAGATTATTATTCCTCTTCCTTTCACGGGCGTCGATCCACTTCCTGATCTCGTTCGCCAGGCTCTCTCGAGGCCAAAGGACCGGCACGCCGGCCAAGCGCTCGATCCTGACTTTCGTCTTTCCCGAGTAGCCGATGCAATCAAGGACGATCAAACCGATCCTCCCTTTTCTCATTCTTTCGATCTCTTCGAGGTCTTTCCCCGCCTTAACATAAGGATGCAGGGCCTCGACAACAACCCTTCGCCCGGCTTTTGCCCACTTCTTTTTTGCCTCTTTCCTTTGATTCTCAAGAGGCACAAAAACACCGAGCGCTCCTTCTTTCAGACGCTCCGCGACTTCGGACCTGAGAATCCGATATGGATGAAGGACGACTCCGCTCGTGCCGAATTTCCGGCCCAGCCGGCGGAACTTGTCGGTGCAGAGAAGGGCGACAAGCCGAACGTCCAGAGACTCGAACTCGGCGATCTTTTTTCTCAAAAGAGGAAAGATCTTCTTCCGGCCGACGACGGCCGTCGATCCGTCCTTGAGCCTTGTGATCAGCCCGAAATCCGTCTTTCCCGGCCGGAGTTTTTCCCTCTGCTTCCGGCTCAAACCGTCCAGAGCCCCCTTGATCAGGCACTCGGCTTGGCGTTCAAGAAGCATCATGATTTCAGGAACGACATCTTCTCTCGGCGATTCGCCGATCGTCACCAAACCGACCTTCAGGCTCATCTCAACCCGTTCTTCTGAACCTTAGAATTTCCTTGCCGACGGCCTCTTCCACTCGGCGGAGGAGATTACGGTCCCTCATCCCGGCGCCGAGCCTCAACTGCTCCGAAAGCACGACAAGAACCACGGCGTCCTTTCCCTCCTTGATGCTCGCGCTCGTGAGAGGATCTCCGGTCCGGGCATCAAGAGTCATGATCAGATCCGGAAAAGTCCCGATCCGGACTCCTTCTCTCTCCACAGTCATGTATTCGTTCCAGAACGTCAGCTCATAACCAAAATTCCTCGTCCTGAGGCGGACGAACCCCACATCCAGCCCGCCTCTTGTCTCCAGGAAGACCGCAGCGACCTTTCCCCTGACGATGAAATCGCAACCGAGAAAATCGTAGAGGGTCCGGAAAAAATATTTCGGGCCCGACGTTCGGCAGGCGGCCATGACACGACCCAGGTCGATCGCCCTCATGATCGCTCCGGGCGCTCCGTTCTTCCGGACATAAGCGGCCGGAACGAGGTTTCTGGCCACGGCCGCCATCCCGCCCGCTCTCACCGCCGCCTGCCGCACCCTGATCGAGACTTCGGCCAAAGGCCCCGCATAAAACTCCTCGACACGGTTTCCTTTCTCCCGGCTTCCGCCGACCGCCGCTTGGCAGGAAATATAATCGCCCTGCCGATCGAGCCCCATCGAACCCATCAGTCCCAGCGGATGCGCCCGGCCGTTGCATGGGGCGTCGATCACCGGAATGCGGAGGGCGGCGGACTGAATCCAGCCGTTCACGGCTCCGAGTGCCCCGACTTCGCTCGAGATCAGGCCGTCGATTCGAGCTCCGGTTTTTTCCCTGAATAACTCGACGGCCCGGATATAGTCTTCAGGCCGAAGGAGCTCGCTTCCCGCCGAGGGCGCACCGACGGCCGAGACCGTCAGGAGCATGGCTTCGTCCGGAATCTCATCGAGCGCCAAAATTTCTCTCAGGCCGAGATCGAGAGCCGCCCGGCCGAGCCTTCGTCCTTCCTCGATCGAGC
>CAZNVB010000122.1:0-4531 GCA_964576265.1 uncultured Eubacteriales bacterium | reverse complement strand
CATCAAGGGGTTGGTCGGAGATTACCTGACGGATGACGAAATCAGCGCCGTTCTGGCCCGCAAGGAACTGATCATCAAGGAAATCGAAAAATTGATCCAGCAAAACGGAGAGGCCGAAGTCCTTTACTGAGACTTGGGCCGCGGCCGGGCCAGCTTCTTGTACATGGTCAAAACGTTCTCGTCGTTTTCCCGACGGTAGAAAAATCCATCCATCAGCCGCCGAGCGAGGAAAATCCCGAGTCCTCCCTTTTGATTCTGGCTGACCATTTCTTTGAAGCGCGGTCGCTTGACGAGGCGGGGATCGAAGGGAACACCGCGGTCCCGGACTTCGAGATAAAATTTTCGATCTTCTTCCCAAGCCCGGACCGTCAGTTCGCCACTTGTCCCAGGATAGGCGTAACGGACGACGTTGGTGCAGATCTCGACCAGAGCCAGCTCGATTTTGAAATAATCCTCTTCGCTGAGTCTGAAGACACCCAGATTCTGGCGTAAGAATTCCCGGATTCGGGCGATCTCGCCGAGCTCGCTTTTGACTCTAAGAGAGTTCATCCGCCGTCTTTGATCTCAATGAGCGAAGCGAATCTCCGCTGCCAAGAATATTAGCAAAAACCGGAGAACAAAAGAAGCGGAAGGCCACCGCCGGGTCCTCGCTGCCTGATCGAAGCTCACTTGATCAAGCGCCTCTTCATGGATTTGAGGCCGATGAAGAAGGCGATCGTTTCCAGCGCTAAAATGATCAGAAAATTCCAGATCAGCCCGGGGTGAAGCTCGCCCGAGAAAACGGCTCGGGAAATTTTGACCGCATGGGTCAGGGGCATAAACTCGGCCAGCGTTTTCATCCAGGCCGGAAACCTGTCCAGCGGAAAGAAAACGCCGGAGAAAAAGAGCATCGGAGTGATGACGAGCTCGGTATAATAATTGAAGAAATCGAAGCTCGGCGAAACCGAGGTGACGATCATGGCCAGGGAACCGAACAGGAAGCCGATGAAGACCATCAGGACGAGGAGAAGCAGCAAACTGGCGACGGAAACCGGAAAGACGCCCATCAGAATCGCCACGGTCATCATCAGAGTCCCGCTGACCAGGCCTCGGAACGCGCCCCAGGCGATGTCGCCGGCCACGGCGTCTTCCACCGACACGGGGGTGGCGATCAGCGAATCGTATATTTTCTCGTGGACCATCTTGACGAACGTTCCATACAGGCATTCGAATGTCGAGGACAGCATGACCGACGAAACCAGGACTCCGGGAACTAAAAAGTAAAGATAGGGTTTCCCGCCGAAATAGCCGATATAGGCTCCCATCCCGATGCCAAACGTGACAAGATAGAACAGCGGCTCGACAAGACTGACCAGGAATGTCGGGACGACGAACCTTTTATAGGAAAGGAGGTTGCGCAGAAAAACGTAGGAAACCCGGTAGGAAAGGTTCATTCGTGGAGGCTCCTGCCGGTGAGTTTGAGGAACACGTCCTCCAGAGTCGCCGGCCGGGTTAAATAGTCTGAAAGATCGATGGCCACGAGCTTTTTCATCAAATCCCGTCCGTCCTGGCAATAGAAATAGAGCGTGTCTCCGACCCGCTCGTGCCCGCAGGAAAATGAAGCCAGCTCAGCGAGAAGTTCCTCGTCCTTCTGCGGCGGAACGCGGATCTCGACAACCTCCCTGCCGATCTCGTCTGCGATCAGCCTGGACGGAATCCCTTCTTTTAGGATTTTCCCCTGGTGCATGATGACGATTCGGTCGCAGAGCTGCTGGGCTTCCTCCATGTATTGGGTCGTCAGAATGAGTGTCGTGCCCCGAGCTTTGAGTTGGCGGAGCCTCTGCCAGATCAGGTGCCGGGCTTGAGGATCCAGGCCTGTGGTCGGCTCGTCGGCGACGATGAGCCTGGGCTGGTTGAGCAGAGCCCTGGCCACCTGGAGCCTGCGCTTCATTCCGGTGGAAAGCTCGTTGATTTTGCTGGACCTCTTGGCCTCGAGCTCAACAAATTGGAGGAGCTCGGCGATCCGCCTTTTTGCTTCTCGCCTCCGGATATCGAAGAAACGGGCAAAGATGACGAGGTTTTCATAGACGGTCAGGTCGACGTCCAGGGTGATTTCTTGAGGGATGATGCCGGTCATCCTCTTGATTTCGCGGTTGTCGACATGCGCAGCCAGGCCGTTGACAAGAAGCGTGCCCGATGTCACGGGGGAAACGCAATGGATCATCCGGACCGTAGTGGTCTTTCCGGCGCCGTTCGGCCCCAGGAAGCCGAAACATTCGCCCTCCCGGATGTCGAAGGAGATACCGTCGACGGCCGTGAGCTCGCCGTATGTTTTTCGCAGGTCCCTGGCAGAAACGAGAACGCCCATTTTTTAAGTCCCCAATTATACACCGCCGCGGCCGATCCCGCCAGATAGCCGGCGGGCCAAAATTCTTTTTTTATCTTCAAACAGACTGCAACGCCTGCCTCGAACCGAGCGTATACAGAAATGAGAAGAGAAAAAACAAGTGTTTCTCGAAGAGATGGATCCGGACGGTGCGGCAAAAAGGCCGGAAAAGAACGACCGGGAACAAAAGGAGCTGGGATGAAAGAATTCGGCTGCATGGAAAGCCAGACCCAACCAAGGCATTTTTTCTATTCCTGTCCCTGTCTGGATCTCTGGGCCGTCGGAAAAACTAGGGAAGAAGCCCGAAGGATGCTCCGTGAAGAGATCGCCGTCCTCCTGATGCGCTGCTCGAAATACAGCCCGCTGGAAAAACTCCTGGAGGACCGCGCCTGCGCTTCCCTCGAGATCCGGGCGGTTTGAGTTCCGGACGTCATCTCCGTTCTTGGGGCTCGCGAGGGGGACTATGTATGCACTGATCTCACTTAGAACCCCGACTTCCTCTCCCTGGCAGGCAAATCCCTTCTTTGCAGGAAACCGACATTCGATCCGGACTTCCCGTCCCCGGGCAGATCAAAGATGAGACGGCGCGGGCCGAAGACCAGGCGAGGAAGACGGAATGGACGATCTCTCCAAGTTCGGTTGTTATCTTGGCCGAAATCCCCGGAACGGCTAAGGATGTCTTGGACTCACTCGAAAATCAAGGAATA
Source organism: uncultured Eubacteriales bacterium (assembly GCA_964576265.1). GTDB lineage: Bacteria > Acidobacteriota > Aminicenantia > Aminicenantales > UBA8522 > CAZNVB01. The sequence goes on along the minus strand of CAZNVB010000122.1, from coordinate 1,459 downwards.
AGACATGCCGGAGGAGGGAATCGAACCCACACGGGCCTTGCGGTCCACTGGATTTTGAGTCCAGCGCGTCTGCCAGTTCCGCCACTCCGGCAGGGCATACCAAATATAGGCGATTTCCTCGCTCTTTTCAATAAGGGCATCTCATGAGCCATGAGGCCGGCGTCCCAGCCCGGCGACGACCGCGCCGATCATGGCTCCACCTGCGGCGGGCAAAATCCAGGAAAATCCGGCTTTCGCCAGGGGGATCTGATTGATGATATTATTGGCCGCGAGGACAGGCACGCCGGCCGAGGTCAAAGCCTCAAATACGCTCGTCGCCAGGGCGCCGGCGATCGCACCGATATAGACCGCCCGATGAAGACTCCGCCGCCCGAAAATCGTCAGGAGGATGAGACAGATGGCAATCGGATAGACAAGGACCAGGAGCGGCACAGCGATCTGAACGATCCGGGTGACGCCAACGGTGGCAAAGACACCGCTGAAAACGACGGTCGCGATGCAGATCGCTTTGTAGGTCAGCTTCTCTTTCGTGATGTTGCTGAAATAGTCGCCGACAGTCGCCGTCAGTCCGATGGACGTGGTCAGGCAGGCCAGAGAGACCGCTAAGCCAAGAACGACCTTTCCGCCGCTGCCGAGAATGCCCTGGGCGATGCCGATCAGCAGGGAGGTCCGCTCAATCCCGGCCGGAAAAACGCTTCTCGAAGTGGCCCCCAGGTACATCAATCCGCCGTAGACAAAACCCAACCCGGACGCCGCGACGACCGCCGCAAGCGACGCCAGTTTGATCTGGTCGGTGACTCCGGCATACCCCTTGAAAACGAGAGCGGCAATGATGATCTCGGCAAAGACGATCGACGCCATGGCATCCATGGTCTGGTAGCCCTCGCGAAAACCGGAGGAAAAAGGCGTGGCGAGACTTCCCTTGATGGGTGCGGCGATCGGCAAAAAAATCCCTTTGAGGATGATCAGAAGCAGCGTCGCGATCAAGAAAGGAGTCAGGATTTTCCCGATCTTATCGACCACCTTCGACTCATTCAGGGCAAAAAAGAGGGTGATGGCGAAATAGATGAGCGAGCCGAGCGCCGGACTTACCCAGGGCAGGTTGGGACGGATGCCCATCTCGAAAGTCGTGGCCGCCGTCCTCGGAATCGCCAGGAGCGGCCCGATGGCCAGGATCACGACGATGCTCAGGACACGGGCAAAACCCGAGCCCACTCGGCCGGCGAGATGCTCGACCGAGCCGCCGGCGCGGGCCGAGGCGATGATTCCGAGAAGCGGCATGCCGATGCCGGTGATCAGGAAGCCGAGCAGGGCCACAGGCCAGATCGACCCGGCAAGAAAGCCCAGGAAGGGCGGAAAAATCAGGTTCCCGGCGCCGAAGAACATGGCAAACAGCGCAAACCCGACGACGACGACATCATTCGCTCTTCTGCTCATGACCGTATCTCTCGAAAAACGC
>CAZNVB010000121.1:0-6129 GCA_964576265.1 uncultured Eubacteriales bacterium | reverse complement strand
AGGCGTAGGCCTGGCCAATGTCGTCATCGGCGGGCTGCCGGGGAACCCCGTAACCAACGCCTCCGGCTTCTACTCGGCCACGGTTGATTACGGCTTCTCGGGGACGGCGACTCCGACTCTTGCCGGCTATACCTTCACCCCGCCTTCCAGAACTTACACCAACGTCACTTCCAACCAGACCGACCAGGACTATACGGCCAGCCTGCTTACGTACACGATCTCCGGAACGGTCACAGCGGGAGGCGTAGGCCTGGCCAATGTCGTCATCGGCGGGCTGCCGGGGAACCCCGTAACCAACACCTCCGGCTTCTACTCGGCCACGGTTGATTACGGCTTCTCGGGGACGGCGACTCCGACTCTCGCTGGCTATACCTTCACCCCGCCTTCCAGAACTTACACCAACGTCACTACCAACCAGACAGATCAGGACTATACAGCCAGTTTGCTTACGATCAGCATCTCCGGGACGATAACGGCCCGGGGGGTCAGTCTGGCCAACGTTGTCATGAGCGGGCTACCGGGGAACCCCGTAACCAACGCCTCCGGTTTCTACACGGCCACGGTTGATTACGGGTTCTCGGGGACGGCGACTCCGATTCTCGCCGGCTATACCTTCACCCCGCCCTCCAGAACTTACACCAACGTCACCTCCAACCAGGCCGACCAGGACTATGCGGCCAGCCCGCCTACCTATGCCGTTGTTGGCGATTTCGATGGGGACGGAGATGACGAAGTCGCGTGGGACTTAGGGACAGCAGGCGTCTATCTTTATAATGCCGGAACATGGACTCAAATCAGTTCGGAAAATCCTGAAAACCTCATTGCTGGAGACACTGAAGGCGATAACGCCGATGAGATCCTGGCCGATCTCGGAGCCTCCGGCCTTTGGACTTGGAGCAGAGGCACCTGGAGCCTGCTTAGTGGGCTCAATGTGGAAGCCTTGGCCTCCGGCGATGTCAATGCCGACGGGACAGATGAAGTGGTCGGTGACTTCGGCGCGGCAGGATTGTGGCTCTATAACGGAGGAGTCTGGACTCAGATCAGCGGTGTGAACGCTGACGACGTGTATTGCGGAGACCTGGACGGAAGCGGCGGAGAGGAGATCATCGGAGATTTCAACGCGCTGGGACTTTGGATTTGGAATTCTGGAGCATGGACCCAGCTGAGCGGGCTGAATACGAATCATGTGACCTTTGGAAATACGAATGGACTCGGGGGCAAGGAACTCATCGGCGATTTCGGACCGATCGGTCTGTGGTTATGGTCGCAAAGCGAAGGCTGGGCGCAATTGAGCGGGGTGAATGCGGATTTTATGATCACCGGCGATGTGGACAACAGCGGGGATGATGAGGTGTTTGGCGATTTTTCGTCAACAGGTCTATGGCTCTGGGATAGCGGAGCATGGACTCAACTGAGCGGAGTAAATGCGGATTTCATGATTCGAGCCAATGTCGATGGTGATGCCAAAATAGAAATGACGGCGGACTTTGGTGAGCTCGGGCTTTGGCTGTGGGATGGCGGCGCTTGGGTCCAAATCAGCGGCGCAGATTCTGAATCTATGGTTGCAGGCGATGTGGATGGAGACAATCAGGATGAGATCATGGTAAATTTTGGTTCACTGGGATTCTGGCTGTGGAAAGACGGCGTCTGGAGCAAGATCAATACGTAAACTCGGATAGGAGATCCCGGCTTTCGCTTATCGGGAAGGTTTGTGGTTTCCTAATAAAAAAATAAGCTTTCTTTGGGCAACTCCCTCCCCTTAAGCATCTCATTTCTTCCAACCACGATTGGCCTTTTTAAAAAAGAAAACGGTTCGATTCAATTTCTGGCGGGGCTTTAAAGCATCCGAATTATAAGCCCAGCTTTTTTTTGACTCGATCCACCGTGCGTTGGTCTTCCGGCTGATGGAGTTTCTCCAAAGCTTCTTCCCGGGTCAGATATCCTTCCCGACAAAGCTTAGCCAGCTCAAAAACATAGGGATGAAAGCCGTGCTTTTGCCTGTGGACCACATTGGCGAACGAATTGAGGAGACAGTTGGTCGAGTTCGCATCGACCTCCGCCGGAGGGTCCCATCCTAATCGGCGAACATGTGCCAGGATATTTTTTTCGTCATAGTCAAGAAAGGCCAACGGGCTGATGTTGAACGGAAAGGAGGAGGCATTCCGGTAGTGGTATTCCTCTAAAAAATAGGGTTTGATTCTGTCCCCAACAAGCTTCGCCAAAGGCTCAAAAAGAGCTCTTTGCATCGCTCGAACCATCTGGGGATTGTTTCTCATGATCGCCGAAGACAGGGGGATTTGGCCCGGTGACCAGCCGAAGACGATAAACGGAATCTGTTTCTCAAGGGCTGTGCGGAGAGAAAAAAACTTGACAATGGCCATGCATGACGTGCAAATCGTGCTCGCCCGACGCAAGGTTGTCGCAGGATAGATATCCTCCCTCGTGCAACCAGAAAAGATTTCCCGGAGGACATCAAAACGCGCTTTGAAAAAGAGATGATCAAAGTGGAGGCTCTCGGTAATGCGCCGGATATTTCTGAATGTTTGATCCGGAAGGAATCCGTTGTCGAACGTCACCGCCAGGACATTTAGCCTGTACTCCTGGCGAAGAAGCGACAAGGTATACGTGCTGTCCTTTCCTCCGCTGTAAGACATCAGGGCGTCATATCCGCTCTTGCCCGCATGTTCGCTGAGCAGGGATTCAAATCGTTCCCGGTAGCGCTTTTTATTGATCTGCAGGCGCCCGTCTGCTCTTGATTGAAGGCAATACTGGCAGAGGCCAGCCTTGTTCAACCGAATTCCCGGAAAATTTTCGGGAAGAACGCATTTCACACAAAGCCTCATCGGCTCATTCCTTTCTTTTTCTTTCCATGTCTTGTTCGTCCGTTCTCCCCATTTTCAAAAGGGAAGGCGGCAATTCCCTAAGATGACGAGTGGCTGAGTATTTTGAGCTAAAATCGCGAAAGGCCCTTTGAACCTGCTCTTCCAGCAGACCCATTTCCTTAGCCACCGCGACGATCGGGATTCCATTCTCCCAAGCAAAGAGAAGAAGATCAAGTGTTTCAAACGGCATCCGAAAAAAAAATTCCTCATCGCTCACCGTCAGGCTGAACGTATCGGGACTCGGCCTTCTCGCCAGAATTTCGGGAAGGACACCAAAATGTTGGGCCAGCTGGAAAACTTGGCTCTTATAAAGGTGAGCGATCGGCTCGATGTCCACTCCGCCATCCCCGTATTTGACGAAAAGCCCTTGGATGACTTCGCTTCTGTTCGTCGTTCCACAGACAAAATAGTTCGTCTTTTCGGCAAAATAATACAGGTGCATCATCCTCGTTCGCTGCTTCGTATCCGTGGCGGCGACAATCCCATTGAGAATGTCCTTTTTCAGACGGGCCGACTTCGTCATTCCTTTGCCGTCATCAACAGTTAAAGTAAAAAAATTGAACGCATCCCTTTCCAAGAGATTCGGGGGCAGCGTAAGCTTCAGGCGCCAGTGAGATTGATAATCAGGGAACACTCGACTCACGAATTCATCGCGTTTTCTATATGTTCCGAAAGCTTCGAGGATCGGCGTGATGTCGATGATTTCGACATCAATCCCAAGCTTCACAGCTTGTTTTTGGGCGTACTCTCGGCTGATGGGATTCGATTCCTTTTCCGGCAGGATCAGCCCGAGAACATGATCTTTTCCTAAAGCTGAAACGCAGAGCTCCGCACTGAGCGCTGAATCAACTCCGCCGCTCAAACCGATGACAGCCCCGCCGCGCCTCATCCTCAGAGATTGCTGTCGGATAAACTCGCAGATCCTTGTTCGCTCTTTATCGCAGTCCAAATGGAGAATATCTTTATGGAAGATCATTTTTTCAATAAAAGAAAGTCATAGCGATCTCTGCTTTAAGCTCGTCTTATTGATCTTTCCGTGAGCCGATTTGGGCAATTCCTCGCGGAATTCGATGTATTTGGGGATCATGAAATTTTCAAGATTTCTCGAACAAAAGCGTAAGATATCTTCTTCTTTGAGAACCGAATCTTTTTTAAGCACCAGATAGGCCTTGATCGCCTGTCCCAAGACCTCATCGTCAACCCCAACAACGCAAGCCTCGGACACATCCTCGATCTCACAGAGGACATTTTCAATTTCTTTAGGGCTCACTCGTTCGCCCGCAACTTTGATCAGGTCGTCTTTGCGAGAGACGAAATATAGGAATCCCTCCTCGTCCATCTGAAAAAGGTCTCCCGTAAACAAAACCTTCTCACCCGGAATTGGGCCGGGCCTGAGAGCTTTGTCCGTTTCTTCCGGCAGGTTCCAATAACCCCTCATCACATTTGCTCCCCGGACGACGAGTTCGCCTGTCGTCCAGGGCTCCTCGATTCTATTGCCCGCCTCATCGACGATATAGGCTTCGGTATTGGGCATGGCAATTCCGACAGACTTCGGCCGCCGGTCGATCTCCGCCGGGGGCAAGTAAGAAACGCGTTTGCACTCCGTCAAGCCGTACATTGAAAAGATCTTGGCTTGGGGAAAAATTCTGCGGAGCTCAGAGATATGTCGGGGCGGAAGCGCCTGGGCCGTATTCGTAATATAGCGCAAATCGGGAAAATCGTGTTTATCTAGATTTTTTAATTTAAGCAAGATAGCGGCGATTGTCGGGACGATCGGAAAGCCGGTGATTTTTTCTCTTATCAGAAGTTCGATGATTCGGTAAGGATAGAGAAACGATTTCTCCAGAACAACCGATCCGCCGAATTTGAACGCCATCAGAACCTGATAGAGGCCGTAATCGAAAGACAAAGGCAAAACGTCCAGGATGATATCGTCGGCTGTGTTTTCTAGGTAGGTGATGATTGAGTTAGCGGCTGAGACCATGTTGAGGTGCGTCAGCATGACGCCTTTGGGAATTCCTGTTGAACCGGAAGTGTAAATCAAGCTGGCCAGGTCGATATCGATGCACCGTTTTTTTGGCCGGGTTGCTTGAGACTCAGCCAGAAAATCCGGCCACGACTCCAGACCTGGGAAGATTTTCCGATCTTGCTCCGTCGCCGCGTCGACCAGGACAATTCTCTTCAGAAAAGGACACTGTGCTTTGATCAAAGATATTTCCGCTAAATGGGCTTGATCCGTAATCAGAACGCGGGCCTGACAATCGTTGAGGATGTATTCAACTTTTCTGGCCTTAACCTGAGGATTGATAACCGAAAAGACCCCTCCGGCCTTGAGGATGCCAAAAACAGAGATAACCGCTTCGGCGGATGATTCCACGAGAACAGCAACTCGATCCTGCTTTTTGAGATCTCCGGCCATAAGGGCGTTAGCCAGGCAATTCGAATCGTGCTCAAGCTGACGATAGCTGAGCCTTTTGTCTCCGACAATGAGAGCGATTTTGTCCGGCTGACGGTCGGCACTGAGTTCCAGAAATTCATGGACTAACATCACTTTTTTTCCTGCAAATAAAGGCCGTCAGCTTATCAAGAGAATCGAGATTCTCAGGCACGACTTCCTCGTCTTCTACCTTGATGCCAAATTTCTCTTCGATAAACTCAAGCAGCTCAAGAACGCCTGTAGAGTCGATGATTCCTTTTTCCATGAAAGAGTCCGGATCTCGAAAAGAATCGACCCCCGACTGAGGAAGGAAATTCTCGGAAATGAATGTCCTCAGAGTCTCCCGGATACCCGTCTCTGTATTCATTGTATTCATTCTTGCCGTCTTCTTTCCTAAAATGATGCCGGCCCTCTCAACCAATGGATCACGCGTGCAAAACTCACGCTTGTTTTCCAGCTGCGTATATCTTTACTATTCTAAATAACCCTTGTCAGAAACGCAACTCTAATACACGCATTGAGATTTGCAATTTCATGAGAAATTATATAAATTACCAAGCGTTTATTTAAGCTAAGTCGCACGCTAGAGCCTTGGATGAGAGCTCGATTGACATATTTTTTTCTCCTGCTAATGGCATTTTCTTGCATCTATGCTAGAGCATCTGAATATTATATCGACGGAGCGAGAGGCAATGATTCAAACGACGGTCTTTCGGTCCAGACGGCCTGGAAGACGGTAGGGAAAGCGAACGCAGTTTTACGGGCAGGGGATACGGTCTATATCAGAGGGGGAATATATTCGGAGAGCGG
>CAZNVB010000120.1:0-3717 GCA_964576265.1 uncultured Eubacteriales bacterium | reverse complement strand
GCATCCTCGTTCAGCGATTCAACAGGGCGAGGCTTTTGAGAATCCTCGAGGCTCGAAAAGAAAGCGACAGATAAATTCTCAGTCCAGGGCAAAGCGCTGTTTGCTCAGCCGCATCGGGTCGTCACCCGGGAGAAGCGGCCGGATGCGGAAGCGATAGGAATAGTCCTGCGGAAACAGGGTGTACTGGGGATACGGACGAGCGCCCCAGGAATCTTCGCCTCCGACCCCCGTCTGTTTATAATCGATGTTGACCTCGACAAAATCGCGCTCCTCAAGGTCCACCGGATGCCTGGATCCACGTTTCTCCTGAGTCAGGTCTTCGATGGTGTAGCGAAGGGCGGAAAAACTGAGGTCGAGAAGCGCGACCCAGCGGACATCCGTTTTATAGCCGTTCTCCTGCGGGCTGACATAGGGAACAAACTGCTCGCGGGCCGTGCTTCGATAATGGCCGACGAACGCGGAGGCGGCGCGGTCGAACCGGACTTCGAAATCGGCGCCCGAGACGACGACCTGGCTTGCGCTTTCTGTTTTCTTAAGCAAGGGCAACGTTTTGATATCGATCGGGGTAGGACTTGCGGCAAACGGCAGCTTGAACTGTTCGGCCGCGATCTCATGGCCTTTCGGCGCCCAGGCGAAATCTTCGGCGAGAACGAACACCTTCTCTGCCGGCAGCCAAGTTTGTCCGTTCGGCCCATTCCTAAGGTCAAGCAGAAATATCCCCTCGCTTGCGGAAGAGTTCGGCTTTGGTTTCCAGACTCACCCGTTCGACGGATTTCGGCCAGGCCAGCGGCTAGAATGATTTTGCTTGGACTCCCCAAAAAAGCGATTTTATTGTATACTAAATATATAGAATTTATCGGAATAGTATATTATGAAAGACGGGCGGTCGAGCTAAAGAATGAAAAGAAAGGAGAGGAAGACAAGATGAAGAGCCAATTTCACAGAGCCGCCGTGATCTCAATCTTGGCTCTGACCATCGCCGGTGGGTATTTTTCCGGCGCGGCTTCTACTAAAATCGAGCCTGGCCCGATTTCGAAATCAGCGGAGGAGACGGAGATGATTAAGAAAATCGTCAGAACTGAAAAAGAATGGAAGAAAATCCTGACACCGGAGGAGTACCTTGTCCTCCGACAGGCCGGAACGGAGAGACCGTTCAGCGGCAAATATAACGACCACAAGGAGAAGGGAACATATTTCTGCGCCGCCTGCGGCACTCCCCTCTTCCGTTCGGCGGCGAAATACGACCACGGGTCAGGCTGGCCGAGCTTCACCGCTCCGATCGATTCCGAAAATGTTGAATTTCACAATGATCCATCTCATGGCATGATCCGGACTGAGGTCCGCTGCGCCGCCTGCGGCTCCCATCTCGGCCATGTCTTTAACGACGGACCGCCGCCGACGGGCCTCCATTTCTGTATCAACTCGGTCGCTCTGGATTTCCAGCCGACGCCGACGGAAACAACAATAGGAGAGATAAATCTTCCTGACAAAAAAGAAATTCGATCGGTCGCCGTTAGCTGCAATCAGGATGCTTCGGCTCCAGCCAAAAGAGAATCCTTATCTTCCGGCAAGACTCTCGTTCCTTCCTCTGACCGCACGGAGCAAAACTCCGCTCAGAAGGAAAACACCGCCCTCGCCACCTTCGCCGCCGGCTGCTTCTGGGGCGTCGAAGACAAGTTCCATAAAGTCAAGGGCGTGATCTCCACTCGAGTCGGCTACACCGGAGGCACGGTCAGAAATCCGACCTACAAGCAGGTCTGTTCCGACAAAACCGGCCACGCGGAAGCCGTCGAGGTCATTTTCGACCCGGCAGTCGTCACTTACAACGAGCTTCTCCAGCACTTTTTCCGCTTCCACGATCCGACCCAGGTCAACCGGCAGGGACCGGATATTGGCACGCAGTACAGATCGGCGATTTTTTACCATGACGGCAAGCAGAAAGACGCCGCCGAAAAAATGATTCAATACCTTAATCAATCGGGGGCATTCGATCGACCGATCGCCACTCAGGTCGTCCCGGCCAGCGAGTTCTATCAAGCAGAAGATTATCACCAGCGGTATTACGAAAAACTCCGCCGGGGCAAGGGAGGCATTTGAAGCAGGGACCAAGGTTCGCCCTTCCCATTCCCACTTCCTCGTCCATCAACGCGTCAGGAGGCGGTCGTCGGGTTTCAACAATCGACGAATTCCAAGGCTGGATCTAAATTTGATCAATGTTAAGACCTGACCCCTACGGTGCGGGCGATCGCGCGGTAGGCATCACGGAAAGGAACCCCGCGGCGAACGAGATCGAGGGCTCTTGCGGCCGAGCGGATCTCATCCGTGCAGGCGCTCCGGCACCGGGCTACGTCGACGCGCAACCCTTTCAGCGCCAGCGTCATGATCTGGAGCGTCTCCAGTGTGTTCTTGACCCCCCGGATCAACGGCTCTTTGGTTTTCTGGAGGTCCCGGTGATAACCCGAGGTCAGCCCTTTCAGGATCTCGATGACTTGAAGATAAGCGGAATGAACGACGGCAAAATTGGCCCGTGCGATCTCAAAAACATCGGGATTTTTCTTTTGCGGCATGATCGAACTTCCGGTCGAAAACTCGTCGGCCAGCCGGAAGAACCCGAATTCCTCCATGCTGAAAAGAATAAGGTCTGAGGCCAGCCTCTGAATGTCGAGCATGATCTGGCTCAAGGCAGCGAGGATCAGGCTCTCGAATTTTCCCCGGCTGTTTTGGGCATAGAGCTCGTTCCGCTGTGTTTTGCGAAAGTCCAAAAGCCGCGTCGTCAAGTCTCGGTCCGGTTTGAGCGTCGTCCCGTAGCCGGCAGCACTGCCGAGGGGGTTCTGGTCGGTCAGTCGGGAAACGGATTCGATGAAACGGAGATCATCCCTAAACGCGTCGGCGAAAGCGGCGAAATATTTCCCGACCGTGTAGGGCATGGCCTTCCTGGAATGGGTGTAGCCGGGCACCGGCGCGTTCCGGTATCTCCGGCTTAAGAGATTTAAAGTCTTGACCAAGACCTGAAGGCGAGTCCCGATTTGCCTGAGCTTCAGCCGGCTCCACAGCCGGATCGCCGTCAAAACTTGATCATTCCTTGAGCGCCCGGCATGAATTTTTTTCCCCGCGGCGCCAAGCCTTCGAGTCAGGTGATTCTCGATCGCCGTATGGCAGTCTTCGTCCTCAACCCCAATTTTGAATTTCTTTTTTCGGTGCAAGGCGATGATGTTCTTGAGCTCTGTCTCCAGGCTTCTCGCCTCAGCAGCGTTCAGGACGCCGATCGAGCGAAGCATCTTAGTATGAGCGATGCTCGCCCGGCAGTCGAACTCGACAAGCTCGAGGTCGATCTCCGGGTCATCGCCGACGGTGAACGTCTCGACGCGTCTGTCGAGCCTCCGCCTTTCTTGCCAAAGCTTCATCCCGGCCACCGGATTTCTTCCCTACTTATAGAAAAGAAGAATCCCCCCACCGTCCGAGAGAGAACGGGGATTTTCTTCATTTTGATGCCCTCCCGATCCTCTCCCCTCTGCAGGAGAGGAAGCTGATTGATTCTCATCTTCTCTTTGTGAACCATTCGGTTTAAGGGATGCCGGCCATCGGGAGATGTTTTTTCAATAACAGGTAAGCCGGTTTGAGCCCCGAGGGCGAAGCTTCGACGGGATGACAGATCGTCTCGCCGTGATGTTTCGATCGGACCAGGATTCCTGTCCCCGCGACGCCATGGCTCAAGGC